>DATJTE010000077.1:0-53798 GCA_035503715.1 Rhizobiaceae bacterium | reverse complement strand
GGGCGACGCCGATGCGCATCCCCTTCGGCGAAAACGCCACGCCTTCGACCGAACGCGGGTGCTGCAATTCTTTCTGCTTGCCGTCGGCGAAACGAACATAAGCCGCGCGGCCGCTGCCGAAGGCCACCGCACCCTGCGGGCCAGCCGCGACCGAGGTCACCCATTTGCGGCCAATTTCGGCCAGCGTTTCGGTCACGCCCTCCGGCTTCGTCGCCACGACCTTGCCATCTTCGCCGCCCGTGATCAGGCGGTCGTTTGCCGGGTCATAGGTGGCGGACAGCAGGCCGTCATGCGCGGTTTCGGTCTGGTGACCGTGGTCCAGCCGGTGGATTTTTCCATCGGCCAGCGCGAAATGCGGGACATTGCCGATGAAGGCAGCGGCGACGCAGTGACCGTCGAGATCGAAAGGAGCGACTGTAGGCATTCGCGCCTTAAATCACGCCGCCTGGCAGGCTTCAAAGCTCTTTTTCAGCTTCTCCGCATCGAGATCGCGGCCGATGAAGACAAGCCGGCTCTCATGCGCCTCGCCATCCTTCCACGGGCGCTGGTGGTCGCCCTCGATGATCATGTGCACGCCCTGGATGACGTAGCGGTCCGGATCGTCCTTGATCGCGATGATGCCTTTGAGGCGCAGAATGTTCGGACCTTCCGCCTGCGTTACCTTCTCGATCCACGGGAAGAATTTCTTCGAGTCCATTTCGCCGGCGCGCAGCGACACAGACTTCACGGTCACGTCATGGATGGCTGACGCCTCGCCATGATGGTGGTGATCGCGGCCATGACCGTCGTGGTCGTGATGATGGTGGTCGTCATCCGCGTCGAGGAAGTGCGGATCGTTCTCCAGCGCGCGCGCCAGGTCGAAGGCGCCGCGGTCGAGCACCTGGTCGAGCGAAACGCCGGAGCGCTCGGTGCGATGGATTTTTGCCGTCGGGTTGATGGCGCGAACGGTCGCTTCAACGTTGCGCAACTCGTCCGGCGACACGAGGTCGGTCTTGTTCAGCACAATCACGTCGGCGAAGGCGATCTGGTCCTCGGCCTCCTTGGAGTCCTTCAGGCGCAGCGGCAGGTGTTTCGCGTCGACCAGCGCCACGACCGCGTCGAGTTTGGTCTTGGCGCGAACGTCCTCGTCCATGAAGAAGGTCTGCGCGACCGGCACCGGGTCGGCGAGGCCGGTGGTCTCGACCAGGATCGCGTCGAAGCGGCCCGGCCGGCGCATCAGGCCCTCGACGGTCCGGATCAGGTCGCCGCGCACCGTGCAGCAGACGCAGCCATTGTTCATCTCGTAGATTTCCTCGTCGGATTCCACGATCAGATCGTTGTCGATGCCGATTTCGCCGAATTCATTGACGATGACCGCATACTTTTTGCCGTGGTTCTCCGATAGGATCCGGTTCAAAAGCGTGGTTTTCCCGGCCCCGAGGTAACCGGTCAGGACGGTCACGGGAATCTGCTGCTGCGCTGCGCTCATGGCTTAAACCTCTCGGATGAGGCCACCATATAGGATGCCGCCCGGCCTTTTGCACGGGTCATGGTTGGGCCAGAAACGGCGTAAAACCGGCCTGTCATCTAAATGATAAAAAACTCTGGCATTGGCATGCCCGGGCTTTTCTGTTGCCGGCAAAGTTTCGCCCGCCGGATCGGTTTTTGAGGGGAAAGGACCGGCCGATGACCAAGGGAAGCAGAAGCGCCACCATGGGGCGCCTTCATTCGGCGGCGCGGCTGTCGCGTACAGCGCTTGCCGCGAGGCTGCTGGCGCATGGATTCTACGCCGGCCAGGACCAGATCATGCTGGCGCTGGACGATGAGGACGGCCAGACGCCGGGCAAGCTCGCAGGCAAACTGGGGGTGAGGCCGCCAACGATCACCAAGACGATCAACCGGCTGCAGGCGCAGGGTTTTGTCGAGAAGCGCGCCTCAGAGGATGACGGCCGCCAGGCGCACATCTACCTCACGGTCACCGGCCGCGATGCGATCAAGGCGATCGAGAAATCCGTCCGCAAGGCGGAAAAGCAGGCGCTGCGCGGTTTCGACAAGAAGGAGCAGAAGGCGCTGTCGAAACTGCTTTCCCGCGTTGAGGCCAATCTTTCCGATGCGGCAATTATCGAGATTGACGACGCCGACGACCTCGATGAATAAGGCTGCGACGCGTCCATTTGGATGAAGCGGCTCGGGAGGAGCCGCTGAAAGCCGGGACGCACTCATCGATCGGCCAGCAAATCCCTTGAATTCCTCCCCGCACAATACAGACACCGCCACGCCGCTTGCGGCCATCCTGCTGATCATCGGCGCGGGCTTTTTCTTCGCCTGCCTCGACACGGGCGCCAAATATCTCGTGCTTTCCGGCATGTCGGCGCTTTTCGTCGCCTGGGTACGCTTCGCTACACATCTCGTCCTTGTCCTGCTGCTGTTCCGGGGCTGGGACAATCGGGCGATGTACACAGCGAAGAACCTGCCGGCGCAGGTGCTGCGCGGCGTTTTCCTCGTCGCCACCACCGCCTTCAATTTCATGGCGCTGCGCACGCTGCAGCTCGCCGAGACGATGTCGTTCTTCTTTTTCGCGCCGATGGTCATCACCGCGCTTGCCGGACCGCTGCTCGGCGAATGGGCGGGCTGGCGTCGCTGGCTCGCCGTCATCGCCGGCTTCGCCGGCGTGCTGGTGATCACCCGGCCGGGTGTTTCCGCGTTCGAGCTCGGCCACGTTTATGCACTGGTCTCGATGCTGTCCTACGTCTTCTACGTGATCATGACGCGGCAGATGGGCGTGCGGGAGACGGCGGAAAGCATGATCTTTTACTCGGCGCTTGCGCCCACGATCCTGATGGCGCCGGTAGCTTTGTACACCGCCTCGCTGCCGGTGGAGCCGTGGCACTGGGCCATCCTCCTGTCGCTCGGCTTCTTCGGCGGTTTCGGCCATTGGCTGATCATCCGCGCCTACAAGCTTGCCACCACCTCGGCGCTGGCGCCCTATCCGTATCTGCAAATGGTCTGGATGATCGTTTCCGGCTATGTGATCTTCGACCAGTTTCCCGACAACTGGACGCTGGCGGGCGCCGCGATCATAGTCGCCAGCGGTCTCTACATCGTACGGCGCGAGCACCTCTTGCGGCTGAAGAGCCGCTCGGCGCCGAATACCGAGGACCAGGAGCTGGCAAAAAAACTTTGACTTGCCGACATTCGATGGCGTAAGCCGATTTAAACAGTTTAAATCGGGATTGGGGTCGGGTCTCTGGCACAGAAGATCAAGCTTTCCACCATCGCGGACGCGCTGGGCGTATCGACGGCAACCGTTTCACTCGCCCTCCGCGACAGCCCGCTTGTCGCCAACGACACGCGGGAGCGCATCAAGGAACACGCGCGCGCCATCGGCTATATCTACAACCGACGCGCTGCCAGTCTTAGAACCTCCCGCTCGGGCATCATTGGCGTCGTCGTCCACGACATCATGAACCCGTTCTTCGCTGAGATCCTGAAATCGATCGAGACGGAACTCGACCGCAGCCGACAGACCTTCCTGCTCTCCAACCATTACGACCAGCTCGAGAAACAGCGGACCTTCATCGACACACTGCTGCAACTCGGCGCCGACGGCGTGATCATGTCGCCGGCGATCGGCACGCCGCCGGAAGATATTGCCATGGCGGAGGCGAACGGCCTGCCGGCCGTGCTGATCGCGCGTTCGGTCGAGGGCGCGGACGTGTCTGTCTTCCGCGGCGACGATGCTTACGGCACGGGACTCGCGACCAACCATCTCATCTCGCTCGGTCACAGCCGCATTGCGATGATCGGCGGCACGGACCAGACCTCGACCGGCCGCGACCGTTTTCAAGGCTATCTCAATGCGATGGAAAAAGCCGGGCTCGAGGTGAAGCCGGAATGGCGGCTGCCTGGACCGCGCACGAAGCAGGCAGGGTTTGAGGCCGCGCAGCAATTCCTGGCGCTGAAGGACAAACCCACCGCCGCCTGCTGCTGGAACGATCTCGTCGCGATTGGGCTGATGAACGGCATTGCGCGCGCGGGGCTGATGCCTGGCGTCGATGTTTCCGTCACCGGCTATGACGATCTCGAGGAAGCGGCGATCGCGACACCGGCGCTCACCACCGTATGGAATGGACAGCGCGAGGTCGGGCGGCGCGCGGCGCGCGTTCTGCTCGACCGGCTGAATGGCGCCGCGGTGAAGCCGACACACGAGCTGATCAAGCCCGAGCTCCACGTCCGCCAGTCGACGTCGCGGCCCAAAACCTAACTGTACAAAGCCGGCGCAAAAAAGAGGCCGGCGGGTGCCGGCCTCTTTTTGGCTCACGCCGAGATTTAGTTCGTCATGATCTGCGAACAGATCGCTTCCGCGTTGGTGCCGCGGTTATCTTCCGCCTCGCACTGCTTCTTCATCGCAGCCTGGCTATCGGGAGTCATTGCGGTCCAAGCGGCTTTGAAGTCATCGCCGGTCCGCAGCGTCGTCATCGAATCGTCGGTATAGAGAGCGCCGACCATCGCCTTGTCAGACCAGAAGTCCTTGGTCTCGCCAGGGTTGTTGCTAGAGGTTGCCTGCGCAAGAGCCGCGCCGGTCATCATAGCGAGCGAAAGAGCAGCAGCTGTAATGAGTTTCATGGGAGGAATTCCTTCCGTGTTGGTTGACCGATCGATTGCAGACGATCACCCCCACAACGCGCGCTGGTGGCCATTGTTCCGATGACAAAAAAGCCCCAACTTCACGAAAACGGGAACATCAGCCGACACCCTTCACGGCTCTCAACAGCGATTGAAGCGCTGACAAGCGCCGTGTTAGCGTCGGCATTGTGTTGTGTCGCCGCTCGATGCAGACGATCATCGATGCAACGCCGGCCAGGCCGGACAGTTCCTGAATTTCGGGAACTCTGGCGGAATCGAACCTGATTTCGCCACCGGCCGGTTGGAGCCCTCCAGCAGGATTTCCAGAGATCAAACGATGACCGACGGCGAGAAGAACGCAATCACGATCCTTGTGCCCGGCAGGCTGCACGAACATTCGGTCGAACGGATCGGCAAGACGTTCAAACTGGTGCAGATCCCGCGCGCCGACCCGGCGTTGATCGATGCCACGCTCGCCGCCGAGGTGTGCGGCGTCGCGGCGATGACAGCGGTCGATGCTGCCTTCATCGACGCGCTGCCCAAGCTTGAGATCATCGCGAATTTCGGTGTCGGCTACGACGCGGTCGACGCCAGGCACGCGGCGAAGCGTGGCATCATGGTCACGAATACGCCGGACGTGCTGACGGAAGAGGTCGCGGACACGGCGCTCGGCCTTCTGATCAACACTGTGCGCGAATTGCCGAAGGCGGAAGCCTGGCTGCGCGAGGGGCGGTGGGTGAAGGACGGCGCCTATCCGCTGACGAAGGGATCATTGCGCGGCCGCAGAGCCGGCATCTTTGGGATGGGCCGAATCGGCAAGGCCATCGCGCGGCGGCTGGAAGCGATGGGACTTCAGATCGCTTACCACAACCGGCGCAAGCTGGATGACGTCGCATATGAATATCATCCCACGCTGGTCTCTCTGGCGAAGGCTGTGGACACGCTGATCTCGGTCGCGCCGGGTGGCGCTTCGACGGACAAGGCCGTCAATGCGGAGGTGCTCGAGGCGCTGGGAGCCGACGGCGTCTTCGTCAATATCGGTCGCGGCAGCACGGTCGATGAAGATGCGCTTGTCTCAGCGCTATCGCGCGGCGTCATCCGGGCTGCCGGGCTCGACGTCTTCGCCGACGAACCGCGGGTGCAACAGGCGCTCATCGACCTGTCGAACGCCAGCCTCCTGCCGCATGTCGGCTCCGCATCGGTCTACACGCGCCGCGCCATGGCCGATCTCGTCGTCGATAATCTCATTTCGTGGTTCGACGGCAAGGGAGCTCTGACGGCGGTGACGGAGACGCGGGACGTTTCCGCCAGACGCTAGCGCGACTGGCATCATCGTTAACGCCTGGTTTACAGCGCTGAGGCATAATTTTCCCACATGGCGTAACGCGTGGGAATGACTATGAAATACGGGTTGGTTGCCATTGTCCTGACGGGTGCGGCAGCGGCGCTCTCGGTGGACAAGGGCGTTCTGGTGACGCAGCCGTCGGAGGCAACGCCTGTCGTCGGCGAGATATCCGCCGACGAAACGTTCCTGGTTCGGGCGCCGGGCAGCGACGAAAGCTGCAGGGTCCGGAAAGCGGTGATGCTGGGGGATGTCGCTGAACTCGACGCCGAGCCCGGCTGCGACGACATACTGCCGGGACTGTCTCGCGCGCGCCATTGGCAGGAACGCGACGACGGGTCGGTCGTCGTCTTGGCAGCAGGCGGCAAGGCGATCGTCAGCTTCTCTGTGGCCGACGGCGTCGCCTACGAATCCTTCGCGCCGCGTTCGCCGCTGATTTCACTGATCTCGGAAAACTAGGCGACTACTCAGCCGCGGTCCTGATGCCGGCGCGGCGGGTGGCATGCTCGCGCACGGCGTCGCCGAAGGCATGGAAGATTTTCGCCGAATTGTCGTCGGACTTCGCCCAATATTCCGGATGCCACTGCACGCCGACCGCAAAGGCGCGTGCATCCTTGACCGAGACAGCCTCGACGGTTCCGTCGGTTGCGACGGCTTCCACCTGCAGGCGCGGGCCAAGTCGGTCGACCGCCTGGCGGTGGACAGAGTTCACCATGATGTCGCCGGCGCCGAACACGCCGGCTAGGCATGAGCCGGGCTTGATCGTGACGGGCTGGCGGATGGCGAAGCGTTCGTCCTGATCGTCGCTCTCCGGCGCGCGATGGTCGAGCGAGCCGGGGCGCTCCTGGATTTCCGTCGCCAGCGTGCCGCCGAGCGCGACGTTCAATTCCTGGATGCCGCGGCAGATGGCGAGCAGCGGCACGCCGCGCTCGATCGCCATGCGGATCATCGGCAGTGTCGTGGCGTCGCGCGCCGGATCATACGGGCCGTTCGCTTCCGTCGCTTTCTCGCCATAGAGCGATGGATGCACGTTCGACTTGGAGCCGGTCACCATCACGCCGTCGACGGTGGCAAGAAGGCGGTCGAGATCGAGCCGGTCGCCGAATGAGGGCACCAGCAGCGGTAGCACGCCAGCGGCACTCACTGCAGCTTCCAGATATTGCTGCGGCGCGGCGTGCCAAATGTTGTTGGCGAATTCGCGGACGTCGGTCGCGACGGCGATGAGGGGCTGGTTCATTGTGAGTCTGTGAAACCTTTGGCTGTCGAAGCCCTGTGTAGCGCCTACTTTAGCGATGTCCCGGCCGATTTCCAACCGGCCTCGCGCCGCAGCCGGATGAGGCCAGACGCCGCGTTATCGAACCTAGGTATTGGGCCAGGCGACCTTACCTAACGTCTTGAACAGATTGTATTAATACCAACTGGACAGGAAGCTTCCCCTCGGTATGGTGGCACCCGTCTTTCCGCTCCGAGCCGATCCCAACGGCGCTATCGGCCGGACAGGACCTGATCCCAAGCACGGAGGAGATTCCATGGATCGTCGATCATTTATTCGCAAGGCGGGCGCCACCGGCGCTGGCGCCGTTGCCGCCGGCGCGCTCGCCGCTCCGGCGATTGCGCAGAGCAATCCCAAAATCACCTGGCGGCTGACGTCGTCCTTCCCGAAGTCGCTCGACACGATCTATGGCGGCGCTGAAGTTTTCGGGAGAATGGTGTCCGAAGCGACCGACGGCAATTTCGCCGTTCAACCGTTCGCCGCCGGCGAAATCGTGCCCGGCCTGCAAGCCGCCGACGCGACGGCGGCGGGAACCGTCGAAGCGGCCCACACGGTGGCATATTATTACTGGGGCAAGGATCCCACGTGGGCGCTCGGTGCGGCCGTGCCCTTCGCGCTCAACGCGCGCGGCATGAACGCCTGGCACTATCACGGCGGCGGCATCGACCTGTTCAACGAATTCCTCGGCACGCAGGGGCTGATCGGTTTCCCGGGCGGCAATACCGGCGTGCAGATGGGCGGCTGGTTCCGCAAGGAGATCAATACCGTCGCCGACCTGCAGGGCCTGAAGATGCGCATCGGCGGTTTCGCCGGCAAGGTTGTCGAGAAGCTGGGCGTCGTGCCGCAGCAGATCGCCGGCGGCGACATCTACCCTGCGCTGGAGAAGGGTACGATCGACGCGGCCGAATGGGTCGGCCCGTACGATGACGAGAAGCTCGGCTTCCAGAAGGTCGCGCCGTTCTACTACTACCCCGGCTGGTGGGAAGGCGGCCCGACCGTCCACCTCATGTTCAACAAGGCGAAGTTCGAGGAACTGCCGAAGAACTATCAGTCGCTCGTCCGCACCGCGGCGCAGGCGACCGACGCGAACATGCTGCAGGCTTACGACTACAAGAACCCGGCGGCGGTTCGCTCGCTCGTGGCGGGCGGCGCGCAGCTACGGCCGTTCAGCCAGGACATTCTCGCGGCCTGCTACGAGAAGTCGAAC
Source organism: Rhizobiaceae bacterium (assembly GCA_035503715.1). Lineage (GTDB taxonomy): Bacteria > Pseudomonadota > Alphaproteobacteria > Rhizobiales > Rhizobiaceae > OAS926. Next base: position 45,371 of record DATJTE010000077.1, on the reverse strand, counting down.
GAGGTCTATGCCGAGATGACCGCCGCGAATGCCCCGTTCAAGAAGATCTGGGATTCGATCACGGCATTCCGCAAGGACTACTATCTCAACATGCAGGTCGCCGAATACAACTACGACACCTTCATGATGATCCAGCAGCGCGGCGGCAAGCTGTAGCGGCATTCATACATTTGCGGACGAAAAGGAAACCGGGGCGCTTCGCTCCGGTTTCTTTTTGCGCCAAACGTGGATGCCGCCGGGCAGAGCAACCGCCCCGCTGGACTCGTCCCTAGCGTCATGTAATCTCCGCCCGGTGCGACCGACAAGACAAAGAGCAGCGGTCGCTCTGATCCAACCGGGAGGAAAAACATGGATCGTCGTGCATTCATCAGGAAAAGTGCGCTTGCGGGCGCAGGCGCCGCTGCCGCAACCACGCTCGCAGCGCCCGCGATCGCGCAGACGGCGCCAAAGGTCACATGGCGCGTGACGTCTTCGTTCCCGAAGGCGCTCGATACGATTTTTGGCGCTGCCGAGACGATGGCGAACTACGTTCGCGAGTCCACGGACGGCAACTTCGATATCCAAGTCTTTGCCGCTGGTGAAATCGTTCCCGGCCTGCAAGCGATGGACGCGGCGGCGGCGGGAACGGTCGAAGCCTGCCACACCGCCTGCTACTACTATTGGGGCAAGGACCCCACCTGGGCGCTGGCGACGGCTGTGCCGTTCAGCCTCAACGTCCGCCAGATGAACGCCTGGATGTATTACGGCGGCGGCAACGATCTGCTGAACGAGTTCTTCGCCACGCAGGGCCTCTATGGCCTCGCTGCCGGCAACACCGGCGCGCAGATGGGCGGCTGGTACCGCAAGGAGATCAACACCGTCGCCGACCTGCAAGGTCTGAAGATGCGCATCGGCGGCTTTGCCGGCAAAATCGTCGAGAAGCTCGGCGTTGTGCCGCAGCAGATCGCCGGCGGCGACATCTATCCCTCGCTGGAAAAGGGCACGATCGACGCGGCCGAATGGGTTGGCCCGTACGATGACGAGAAGCTCGGCTTCCAGAAGGTTGCCCAGTACTATTACTATCCGGGCTGGTGGGAAGGCGGCCCGACGCTGCATACGCTGGTCAACCTGGCCAAGTGGAATGAACTGCCGAAGAACTACCAGGCAATCCTGCGGTCAGCCTGCGAGGCGGCCAACGGCTCCATGATGGCAAGCTACGACCAGAAGAACCCGGCCGCGCTTCGCCGCCTGGTTGCCGGCGGCGCACAGCTTCGCCCATTCAGCCAGGAGGTTTTGTCGGCCTGCTTCGATGCTTCGAACCAGACCTATGCCGAGATCACCGCGTCGAACGCGGCGTTCAAGAAGATCTTCGACAGCCAGACGGCGTTCCGCAAGGACGCCTATCTCTGGGCGCAGATTTCGGAATACACGTTCGATACGTTCATGATGATCCAGCAGCGCAACGGCAAGCTCTAGGCCGAAACGCGAAAGGCAAAGAAAAACCCCGGGTTTCGGCCCGGGGTTTTTTTCTTTGCCGCGGTTTGGGTCGCCGGCCGCCGCGCTAGAATTTCGGCGGCTGCGACAGGTCGGTCCCGGGCGCAGGTGACGGTGCGGGTGCTGCCGCTCCGCCGTCGACCGCAGGCGGTGCGCCGAGCGGCGGCAGGCCGCCAGGCAGGCCGGGCTGATCGCCGCCGCCGAAGGGCGGCACGATGATCTCGATCTCGCCCGGGTCCACGACCTCGCCTTTGTAGTGCATGACCATCTGCGGGAACATGATGGTCAGCGCCACCATGATCACCTGAATGCAGACGAACGGCACGGCGCCCCAATAGATCTGGCCCGTGGTGACGGGCTCGATCTTCTTGCCCGTGATCTTGTCGAGGTACGGCACGCGCGCTGCGACCGAGCGCAGATAGAAGAGCGCGAAGCCGAACGGCGGGTGCATGAAGCTCGTCTGCATGTTGATGCCGAGCAGCACGCCGAACCAGATCAGGTCGATGCCGAGCTTGTCGGCTGCTGGCGCCAGCAGCGGCACGACGATGAAAGCGAGCTCGAAGAAATCGAGGAAGAAGGCGAGCAGGAAGACGAGGATGTTGACGACGATCAGGAAGCCCGTTTCGCCGCCCGGCGTCGAGACCAGCAGGTGCTCGACCCAGATGTGACCGTTGACCCCGTAGAAGGTCAGCGAGAAGACGCGCGCTCCGATCAGGATGAACATCACAAACGCCGACAGTCGCGTCGTCGACGCGAGTGCCTGCTTGATGACCTCCATGTTGAGGCGGCCCTTCGCCGCCGCCATGATAAGCGCGCCGACCGCGCCCATCGCGCCGCCTTCGGTCGGCGTGGCGATGCCGAGGAAGATTGTGCCAAGCACGAGGAAGATGAGCGCGAGCGGCGGGATCAGCACGATGATCACCTGCTGCGCCAGACGCGACATCAGCCCGAAACCCATCGACTTGTCGGCAACGGCGAAGGCGTAGATGACGATGATGCCGACGGTGGCGCCCCAGATGTCGGCGTTCGCGCCCTGCGTTGGCGTCAGGTAGACGTGCGCGGTGTAGGCGATTGCCGCCGCGGCAGCGAGCGCGATCAACAGCGACGTCACGCCGTGGCCGAGTGTCCTTGCCTCGAGCGGTAGCGCCGGCATGGAATCACGCCGGTAGAAGGTCATGATCAGGATGTACGACATATACAGTCCGGTCAGGACGAGGCCCGGGATGATCGCGCCGGCATACATGTCGCCGACCGACCGGCCGAGCTGGTCGGCCAGCACGATCAGCACGAGCGACGGCGGGATGATCTGCGCCAGCGTGCCGGACGCTGCGATCACGCCCGACGCCACGCGCCGGTCGTAGCCGTAGCGCAGCATGATCGGCAGTGAGATCAGGCCCATAGCGATCACCGATGCCGCGACCACGCCGGTGGTGGCGGCGAGCAGCGCGCCGACGAGAATGACCGCATAGGCGAGGCCGCCGCGGATCGGGCCGAAAAGCTGGCCGACCGTGTCGAGCAGATCCTCGGCCATGCCGGAGCGTTCCAGCACGATGCCCATGAATGTGAAGAACGGTATCGCCAGGAGAACGTCGTTCGACATCACCCGATTGCCGTAGAAGTTTTCCGGCAAGGCGTAGAGAAGCGGCCAGGACAGGCTGATTGCGCCGTTGGAATAAGGCGCCAGCTCAACGCCGACGACGAAAAAGAAAAGCCCGCACGCCGCCAGCGAGAAGGCGACCGGGTAGCCGAACAGCAGGAAGACGATCAGTCCCATGAACATGATCGGCGCGAGGTTTTGAGCGATGAACTCGATCATGACTTGAGTTCCTCGACCAGCGCCTTGCCTTCCTGTTCAGCGGCTTCGTGGGCCGTGATGAAGGGAGTGGGATCATCCATGTCGCCGCGCATGATGGCGATCTTCTTGATGATTTCGGAAATCCCCTGGAGGGCGAGGAATGTGAACCCGGCCAGCAGGATTGCCTTGGCCGGCCAAACGATCAGGCCGCCGGCATTGGTCGAGACTTCGCCGTTGCGGATGGAACGCAGCGTGTAGGGGACGAAGTAGTAGACCATCAGCAACGTGAAGGGCATCAGGAAGAAAACGTGGCCGATCAGGTCTATCCAGTGCTGCTTGCGGCGCGACCACATGCCGTAGACGATGTCGATTCGGATGTGGTCGTTCTGCTTGAGCGTATAGGCGGCCGCCAGCATAAAAGCGGCGCCGAACAGGTACCACTGGGCTTCGAGCCAGGCGTTGGACGACATATTGAACGCCTTGCGGATGATCGCGTTGACCGCGCTGATCAAGATCGAAAGCAGAATCAGCCAGGAGACCCAACGCCCGATAAGCTCGTTCACGCGGTCAATCGCTCTCGATAGAGCGAGCAGCCCTTTCATGAAATTCCTCCCATGTCGCACCGCGCAGCGTGTTTCTCGTCCATCGTCGGCGCAGTGCCAATCAGGTGACCTATGCCCACCGCAAGCGGCCACGTCAATAAACACGGTATTTCTACAATGTCGGATCAGGCAGGCTTGTGCGCGAGTTCACGATCGGGGCGCAGCACCAGCAGCGCGACGAGGAAGGCGAACATCCATGCGTCGCGCCATTCGAAGGGGAAGTAGCCCGACCAGATCGCCTCGGCGAGACCGAAGGCCGCCGCCCCGAGCGCCGACTTCAGCGGCGAATCATAGCCGCCGACCGCGGTCAGGAAGAGGATTTTCAGCCCGAACACCAGCCCGGTGCTGAAGCTGATATTGCCGTAATAGAGCGCAGCTAGTGCCCCTGCCAGTGCCGCTGCAAGCGCGCCGCCGATGACGGCGACGTGGAAGACGATCGACACGTTGACGCCCACCATCGCGGCGGCGCGCGCATCGTCGCAGACGGCGCGCCAGGCGCGGCCGAAACGCGAACGCGCCAGGTACAGGCTGCCGAAGCCGATTGTCGCGGCGATGAGCGCGATGTTGATGAGCTGGATGAGCGTGAGCGTGACGCGGAACGTGCCGCTGTCGGCAAAGACGATCGGGTAGGCAAGCATCGGCGGCAGCCAGAAGTCGCGCGTCTCGGCGGCGAGGCGGCCGATCTCCATCAGCACCAGTGACACGCCGAGCGTCGCAGCCACGATCGTGTTGGGCGCGCTGCCGGCAAGCGGTGCGAAGACTGCGCGCGACAATATGTGGCCGGCAAGCGCGGCGTAGGCGAAGGAGACCGCGACGCCGAGCGCGACGGTCGCCGGTAGCGTCAGCCACAGCACATTCCAGCCGAAGACGGCGACAAGGATTGCCATTTGCCCGCAGAAGGCGAACAGCGCGCCATAGGCGAGATTGGTGCGCCGGAAAACGCCGTAGGTCAGCGTGTAGCCGAATGCCAGCAAGGCATAGAGCGCGCCCGTGTGCACGCCGTTCAACACCTGCTGGAACAGATAATGCATCGCCCGATCCTGCGCCCGCTGATGACCAGGCGCGAGTGCAAAAGTGCATGCCAGATTCTAACTTGTCAAATTGAGTTTATCGGTTAGAACAATGCCATGGCGGTTGCATGGACCGAGCACCGGTTTTCGGGCGGCGTGTTGGCTCTCGACACGGCGAACACGGTCGTTCTGCGCGGTGATCCCCGGACCTTTGACCGGTTCGACGATGCGCAGGAGATCGCGCGGTTTGCCGAGGCGGCTTCGCTGTTTCGGGCGGACGAACTCGCAGACCGCGCGCTTGAGGCGAAAAGACCCGAGGCGATCCGCGACACTGTGCTTGGTATCCGTGAAACGACTGACGCGCTGTTCCGGACCGCTACCGCTACCGGTACGAGCGCCGGCACGCTGCTGTCTGGATTCCTGAAGGCATGTGCGAAGGGGCTGGAAGCCTGCGACGAGCCGCTGAACGCGCCCGGCCGGCCCTTCGGCGATCCCTCGACGCCGCTCGCCTTTGAAGCCGCGCTCGCGGTTTCGGCGCTGTCGCTGCTCGAACCTCAAACAACCCGGCGCATCAAGATTTGCGCCAATTGCAATTGGCTCTTCGTCGACCGAAGCCGCAATTCAAGCCGAATGTGGTGCGACATGAAGGTGTGCGGCAACCGGCAGAAGGCGAAGCGTCACTATCAACGACACAGACGCGGGACAGACGCTCATGCTTAAGCTTGGCTTCCTCAGGATTTCCGTTGTCGCGCTCGGCCTGCTGGCGCTCGGCGCGTGTCGGGACACCGCCGGCGAGGGCGAATATTTCGAGATCACCGGCAAGCTGTTCGTCTTCAACTATCGTGTGGCGACGGCGACCTATCTGGTGACGCTCGGCCCGCTGCAGCCGATGCGTGAAGGCGAGACCGCCGTCGCTACCTTCGAGGATCCCGCGGGTGGCACGCCGATCGTGGTGCGCCAGAAAATCTATCCGAAGCTCGACAAGACGACGATCGAAAGCCCGCCGCTCGAATGCGTCGTGAAGGACAAGCCCTACGCCGTGTCGATCAGGATCGAAGGCCAGGACGGTGCCGTTCTGCAGACGATCGAGACGACGATGACATCGTCGGAGAACCAGGATCTGCTGCCCGACCGGCCGCTCGTCGTCGGCCCGCTCTACACGCCAAATCCGGACCTCGCAGGCCATCCCGACGGCAAGCTGGAGGGCGATCCGACCAAGTCGGCTTGCCCGGTTGCAAGCTGAGCGCCGGAACCCGGGGCGCCATAACGAAGTTTTGAATGCCGGCTTCGCGGAATTTTCGTTCGCGGGAGGCGGCTTCTGCGCCTTTTTCATTCATTTAGACACGGCCGGCTGTCGTGCTATTGCTCTTTTCCGAAGGCCGTCGATTCCGTTTGACGTACAAGGCGTTGCTGGAAAGACTGCGGCAACCGTTGACCCCACGCGGCCCGCGCCGAATCGGCGTGGAACTCGCCCAGGAGACGCTTGATGACGCTTCACGACGTCTCGCTCGCCGACAAGTTCGACCTCGGCAAGGAGCGAATCTTCATCAACGGAGCGCAGGCGGTCATCCGCATGCTCCTGATGCAGCGTGAGCGCGACCGCCGCAACGGACTGAACACCGCCGGATTTGTCTCGGGCTATCGGGGCTCGCCGCTCGGCGGGCTCGACCAGCAGCTCTGGCGCGCCAAGAAGGAACTCGCCGGCTCGAACGTCGTCTTCCAGCCGGGCCTGAACGAGGAGCTCGCGGCGACCGCCTGCTGGGGCTCGCAGCAGACGGAGCTGCTCGGCGAGGGTAAGCACGACGGCGTCTTCGGCCTCTGGTACGGCAAAGGTCCGGGCGTCGACCGTTCGGGCGACGTGTTTCGCCACGCCAATCTCGCGGGCTCGTCAAAATATGGCGGCGTGCTCGCGCTGATGGGCGACGATCACACCGCGGAGTCCTCCACGGTGGCGCATGCCACCGAATTCCTTTTCGTCGACACGATGATCCCGATCCTGAACCCTGCGGGCGTGCAGGAGCTGATCGATTACGGCCTCTATGGCTACGCGCTGTCGCGCTTCGCCGGCACGTGGACGGCGATCAAATGCGTCAAGGACAACATCGAGTCGACTGCGTCGGTCGATGTCTCGCTCGACCGGCTGAATATCGTCATTCCCGAATTCGACATGCCGCCCGACGGGCTGAACATCCGCCACGAGATCAACATGCTCGGCCAGGAAGAGCGGCTGCACGTCCACAAGCGCGCCGCGGCCGCCGCCTTCATCCGGGCGAACGGGCTGAACCGCATCGTCTATTCCGGCGGCAGCAAGCCGAAGATCGGCATCATCACGCTCGGTAAGAGCTATCTCGACGTCCGCCAGGCGCTTGACGATCTCGGCATTGACGAGGCGCGCGCCAACCAGATCGGCATCCGGCTGTTTAAGGTCGGCTGCCCTTGGCCGCTCGACATCGACCATATCAAGGACTTCGCACGCGACCTCGAAATGATCATCGTCGTCGAGGAGAAGCGCTCGCTGATCGAGGTGCAGGTTCGCGAGGATCTTTACGGCACGTCGATGCAGCCCAAGGTGGTCGGCAAGAAGGATGAGCGCGGCGACTGGCTGTTCCCGGCCGCCGGCGCGCTCGATCCGAACGACATCGCGATCGCCATCGGTGAGCGGGTCCTGCGCACCATCGGTCCGTCGGAGGAGATTGCCGCGCGCGTCAGCCGGCTCCGCCAGTTCCAGGCGATGCTTGCCGACACCAAGGACATTGGTTCGCGCACGCCGTTCTTCTGCTCGGGCTGCCCGCACAACACGTCGACCAAGGTTCCGGAAGGCTCGATCGCCGGCGCCGGCATCGGCTGCCATTTCATGGCGCTGTGGATGGACCGTTCGACGGTCGGCTTCACCGCGATGGGCGGGGAGGGCGCGCAGTGGGTCGGCCAGGCGCCGTTCTCGAAGCGCGAGCATTTCTTCCAGAATCTTGGCGACGGCACCTATAACCATTCAGGTTCGCTGGCGCTGCGCTGGTCGCTCGCCTCCGGCGCGAACATGACCTACAAGATCCTCTACAACGACGCCGTCGCGATGACCGGCGGCCAGCCGCATGAAGGTGGGCTCAAGGTCGACGAGATCGCGCGGCAGGTGCGCGCCGAGGGCGTCGAGCGCATTGCCGTCGTCACCGACGATCCGGAGAAATATGCGCGCAGCCAGTTTCCCGCCGGCGCGACGTTCCATCACCGCGACGATCTCGACCTGATCCAGCGCGAGCTGCGCGAGGTGAAGGGCGTGTCGGTGCTGCTCTACGACCAGACCTGCGCGGCGGAGAAACGCCGCCGGCGCAAGCGTGGCACCTACCCCGATCCGGACAAGCGCGTCATTATCAACGAACTGGTGTGCGAAGGCTGCGGCGATTGCGGCGTGGTGTCGAACTGCGTCTCCGTGCAGCCGGTCGAGACCGAGTTCGGCCGCAAGCGGCGCATCGACCAGTCGAGCTGCAACAAGGATTTCTCCTGCGTCAACGGTTTCTGCCCGTCCTTCGTCACCGTGCACGGCGGCAAGATCAGGAAGGCGGAAGGCATCGCCGGCAAGGACAATCCGCTGGACGGCGTGCCCGAGCCGACGGAGTTCCCTCTCGACCGCGACGGTTGGGCCTCCATCATTGACGGCGTCGGCGGCACGGGCGTGGTCACCATCGGCGCGATCCTTGGCATGGCCGCCCACCTTGAAGGCAAAGGCTGCGGTATGATCGACATGGCCGGCCTTGCTCAGAAGGGCGGGTCGGTGTTCAGTCATGTGCGCATCGCCAAAACGCCGGACGACATCAACGCCATCCGCGTCTCGGCCGGCAAGGCCGACCTGATCCTCGGCTGCGATCTCGTCGTGTCCGGCGCCAAGAAGGTGCTCTCCGCGGTGCGCGAGAACCACACGATCTTCGTAGCCAACACCGCCGAGATCATGCCCGGCGAGTTCGCGCGCTCGGCTGATTACTCGCTGCCGACCGAGCGGCTGAAAAAGGCGATCCGCGAGGCGGCCGGCGAGAGCAAGGCGCATTTCTTCGACGCGACGCGCACTGCGACCGCGCTGTTCGGCAATTCGCTTGGCGCCAACATGTTCATGCTCGGCTTCGCGTTCCAGCATGGCGGCCTGCCGCTCTCGTCGGAAGCGGTCGAGAAGGCCATCGAGCTCAACGGCGAGGCAGTGCCGATGAACCTCGCGGCGTTCCGCTGGGGCCGCCGCGCCGCGCACGAGCCAGACCATGTCCGCGCCCTGATCGCAAAATCGTCCGGTGCAAGCAGCGAGCGCAAGCTATCCGAGACGCTCGACGAGGTGATCGCGCGCCGCGTCGAGTTCCTCGCCGCCTATCAGAACGCCGCCTATGCAAACCGCTATCGCGACCGGATCGCGAAGCTGCGCCAGGCCGAGGACAAAGCCGTTCAAGGCTCGACCGTCGTGACGGAGGCCGCCGCTCGCAATCTGTTCAAGCTAATGGCGATCAAGGACGAGTACGAGGTCGCGCGGCTTTACACGGACGGTTCGTTTCAGAAGCAGCTCGGCGCGCAGTTCCAGAGCTTTGACCGGCTGGAGTTCCACCTGGCGCCACCGATCCTCGGCCGTACCGGCGCCGACGGTAAGCCGCGCAAGTCGAATTTCGGCCCTTGGATGATGAAAGGTTTCCGAATCCTTGCCGCGGTGAAGGGTGTGCGCGGCTCGCTTCTCGATGTTTTCGGCTACACGGCCGAACGCAAATGGGAACGCAAGCTGCTCAGTGATTACGAAGGCGACCTCGATCTGGTCGAGGCGTCGCTTTCACCGGCAAAAGTCGAGGCCGCAACGGCGCTGGCCTCGGTGCCGGCGCTGATCCGCGGCTATGGCCACATCAAGCACGCAAATGCCAATAAAGCGGCGGGTGAGCGGACGCGTCTGATCGATCGGCTGAAGGCCGCCGAACCTGCGCCGGTGCTCCAGGCGGCGGAATAGGCGCAATATCGACGACTTTGTTAAGCTTTACAGACGGTTGATTTCCGCCTGAATCCCAAGCATCGCCGGGCTTTTTAGCAGTCCCGCGACTAAATGTTTTTTAATGGGGATATGGCAAGACTGCGGGTACGTCGGCGCCGCAGTCAATGAAAAGAACAAAAACCAACGATATCCCTGTCGATATCTACGTCCGGTTCGTCCGGTCGCTGTTCAATGACGCCTCGATTCTGATCATTGGTGCGATCTGCCACTCGCTGATCGCGCTGCTCGTCTACAACCGCACCGATGAGCCGATCTATCTCGGCCTCGCCGGCCTGATGTTCGTTGCCGGCGTCTATCGCTACTATGGCATCAAGAACTTCCAGAAAACCGGCTCGATCACCGACTATCCGTCGGCCGTCTATTGGGAAAACTATTACCTGATCGGCGGAACGGTCCAGGGCTTCTTCCTCGGCATGTTCTGCTTCGTCGCCATCTGGTGGGCGCCCGACGCCTATGGCGAGATCGCGTCCGTGTCGGTCGCCATGGGTTCGACGATGACGATCGTCGGCCGCAACTACGGTTCGCGCACCATGGTCGCCATCCTGTCGGTGACCGTGGTGCTGCCGATCGCGATCGGCCTGATGCTGAGGGGAGACATGAACCATGTCATCCTCGGCCTCTACATCATCCCGTTCATGTTCATCATCACCAAGATGGCAACGCATGTGCGCACCGTGCTCTTCACCGCCATCAGCGAGGAGAAGAAGGCGAACCGGCTGGCGCAGCGGTTCGACCGCGCGCTGAATACGATGGCGCACGGCCTGCTCATGCTGAGCCCGGACGGCCGCGTCGTGGTGGCCAATGCCGAGGCCGTCGCGGCGATGCGGGCGAAGAGCGTGGAAACCCTGCTCGGCCGCTCGCTGAAGGCAGTCATCATGCGCGGCGTCGCTGGCGGGCTGATCGACCCGAAGGACGGCCGCTACCTGGAGGCGCAACTGACGCGCGCCATGCGCGACGGCCGCGACCGCAAGATCCTGGTGCGGCTCACCGACGGCCGCCATTTCGAGTTCTCGGCGAGCGAAGGCAGCGAAGGCCTCGGCGTCATCATTTTCGAAGACGTCTCGCCGCGCATCGAGGCGGAAGAGAAGATCCGCTCCATGGCGCGCTTCGACAGCCTGACCGGGCTGCCCAACCGCGCCTATTTCCACGAGCTGGTGGCGGAAGCCATGGCCGGCGGCGACCGCGAACGCCAGTGCGGCTTGGTCGTGCTCGATCTCGACGATTTCAAGAGCATCAACGACACGCTTGGCCATCCGATCGGCGACGGGCTGCTCTACGCCGTCGGCGAGCGGCTGCAGACGTTCGCGGGCGGCAATGTCTGGATCAGCCGCTTCGGCGGTGACGAGTTCATGATCTATGTCGACCGGATCGATACGGAGGAGGAATTCTCCCGGCTGATCGATTCCGTGTTCGACGGCCTGCAGGGCGACGTCGATGTCGCCGGCCATTCGCTGCGCATCCAGCTCAGCGCCGGCGCGGTGCTGTCCAAGGTGAAGCACACCGACGTCGACGCGATGATCGTCAAGGCAGACCTTGCGCTCTACAAGGCCAAGGAGCTGGGCAAAGCCGGCTGGCGCCTGTTCGAAAGCGCGATGGACGCGGCTTTCCGTAATCGCCAGCTCATGAAGGCCGATCTGCGCAGCGCCGTCGAGGCGAAGGGTCTGCGGGTCGTCTATCAGCCGATCGTGGCGATGGACACCATGCGCATCGCCAGTTGCGAGGCGCTTTGCCGTTGGGACCATCCCGACCTTGGCCCGATTTCGCCGGCGATCTTCATTCCGCTCGCCGAGGAAATGGGCATCGTCGCCGAGATCAGCACCTTCATGCTGAACGCCGCGACGAAGGAATGCGCCAAATGGCCGGAGCAGACCAGCGTGTCGGTCAATCTGTCGGCCAAGGATTTCCGCAGCCCCGGCATCGTAACGAAGGTGCGCGACGCGCTGGACAATTCGGGGCTGGCGCCGCATCGGCTCGAGATCGAAGTGACGGAAACCGCGCTGTTGGACGACAAGTCGCTGACGCGCCAGTTGATCGAAGAGCTGAAGGCGCTCGGCGTGCGCATCGCGCTCGACGATTTCGGCACCGGCTATTCGAGCCTCAGCTACTTGCACAAGCTGCCGCTCGACAAGGTCAAGATCGACCGCAGCTTCCTGATCGACGTGACGCAGAACCAGCGCTCGCTGGAGCTGCTGCGGGGCGTCGTGAACCTGTCGCGACCGCTTGGCTTGACCGTCACGGTCGAGGGTGTCGAAACCTTCGAGCAGCTGAAGATCCTGGCGCTCGATGTGAAGCCCGACCTGGTCCAGGGCTTCCTGTTCGGCTCGGCGCTGACGGCGTCGGGCATCGAGACGATGTCCACGACGGTCTGGCCGTTTGCCAAGGACATCAAAACCGCGAAGCGCGCCGCCGCGCGCCGCTGACAGTTCTTCAGGTTGATCTCTGAGCAATTCTTAACGGTGATCCACTGCGTTTAACGTTCCGTTAAGGTTAACTGCCGGTAAACGAACCGCCTCGACTTTTCGACTTTACAGGGTTAAGCAAAGATGTACGGTAATAGTAGAAGCGGCGGGTTTACGGGGTAATTCATGAGTGAGCGTCTTGCGACTCTCCTGCCGGAGAGAGTGCGCGATGTCGTGCGTACGGCGGAACCTTCCGCCTTCGACCGCAATGTCTCAGCTCTCCTCGAACGTGTCGAATACCGCCGCTGCGAGAGCGGCGAAGACATCGAAGCCATCTACGCCTTGCGCTACAAGGCTTACCGGGCTCACGACCTCGTCTCGGAAGCGCAGGAGCATCTTTTCTACGACAAGCTGGACGACGCGCCGAACTGCTACCGTTTCGGGGTTTTCCTCGATGGCCAACTGGCGAGCACCGTCCGCATCCATCATCTGTCGCGGGTCGACCCGTTCTCCCCGGCGATGAGCGTCTTCGATGACGTCTTGCGGCCCAGATTGCTGCGCGGCGAGACATTCATCGATCCGAGCCGGCTGGCGGCCGATCCTGATCTTGGCTCAACCTACAGGGCGTTGCCTTATGTTACGCTTCGTCTTGCGATTGCAGCGTTGAACTATTTCGACTCCACCAGTTGCCTGTTCATGATCCGCGACGAACACCAGGCGTTCTACAAGCGGACCTTCGGCGCGACTCAGGTCGCCGCTCCACGTCCCTATGCCAGCGTGAATGTGCTCGGCATTCTGTACGAGTCCGACTGCGAGCAGAACATGGCGAAGACGATCAAGCGCTTCCCGTTCTTCCATTCGACGCGCCTGGAGCAGCGCATGCTGTTCGCCAAGCCAAACGCGGGCGAGCTCGCGCCGCTGACGATCCACCCGACGGCGAAATACCTGCGCGCCGCCGCCTGAGCCTTTTCTTGCCAACCCCGCGCCGCGCGTTCATAAGCGCTGGAGCAGCAATCCAGGAAAAGTGGAAACCGGTTTTCCGTCCGGATTTGCGGCCATTAAGGGCGCCTGTTCCAGGCATTCCGACGGGGTGAAATGACGGCGCAAGGCGATCTCGTGCGCTCGGCGATCTGGGCCGCGGAGCTTTCCGAGGACGAGATCGAGCGTGCCCGCCGCGGTATTTCCGAACGCAGCTATTCCAAGGGCGCCTATATCTGCCATCGTGGCGACCGGCTCGATTACTGGACCGGCGTGCTATCCGGGCTGGTGAAGATCAGCGCGATCTCGCGCAGCGGCAAGGCCATGACCTTCGCTGGCGCCGGGCCGGGCGCCTGGTTCGGCGAGGGCACGATCATCAAGGACGAGCCGCGTAAATACGACCTCGTGGCGATCCGCGACACGCGGCTGGCGCTCCTCAACAAGGCGACCTTCTATTGGCTGTTCGAGAACAGTGCGGCCTTCAACCGCTTCCTGGTGCGTCAGCTCAACGAGCGCATGGGACAGTTCATCGCCACGATCGAATATGACCGCATCCTCGGGCCCAAGGCGCGCATCGCGCGCAATCTGTCGTGGCTGTTCAACCCGGTGCTCTATCCGGGCACGACGGGACACATCGAGATCACCCAGGAAGAGCTGGGACTGCTCGCCGGCGTTTCGCGGCAGGTCGCCAACCGCAGCCTGCAGGAGCTCGAAAAGGAAGGACTGCTCAAGGTCGAGCACGAGCGAATAAGCGTGCTCGATCTGTCGAGGCTCAGCGCGTACGAAGCCTAGATTTCGGTTCAGGTTTTGGGGGAAATCTTGCCGCAGCAAATCCGCACAAGGATTTGCGCGACCTCATAAGACAACCCCCTGTCCTGTCTGTCAACCGCGGTGTTGTCGCTCTGGCGCATCGGCGCTACTTGTTGGACCAATGAAACAAGCGCGGACGCTTGATGCGCGCGGGCGGACGGCCGAGGGAGCCGCTCCGCCAAAGACGGGAGGCTGCGGTTTGACGCGATTTTTCGCGCATCAGAACGCGTTGGCGAACACCGGACCCGGTGCAGGATCGGAGCGTGCGGGCGGTGCCGTCATACTTTCGTCTATGATGCGCCCGGTGTGTCTCCCGGAGAGAACGCCATGATCTCCGACACGGCACTCGATACGTTCCCCAAATATCTTCTTCTCAACGCCGATCGCTTCGCCAACCTGCCGGCAATGCGGCACAAGGATTACGGCATCTGGCAGAGCTGGAGCTGGGCCGAGCAGCGCGACGAGATTCGCGCTTTCGCCATCGGGCTGCGCGCGCTTGGCCTGGCCAAGGGCGACAGCATCGCGATCATCGGCGCCAACCGGCCGCGGCTCTACTGGGCCTTCGCCGCAGCGCAGTCGATCGGTGTGGTCCCCGTGCCTGTCTACGCCGACGCGGTCGCCGACGAGATGGCCTATGTGCTCGACCATGCGGGCGTGCGCTTCGCGGTCGTGCAGGACCAGGAGCAGGTCGACAAGGTTCGCTCGCAGGCGGCGAAGATCCCGGTGCTGACCGAGATCATCTATGACGAGCCGCGCGGGCTCGACGGCTACGACCGCAAGGGCCTGCACGCCTTCTCCGACGTCCAGGCCACCGGCGAGGGGATGCTGCATGCCGATCCCAAGCTCGCGGCGCTCTGGGAAGACGACATCAAGGCCGCCAGCGGCGACGACATTTCGGTGATGCTCTACACCTCCGGCACGACCGGCCGCTCGAAGGGCGTGATGATCAAGGCCGCGGCCGCGGTGCAGGCCGCGCTCGATACCGTCACCTTCGATCGCCTGACCGAGAAGGACAGCGTGCTCGCCTATCTGCCGCTGGCATGGGTGGGCGATCATTATCTCAATTATGCGCAAGGCTACGTGTCAGGCTTCTGCGTCTGCTGCCCCGAAAGCCAGCAGACGGTGACGCAGGATCTGCGCGAGATCGGCCCGACCTTCTACTTCGCGCCGCCGCGCGTCTTTGAAGGATTGCTGACCAGCGTGACCATCCGCATGGAGGACGCTGGCCGGTTGAAGCGGAAGCTGTTCAGCCATTTCGTCGGCGTCGCGCGCAGATATGGCGAGGCGATCCTAGAAGGCCGTCCCGTGCCGCTCACTGGCCGCATCGCCTACGCGCTCGGCGACATCTTCGTCTACGGTCCTCTGAAGAATGTGCTCGGCATGTCGAAGATCCGCGTCGCCTACACTGCTGGCGAAGCGATCGGCGAGGACCTGTTCTCCTTCTTCCGCTCGCTGGGCATCAATCTGAAGCAGCTCTACGGCCAGACGGAAGCGTTCCTCTATGTTACGGTGCAGAAGGACGGCGAGGTGCGCTCCGACGCAGTCGGACCGGCGGCGCCGAATGTCGACATCCGCATCTCCAACGATGGCGAGGTGCAGTTCCGTTCGCCCGGCATGTTCTCCGGCTACTTCAAGCAGGACGACACCTCGGCCGACACGGTGACCGCCGACGGCTATGTAAAGACCGGCGATGCCGGCTTCTTCGACAAGGACGGGCAGCTCAAGATCATCGACCGCGCGAAGGACGTCGGCCGGCTTGCCGGCGGCGCGCTGTTCGCGCCGAAATATCTCGAGAACATGCTGAAGTTCTTCCCCAACATCAAGGAAGTGGTAGCTTTCGGCGATGGCCGCGATTTCGCCGCCGCCTTCATCAACATCGACCTGCAGGCGGTCGGCAACTGGGCCGAGCGCAACAACATCGCCTACGCCTCCTATCAGGAACTCGCCGGCCATCCTCAGGTCTACGACATCATCGCCGGCCATGTGGACGACACGAACCGCAAGCTCTCCAAAGAGCCGCTGATGGCGGGCGCGCAGATCAGGCGCTTCCTCGTTCTGCACAAGGAACTCGACGCCGACGACGGCGAGCTGACGCGCACGATGAAGGTGCGGCGCTCATTCGTTGCCGAGCGTTACGCCGGCCTGATCGAGGCTTTTTATGATGGCTCGACCGAGAAATTCGTCGAGACGGAGGTGACCTTCGAGGACGGCCGCAAGGGCCGCATCAAGGCGAATGTCCGCATCGTCGATGCGACGGTGTACGGCGCGGCGGATTCGTCGATGCGCGAGGCGGCTGAATGAATCCGCGCCCCGAGCCCGCGCACATCGAAATCGCCGATGACGGCATCAGCAGCGGCGACGTTCTGCTCGAGGTGCGCGACGTGTCGCTCTCCTTCGGCGGCGTCAAGGCGATCACCAGCATCTCCTTCGACGTGAAGAAAGGCGAGATCCGCGCCATCATCGGACCGAACGGCGCCGGCAAGACGTCGATGCTCAACGTCATCAACGGCTTCTACACGCCGCAGCAGGGCACGATCGTCTTTCGCGGCGAGGAGCGTCGCGCGATGAAGCCGCACCACGCCGTGCGCCAGGGCATTGCCCGCACCTTCCAGAACGTCGCGCTGTTCAAGGGCATGTCGACGCTCGACAACATCATGGCCGGCCGTTCGGTGAAGATGCACCGCAACCTCTTCTGGCAGATGTTCTGGCACGGGCCGGCCTTGCGCGAGGAGATCGAGCACCGCGAAAAGGTCGAGGAGATCATCGACTTCCTCGAGATCCAGCACATCCGCCGCACGCCGGTCGGCAAGCTGCCCTACGGCCTGCAGAAGCGCGTCGAGCTCGGCCGGGCGCTCGCCATGGAGCCGTCGCTGCTCCTGCTCGACGAGCCGATGGCCGGCATGAACCTCGAGGAGAAGGAAGACATGAGCCGCTTCATCCTCGACGTGAACCAGCAGCGCGGCACGACGATCGCGCTGATCGAGCACGATATGGGCGTGGTGATGGACCTGTCGGATCGCGTCGTGGTGCTCGACTACGGCAAGAAGATCGCGGACGGTACGCCCGACGCCGTCAAATCGAATCAGCAGGTGATCGATGCATATCTCGGCGTCGCGCACTAAGGAGCAAAGACATGAATCTCACCCTTTCCCTCACGCCGCTGATCTCGCTGATCGCGGGCATTCTCATCCTCGTGATGCCTCGGCTGCTGAACTACATCGTCGCCCTCTACCTCATTGTGATCGGCCTGCTCGGGCTGTTCCCGCAGCTCGCCAACGGCATGTGAGAAACCAGAGGCGCGCCGGATAAGGAGAAGCAGACGTGGAATTCCTGAACTCGATCCTCGTCAAACCCTTCGTCGACATGTTCGGCGCGCCCGACTTTTTGCTGCAGGTTCTGTGGGAGGGGCTGGTCTCCGGCGTCCTCTACGCGCTCATCGCACTGGGCTTCGTGCTCATCTACAAATCCTCGCGCATCTTCAACTTCGCGCAGGGCATCATGGTCGTTTTCGCGGCGCTGACGCTCGTCGGCCTGCATGAGAGCGGCGTGCCGGCGCTGCTGGCGCTGCCGATGACGCTCGGCGTGATGTTCTTGCTCGCCGTCGCCATCGAGCGCGTCGTACTCCGCCCGCTGGTCAACCAGCCCGACATCATCCTGTTCATGGCGACCATCGGCATCACGCTGTTCCTGATCGGCTTCGGCGAGATCATCTTCGGCGGCGAGAACAAGGTGATGATCACCGAGGAACTGTTCATCCCGACCGGCAGTTTCGAGTTCGAGCCGTTCGGCGGCTTCCTGTTGATCGAGCAAAAGGACGTAACCGCAGTCGTCGGCGCGGTCGTGCTTGTCGCTGCGCTGCTGATCTTCCTCAACCGCTCGCGCATGGGCCGCGCCATCCGGGCGCTTGGTGACGATCATCAAGCTGCACTCTCGGTCGGCATTTCGCTGTCCACAATCTGGGTGCTGGTCTGGTTCATCGCGGGCGTCATCGCGCTCGCCACCGGCATTGTCTGGGGCGCCCGCGCTGGCGTCTCCTTCGCGCTGGAAGTCATCGCGTACAAGGCGCTGCCGGTCCTAATGCTGGGCGGGCTGGAGTCCGTCTCCGGCGCGATCATCGGCGGCATCGCCATCGGCATTTTGGAAAAGCTCTTCGAGATCTACTGGGGCCAGCCGCTGATGGGCGGCAATACGGAAACCTGGTTCGCCTTCGTCTTCGCGCTGATCGTGCTGCTGTTCCGGCCACAAGGCCTGTTCGGCGAAAAGATCATCGAGCGGGTGTAAGCGATGCTCTACCGCACCGCCGGCCAGTACAAGACGAGTTATGCAGCGGACTTCGCGCTGTTCCCGGTCCGGCAGGACGCGATCCTGCTCGGCATCATCTTGCTCTTTGCCTTCGTTGTGTTTCCGCTGACCGCCAGCGAATTCGCCTTCCGCGCCATTCTCATCCCGGTGCTGATCTACACGCTGGCAGCGCTCGGCCTGAACATCCTCACCGGCTATGCCGGGCAGCTTTCGCTCGGCACCGGCGCCTTCATGGGTGTCGGCGCCTATGCCTGCTACAAGCTCATCACCATCTTCCCCGAGATCAACATCCTCGTCGCGATCGCGCTGTCGGGCTTCTTCTCTGCCGCGGTCGGCGTCGCCTTCGGCCTCCCGTCGCTCCGCATCAAGGGCTTCTATCTCGCCATCGCGACGCTTGCGGCGCAGTTCTTCCTCGTCTGGCTCTTCGAGAAATGGGCGTGGCTTTACAATTATGCCGCGTCCGGCGCGATCCAGGTGCCGAACCTGCAGATGTTCGGCATCTACGTCACCGGGCCGAATGCAAGCGCGGTCACGCAGTACTATTTCGTGCTGTGCGTCGTCGCGCTGATCACGTGGTTCGCCATCAACATCACGCGCGGCCGCATCGGGCGTATCTGGAAGTCGGTGCGCGATATGGATATCGCGGCCGAACTCGTCGGCATCAATTTGATGAAGGCGAAGCTCTCCGCCTTCGCCGTCTCGTCCTACATCGTCGGCGTCTCGGGTGCGCTGTTCGTGTTCTTGTGGCGCGGAGCTGCCGAACCGAACCTCTTCGACATTCCGCTGTCGTTCCGCGTGCTCTTCATCGCCATCATTGGCGGGCTCGGCTCGGTGCTTGGCAATTATCTCGGCGCGATCTTGATCGTGGCGCTGCCGGTTCTGCTCAACATCGTGCCGAGCGCGCTCGGCCTGCCGATCGCCTCGGCGATGCAGGAGCATCTGAACACGATGATCATCGGCGCGCTGATCATTTTCTTCCTGATCGTGGAGCCGCACGGGCTCGCGCGTTTCTGGCAGATCATACGGGAAAAGCTCATCATGTGGCCCTTCCCGCACTGAAAGGCCGCGGCCGGCGTCGCCGGGCGCACCCTAAAGACCGCCGAACAAGGCGGAGACGAATGAAGTGGAGGAAATGAAATGCAGATGATTCTGAAGACAGCCATCACGGCGGGCTTGCTCGCCGCTGGCGCCGCACTTGCCGCGCCTGCCTTCGCGCAGGACTCGGTGCTGTTGCCGAACCTCAGCTACCGGACCGGGCCGTTCGCCGTGACCGGCATTCCGCTCATGAACGGTCAGGCCGACTATATGGCCATGATCAATGAGCGCGACGGCGGCGCTAACGGCGTCAAATTAGACTACCAGGAGTGCGAGACCGGCTATAACACCGAGAAGGGCGTCGAGTGCTACGAGAAGACCAAGGCCGACGGCGCGATCGTCACCCAGCCATGGTCGACCGGCATCACGCTGCAGGTGTTGCCGAAGTCGAACGTCGACAAGATGCCGGTGCTGGCGCCGGGCTACGGCTTCTCGGCCATGCAGGACGGCACGACCTTCCAGTGGGCGTTCAATCCGCCGGCCTCCTACTGGGACGGCGCGTCGATGATCCTGCAGGCGGTCTCTGACGGTAATCTCGACAATCTGAAGGACAAGAAGATCGCGCTGCTCCACCTCGACCATCCGTACGGCAAGGAGCCGATCCCGCTGCTCGAGGCCTATGCGGCCAAGCACGGCTTCACGCTGCTGCCGATCCCGGTCGGCCTGAAGGAGATGCAGAACCAGTCGTCGCAGTGGCTGCAGATCCGCCGTGAGAAGCCCGATTTCGTCGTCATGTGGGGCTGGGGTGCGATGAACGCCGGCGCCGTCACCGAGGCGGTCAAGACCAACTATCCGATGAACCAGTTCGTCGGCATCTGGTGGTCGGGCCTCGACGGCGACATGAAGCTCGTCGGCGACAAGGGCAAGGGCTATCGCTCTCTGTCCTGGAGCCTGGTCAACAACGACGCGCCGGTGATGCAGGACATCAAGAAGCTGGTCGTCGATGCCGGCAAGTCGCAGATCAACAAGGATGCCGGCGAGTTCGACTGGGTGTTCTACCAGCGCGGCGTGCTGATCTCGGCCTTCCTCGCCGAGGGCGTGCGGGCCGCGCAGGCGCAGTTCAACACCAAGGTCGTCGATCGCGAGCAGCTTCGCTGGGGTCTCGAGAACCTCAACTTCGATGAGGCCAAGATCAAGGCGCTCGGCCTCGACGGCATGATCGCGCCGTTCAAGACGAGCTGCGCCAACCATACCGGCCATTCCGGCGCATGGATGCTGGAGTGGGACGGCACGAAGTTCGTGAAGTCTTCGGAGCTTCTCACGGCAGACCGCGTATCGATCGACGAGCTGGTGAAGGTCAAGGCGAAGGAATACGCCGACGCCAACCAGCCCTGGCCGACGCAGACGTGCCAGTGACGGTTAGCGCTCCCTCCCCCTTGAGGGGAGGGTGCCGAGCCTGAGCTTGCGAAGGCGAGGCGGGTGGGGTCGCTGCTGAAGCGCACGCCGCCTGCCTCTCCGAAGATTAGGTCGGCGCGCTGCCGCTTGTACCCCACCCGGCCAGCCTGCAACGGCGGCTTCCGCCGCCGGGGCTGGCCACCCTCCCCTCAAGGGGGGATCCGGAGCCACCATGCAACCCGCTGCCGCCCCCGTACCCGCCGAAACGATCCTCTCGGTCAACAATATCGAGGTGATCTACGATCACGTCATCCTCGTGCTCAAAGGCGTATCGCTCACGGTGCCGCAGGGCGGCATCACGGCGCTGCTCGGCGCCAACGGTGCTGGCAAGACGACGACGCTGAAAGCAATCTCCAACCTGCTGCATGCCGAGCGCGGCGAGGTGACCAAGGGCAACATCGTTTTTGAAGGCAGCCAGGTGCAGTCGCTGTCGCCGAACGAACTCGTCCGGCGCGGCTGCATCCAGGTGATGGAAGGCCGCCACTGTTTCGGCCATCTGTCGGTCGAGGACAATCTGATGACCGGCGCCTTCACCCGCCGCGATGGCGCGGCGGCAATCCGCGACGACCTTGATCTCGTCTACACCTATTTCCCCCGCCTGAAGACGCGGCGTTCCAGCCAGGCCGGCTACACGTCTGGCGGCGAGCAGCAGATGACGGCGATCGGCCGGGCGCTAATGTCACGCCCGAAGATGATCTTGCTCGACGAACCGTCGATGGGGCTGGCGCCGCAGCTCGTCGAAGAGATTTTCGAGATCGTGAAGAAGCTCAACGAGGAGCAGGGCGTCTCCTTCCTGCTGGCCGAGCAGAACACCAATATCGCGCTGCGCTACGCCAAATACGGCTACATCCTGGAATCCGGCCGCATCGTGCTCGACGGCGACGCGAAGTCGCTGCGCGAGAACGAGGACGTCAAGGAATTCTACCTCGGCGTCGGCGGCGAGGGCCGCAAATCCTTCCGCGATGTGAAACACTACAAGCGCCGGAAACGCTGGCTGGCGTAGCTGCGGCCGCGGCCGCGAAATCTACGCATTCACACGTGAAATTTAGCACTGCATGCTGGTGGTGGGCACCGCTTCAATCCGATATTGCTCAAAGAGCATTTTTTGAGGGTGCACGGGACACTCGTCCCGCGATGCTGAGGCTTTGAGAACAATCATCTTGTGAGGGGCAAAAAATGTCAAACGTCTTCAACGGCACGACAGGCAATGATGTCTTCTATGGCACCGGCCAGGATGACGTGTTTCTCAGCTATGGCGGCACGGACTTCTTCTACGGCGGCGGCGGCAACGACATCTTCAATGGCGGCAGCGCCGGCACGCTCAACGCATATGGCGGCCTGGGCAACGACACCTATGTGGTGACCACGTTGTCTTTTTCGTGCGTCGAGAATCCCAATGAAGGGATCGACACGATAGTGGTTCACGTGAGCGCAGCCTTCCAGCTCCCGGCAAATATCGAGAACATGGTTTTGTTGCAGGGATCGAGCGTATCA
Organism: Rhizobiaceae bacterium; assembly: GCA_035503715.1. Taxonomy (GTDB): domain Bacteria; phylum Pseudomonadota; class Alphaproteobacteria; order Rhizobiales; family Rhizobiaceae; genus OAS926. Next base: position 23,013 of record DATJTE010000077.1, on the reverse strand, counting down.
AGCGGCTGGGGAAACGACCTTGCCAACAGCATCCTCGGCAATTCCAACAGCAACGTTCTGATAGGCTTTGGTGGCAACGACACATTGACCGGCGGTGAGGGTGAAGACGTTCTTTACGGCGAGAACAACACCGAAGGCGTGACAGGCGGTAACGATATCCTCAGAGGAGGTGGGGATGACGACGTGCTCTTGGGCGAAGGGGGAAATGATACGCTGGACGGCGGCGCCGGCGGTGACACACTCCGGGGCGGACACGGCAACGACCTCTATCTACTGGGTGCGGACGCAACCGACACGATCATCGAAATGAGCGGCGTTGACACGATCAGTTCCACGATCACCCGCTCGCTCGTCGGTTACGCGCAAATCGAGAACCTGACGCTGCTTGGCACGGCTGCCATCAACGGCACCGGGAACAATTTGGCCAATACGATCCTCGGAAACGCAAAAGCGAATACGCTGCGGGGTGAGGGCGGAGCCGACAAGCTGAACGGTGGGAGTGGTGCCGACAAACTCTACGGCGGTGCGAGCAACGACATATTCATATTCAACACTGCGCTGACCGCAGCCAACCGCGATATCATCTATGACTTCAATCTCGGCAACGACACGATCCAGTTGGAGAACGCTATCTTCACCAAGGCAGGTCCTGTCGGCGCCCTCAAGTCTGCAGCCTTCGCCCTGTCGACCGCGACAAAGGCAGCCGACGACCGCATCATCTACAACAAGTCGACCGGGCAGTTGTTCTACGACAGCGACGGTTCTGGCGCCGCGGCCGCGATCCTTTTCGCAACGCTGCAGAACAAGCCGACGGTGACGGCAACGGACTTCCAGGTGATCTGACCCGGCAACCGCTGTTGGCGGTGAGCGCTGTCAGCATCTGTCAGCAATCTTTTTTGCCAATCTGTCCACGGAGGGGCGCCACTCCCCGATACTGCTTTCGGCAGCAACCGGCGCTCAGGCAAGTGTGGCGCTGAGGTTGTTCTTCGCAATGGGAGCGGGAGGGAAACGCTGGCTGGCGTAGCCGCGGCCGCGGTCGCGTATTCACACGTGAAATTTAGGTATCCGTCGGGCTGGCTCATACATCTGCAAAATTGCTAACGTGACTCACAGAGCAATTGCTCTGGGAACTGGAATGCGTTGCGTCAGCAACGTTCGCCACGGGGGACAGCTATGGCAATCGTGCATGTCGGCTTTAACGCTTCAATGTACAACCTGCTCAATGGTTGGTCTGGCAGCTCTACAAGCGGCCCGGCGAGTACGCGGTACATCTCTCGCTGGGACAGTGATTTCGGCATGGGCATTGCCGGTGTGTTTTCTCCAAACATATCCGCAACTCAATGGCAGGGTACCGTCACCGAGGTGTTTCTGCGCTGGGGAGATGAACCGCAGCCGGCCATCCATATCCAGACCAGCTTCGCGATGTCGTTCGCGACATACCAGTGGATGCGGGACGGCATCGCCGTCAGCTTCATCGCCGCTGTGCTTTTCGGCAACGACACGCTGTATGGCGACTTCGCCGATGAAGATCTCGTTGGCTTTGGAGGGAATGACATTCTGATCGGGGGAGCTGGCGCTGATGACCTCGACGGGGATGACGGCATTGACACCGCAAGCTACGCAAATGCCAGCACGGCAGTTCTGGTCGATATGATGGGCGCCAGCAGCGGCGATGCCGCAGGCGATGCGTTTTTCAGTATCGAGAACCTTGCCGGCTCGCGCTTCAGCGACAGGCTCTATGCCAACAACGGAGTCAACCGGCTTAGTGGCGGTCTTGGCAACGATACGCTGGTAGGTCGACTTGGGGCCGACACGTTGGATGGAGGCGCGGGTGTCGACACGGCTTCCTACGACGCAAGCTTCGACAACGTTCGAGCCAGCTTGCTCAATCCGGCTCTCAACACCGATGCTGCGGCGGGCGACACATACATCTCGATCGAGAACATCGCGGGCGGCAGCTTCAACGACACGCTTTATGGGAACAACAGCGCCAACAAGATCGAGGCCAACAAGTACCCGGGAGCCACAAACCTCATCGACAATGACAAGCTCTTTGGCATGGGCGGAAACGACACCTTGTTCGGTTACCGGGGCAATGATGTTCTGACCGGTGGCCTTGGCAAAGACACGCAGACCGGCGGGCTAGGGCGAGACATCTTCGACTTCAACTCCATCGCGGAGAGCGTGGTCGGTGCGAACCGTGATGTGATCACCGACTTCACGCGTGGCAATAACGTGACCGGTGACGACATTGATCTGTCGACAATCGACGCGAGGACAACGCTCGCCGGCAACCAGAACTTCATCTGGCGTGGCGCCCAGGCCTTCAGCAAGGTCGCGGGCCAACTCCGTTTCACCGACCTGGGTGCGACCTGCCTTGTGCAGGGCGACGTCAATGGCGACGGTAAGGCGGATTTCGAGATATCGGTGAGGGTGGCGACGCTCTCGGCAGCCGACTTCATTCTGTGACTGCGAACTATTGAACTGGAGAGGCGGTCTATTGCGTCGTAGGCGTGAACTTCAGCGCCACACCGTTGGTGCAGTAGCGCAGACCCGCGGGGGGCGGGCCGTCATTGAAAACGTGACCGAGATGGCTGCCACAGGTCGCGCAGATCACTTCCGTCTGGGCCACACCGTAGCCGGTATGGTGGCCGCCCATATACCTCTCGTCGGCTACCATATCGACCGAACCGGCGATCGGCTCCTTAAAGCTGGGCCAGCCGGTGCCGCTCTCGAACTTCATCCGACCTTCGAACAGCGCTGAATCGCAGCCGGCACAGGAAAATATCCCGGGGCGTTTCTCGTGGACCAGTGCAGAGGCCCCGGCCGTTCAACGCCCTGCTCGCGCAAGAGGTGGAACTGCTCTGGCGTCAACAGCTTGCGCCACTCGGCATCCGAGCGGGTGACGGGGTAGGTCTTAGGCATGAAAGCCTCCCCTCTGGCCGACGGATATCAGTACTGCGGGACGGCAGTTCTAATCAACTGCCTATCTATTCCTGCGGTCGCAAGACAATTGGACGGCTGCGGTTGGCCAGCCGAAAAGGGAACAGCCCGTGTCGCAATCCGCGCTCACATTTCAGATCAGCCATCTATATCGATTTATTGACGCACTTGTCGCAGGTGGATGGGTAATCGCGGCATTGCTCCGATGCCACCTTTTCGCTATCCAGCGCGCAGGAGTTTTCCAAGGGGAAGCACAATGGCTGATCACACGCCCTCCGGCCCGGTCGAACTGGGCGCATCCATGGACTATGCCGAGCACGACAAGACCTACAATCTGTTCCTCGGCATGGCGAAATGGGGCACGCTGTTCTGCGTCGCGCTGCTCGCGGCCATGGCGTTCGGTTTCTTCACCGCGGCGGGCTTCTTCTCCGCCACGGTGCTCTTCATCCTGATCCTGGCAGTCGGCGGGCTCATCCTGCGCTAAGGCACTGCGAAGGCTTCCAGCATAGGCCGAAAGAGCGTCGATCGGCGCATCCCACGGCCTCGTTCCAACCGAGAGGACTGAGGCGGTGGGACAGACCGTATTTATCCCGAAGGAAACCGATCCGAACGAGCCGCGCGTCGCGGCGTCGCCCGATACGGTGAAGCGTATGATCGGGCTCGGCTTCGACGTCGTCGTCGAGGCGGGCGCCGGAGCCGGATCCCGCGTCATCGACAGCGATTTCGCCACTGCCGGCGCGAAGATTGGCACGTCGTTCGATGCCAGCAGCGCCGATGTGATCCTGAAAGTGCGCCGGCCGAGCGAGGCCGAACTCAAGACCTACAAGTCCGGCGCGATCGTCATCGCCACCATGGATCCCTACGGCAATGACGTGGCCGTTGAGGCGATGGCCAAAGCCGGCATCACCGCCTTTGCCATGGAGTTCATGCCGCGCATCACCCGCGCGCAGGTGATGGACGTACTGTCGTCCCAGGCGAACCTCGCCGGCTATCAGGCCGTCATCGACGGCGCGGCGGAATACGATCGCGCCTTGCCGATGATGATGACGGCGGCTGGCACCGTGCCCGCTGCCAAGGTGTTCGTCATGGGCGTCGGCGTTGCCGGCCTGCAGGCGATCGCAACGGCCAAGCGCCTTGGCGCCATCGTCACGGCGACGGATGTGCGCCCGGCGGTCAAGGAGCAGGTCCAGTCGCTCGGCGCGAAATTCCTGGCGGTCGAGGACGAGGAATTCAAAGCGGCCGAAACCGCCGGCGGCTACGCCAAGGAAATGTCGAAGGAATATCAGGCGAAGCAGGCGGCGCTGACCGCCGAGCACATCGCCAAGCAGGATATCGTCATCACCACCGCGCTGATCCCCGGCCGCCCAGCCCCGAAGCTCGTGTCGGCCGAGATGGTGGCCTCGATGAAGGCCGGCTCAGTGCTGGTCGATCTCGCGGTCGAGCGCGGCGGCAATGTCGAAGGCGCTCAGGCCGGCAAGGTCGTTACCACCGGTAATGGGGTGAAGATCGTCGGCTATTTGAACGTGCCCGGCCGCGTCGCGGCGTCGGCTTCGCTGCTCTACGCCAGGAACCTCTTCGCCTTCCTGGAGACGATGGTCGACAAGAAGACCAAGGCGCTGGCGTTCAATCGCGAGGACGAACTGGTGAAAGCCACCATGCTGACCGACGGCGGCAAGGTTGTGCACCCGAATTTCGTCAAGGCGGATGCGCCGAAACCGATCGTGCCGGGGCAGAACCGCGGCGACGATCCGGCGACGCCGACCGTTGAATCCAAGGGAGACGCGTGATGGACAAGACCGCTCTCGAACAGGCGCTTGCACAGCTTGAGCAGGCTGTCGCCTCCATGCGCGTCGCCGTCACCGACCTCGCCAACGCCGAGGGCGCCGGTGACGTGCTGCACGCCGCGTCGGGCGGCGCGATCGACCCGTTCGTCTTCCGTTTCGCCATTTTCGTGCTGGCGATCTTTGTCGGCTATTACGTCGTCTGGTCGGTGACGCCGGCGCTGCACACGCCGCTGATGGCCGTCACCAACGCGATCTCGTCGGTCATCGTCGTCGGCGCGCTGCTTGCCGTCGGCATCTCGGCTTCGGGCCTCGCCAGCGGCTTCGGCTTCGTCGCGCTGGTGCTTGCGTCCGTGAACATCTTCGGCGGCTTCCTCGTCACGCAGCGCATGCTCGCGATGTACAAGAAGAAAGAGAAGTGAGATGAACGCGAACTTCGCCTCCTTCCTCTATCTCGTCTCCGGCATCCTGTTCATTCTGGCGCTGCGCGGCCTGTCGCATCCGACGACCAGCCGCCAGGGTAACATTTTCGGCATGGTCGGCATGGCCATCGCCATCCTCACCACGCTTGCGCTGGCGGCGCCGGACGTGCCGTCGGCCAGCCGCTACCTGCTCATCGTTCTCGGGCTCGCCATCGGCGGCGGCGTCGGCGCCGTGGTCGCGCGGCGCATCGCCATGACCTCGATGCCGCAGCTCGTCGCCGCCTTCCACTCGCTGGTCGGTCTCGCCGCCGTGATGGTGGCAGCCGCTGCGATGTATGCGCCAACCAGTTTCGGCATTGGCGAGCTGAACGACATTCACAGCCAGGCGCTCGTCGAGATGAGCCTCGGCGTCGCCATCGGCGCGATCACCTTCACCGGCTCGATCATCGCCTTCCTCAAGCTTGACGGGCGCATGTCCGGCAAGCCGATCATGCTGCCGATGCGCCATGTCGTGAACGTCGCGCTCGCCGTCGGCTTGGCTGTGCTGATCGTACTCCTGGTGGCGACCGAGAGCACGCTGGTGTTCTGGCTGATCGTCATCGTCTCGCTGCTGCTTGGCGTGCTGCTCATCATCCCGATCGGCGGCGCCGACATGCCGGTGGTCGTGTCGATGCTCAATTCCTATTCGGGTTGGGCGGCCGCCGCGCTGGGCTTCACGCTCGGCAACCTCGCGCTGATCATCACCGGCGCATTGGTCGGCTCGTCGGGCGCGATCCTGTCCTACATCATGTGCAAGGGCATGAACCGCTCCTTCATCTCCGTCATCCTCGGCGGGTTCGGCGGCGAGACGGCCGCGGCGGCCGACGATGGCGTCGAGCGTACCGTGAAGCTCGGCTCGGCTGACGACGCGGCCTTCCTGATGATGAACGCCTCCAAGGTCATCATCGTGCCGGGTTACGGCATGGCTGTCGCTCAGGCGCAGCACGCCGTGCGCGAAATGGCCGACAAGCTGAAGGCCAACGGCGTCGAGGTGAAGTACGCGATCCACCCGGTGGCGGGCCGCATGCCTGGCCACATGAACGTACTGCTCGCCGAAGCCAACGTCCCGTACGACGAGGTGTTCGAACTCGAAGACATCAACTCGGAGTTCGCACAGGCCGACGTCGCCTATGTCATCGGCGCCAATGACGTCACCAACCCGTCGGCGCGCGACGACAAGTCCTCGCCCATCTACGGCATGCCGATCCTCGACGTTGACAAGGCGCGCACCTGTCTCTTCGTCAAGCGCTCGCTCGGCTCGGGTTACGCCGGCATCGACAACACGCTGTTCTACAAGGACGGCACGATGATGCTGCTCGGCGACGCCAAGAAGATGACGGACGAAATCGTCAAGGCGATGGAACACTGAGCGGCGAGCAGTCTCGCCTTCAAGCTCCCACGGCCGTCCCGGCGCCTTGCCGGGACGCGCTGGTGTCGGCATTTCCTGAATTCGCGACGCTACCGATGAGCGTTGCCGGCAAAGGCTGGCACAGTCTCGCCATCGACATCGACGGCCGGCTCATCGCCAAGTTTCCCGAAGGCGACGAGGCCGAGACCGCGCTCCGCCGCGAGGTCCGGCTGCTCGCGGCGCTCCGACCGCATGTCACCTTGCCGGTGCCGGAGATGACCTTGCACGAGGGGCCGCCGCTCTTCTCGCTGCATGCAAAGCTGCCGGGAGTTCGGCTGGAGCATGACGATTATCTGAGGCTCGATGACGCGCAGCGGCGGCGCCTCGCGTCCGACCTGGCGCGCTTCTTCGCCGAGCTCCACACCATTCCGCCGCCGGAAATGCGCGCGGCCGGCGCGGAGCCCGTCGAATGGTGGGACACGCGGGTCGAGACACTGGAGCCGGTGTGGAACACTCTGCCCGCGGACGGGGCGCAGCCCGCGCGCGAAACTATCGCGGCGTACCGGCAGCTCGCATTTGACGAGGCGGACGCGGTTTACGGGTTCTTCGACGCGCATGGCTGGAACATGGCGTTCGATCAGGATGCCGGCCGGCTCAACGGCATTTTCGATTTCGCCGATTCAGGCTTTGGTCCGCGCGAGCGCGAATTCGTGCAGGTCTCGCTGACCCATCCGGAACTGGCGCGATTGACGCTCGACGCCTACGAGGCGATTGCGCATCGCCGCATCGACCGGAAGCGCGTCTTCCTGCTCACAGCCGCGCAGCGGCTTTCGGAGTATGCAGGTGCGCTGGAAAACGGTGAGGCGCTCGAACTCGTGCGCGGTTTCGCCGTCGACTGGTTCAGGCAGACCGAGATCCAGCCGGATCCGTAATGCCTCGCACCGGAACCGGACGTCGGCTACGCCGCGTCGAGGCCGTCGCGGATATTCATCAGCCGTGCCCGCAGCTCGGCCTGCGTCTCGAACGTCTCGCCCGAATGCACCGTCATAGCGATCGCCGCATCGCAGCCGGTCTTGCGCATCGCCATGCCTTCGGGGGTCGGCACGATGTCGAGGACGCGCTCGTCCTTCTTGCTGCGTGAGCGGTGGACCAGGCCGCGCTCCTCGAGCTTCTTCACCAGCGGGGTCAGCGTGCTGGAATCGAGCTGCAGCCGCTCGCTAAGCGCCTTCATCGTCGTGCCCTTGGTTTCCCAGAGCACCATCATGACGATGTATTGCGGGTAGGTGAGGCCGAGCTCATCCAGCGTCTTGCGGTAAAACCGCGTCACGGCATTGGCGGCCGAATAGATGGCGAAGCACGGCATGACGTCGATGGTGAGCTGATCCATCAGCTCCGGGTTCTTGTCGAAATCGATGTCCATTGAAGGCTCCTGCCCGGCATTAGGTATTTCGCCATAAGTAGATCGCGCACGATCAAATCGCAAGCTCTTCAACTTTTCGTGATCAAAGAGTTGATCGTTGACAATTAGATCGTATACGATTAAATCGAGCACATTGAAACGCGACGGCGATGGGCCGCCCTTCAAAGGAGAGAGAGAATGACCACTTCCCGCTTGAGCAGCACGATCGTCCTGATCCACGGCGCCTGGATGACACCGGCGTCCTGGGACAATTTCCGCAAGCCGCTCGAAGCCGCCGGCTACACCGTCCACACCCCGGGCTGGCCGATCCTGGACAATGGACAGACAGCCGCGGAACTGCGCGCCAATCCGCCCGCCGGTCTCGGCACGCTGACCGCCAACGCGATCGCCGGCCACATCGGCAAGTTCATCGAGACGCTCCCGGAAAAGCCGATCATCATCGGCCATTCGATGGGTGGTCTCGTGACCCAGTTGCTGCTCGACCAGGGGTATGGCGTTGCCGGCGTGCTGCTCGATCCCGGCCCGGTCGCCGGCATCATCGCCGATCCGATCTCGCTGCTCGCGGCGCTTCCCGTGCTCGCCCGCTGGAATGGTTGGAGCCGGCCCTACACGCTGAGCAAGGCGCAGTTCGACGCCAAGTTCGCCAACACCGCGCCGAAGGCGCTGCGCGACGAGGCCTATGAGAAGTACATGGTGCCGACCACCGGCCGCATCTTCCTGCAGGCCGCGACGGGCTACGGCGTCCGCATCGATGTGAAGAAGCGTACCCAGCCGGTGCTGGTGACGGCGGCGTCGGAAGACAAGACGGTCGCGCCGGCGCTGTCGAAGAAGATCTACCGCAAGCACAGCAAGGCCCCGTCACGGACCGACTTCGTCGAGTTTCCCGGCATGTCGCACTTCCTGATGACGGAACCGGGATACGAGAAGGTCGCGGATCACGTGATCAAGTGGCTGGCGAGCCTCTGATGCTGGTCAAATTTTATCGAAAAGGCGTCGCCGGCCGCGACGCCTTTTTTGGCGTTCAGCTTCTGTTTACCATTAAAGCCAACAATCCCACTGATTGACCGGTCCGGGTCGGGGTTGAGCATGGACACGGAGTTGAGAACGTACATTTGCCGCTACGAAAGCGGAGGCGCGATCCACTCGTGCCGCATCGACGCGCGTTCGGTCGAGGATGCCGCGGCGCGAATGCATGCGCTGCCATGGGGCATTGGCGCAGGTCCGGTCGGACGCCCACGTCCCTACCACCCACATCTCGACAGGGTGATCACCTACGCCGTCGCCAGCCTCAATCAGCTCAAGCACCTGATGGGCAGCAAGCAGGGCGCCGGCGAAAAGTCGCTGCCACGGAAATCCGCCGTCTAGTCAGCCGAAGTGCTGGCCAGAATTTAGCGCTGCGCTTCCATCGCCATCTTCGCCGCCAGTCCGGCGAGCACCGTTCCCATCAGCCAGCGCTGGATCGTCAGCCACAACGGATTGCGGGCGAGGAAAAGCGAGATGCCGCCGGCCGACAGCGCGATCATTGCGTTGACCGTGACGGAGATGACGATCTGCGTCGAGCCCAGTACCAGCGACTGAAGCATCACGCTGCCGCGCTCGGGATCGACGAATTGCGGCAGCAGCGACAGGTAGACCATGGCGATCTTGGGATTGAGCAGGTTGGTCAGCAGTCCCATCAGGAACAGTTTTGACGGACGGTCTTTCGGCAGCGCCTTCACCTGGAACGGCGAACGGCCGCCCGGCCTGACCGCCTGCCAGGCAAGCCAGAGCAGATAGGCGGCGCCCGCGAAGCGCAGCGCGTCATAGGCGTAGGGAACGGCGAAGAGCAGTGCCGTGATGCCGAAGGCGGCGGCCACCATGTAGAAGACGAAGCCCAGCGCCACGCCGCCGAGCGAGATCAGCCCCGCCTTCGGACCCTGGCTGATCGATCGCGAGATCAGGTAGATCATGTTCGGCCCGGGCGTCAGCACCATGCCGAGCGCGATCGCCGCGAAGGCGAGGAGGCTTGTGGTGTCGGGCATGTGTTACTCCGCTTACCGGCTCATGCGCGACCTCTCGCCTTCGAGCAGGCGGTAGGCCGCAATGCAGCCCAGCACGCCGAACGGGATGAAGGCGAGGAAAAGCCATTGGGCCACGCCCCGCGCGGTTTCCCCGGACAGACCGTCCGAGAAACCGGCAGCGTTGGCGATGATGCCGGCAACCGCCGCGCCGACGGCATAGCCGATGCGCTGCATCGTCGGCACGGCCGAAGACGTCACGGTCCGCTCGTTTTCGGCCGCCGACGAGACGATCACGCGGATGACGAACGGCCAGGCGATGCCGAAACCGCCGCCCTGCAGAATGGCGCAGGCAAGGATGAAACCGAGATTGCCGGCCGGAACGGCCCAGACAAATCCCACCATGCCGGCGAAGATCATCAGCGAACCGGCGAGAATGATCGGGCGTTCGTGGATAGGCTTCGCGTTGGCGACCATGATCGACAGCACCGACCAGGCGATGGATTCGGCGGCGATGATGTAGCCGGTCGTCAGCACCGAGACGCCGTGCAGGCTGGTCAGGATCAACGGTCCGTAGATGGAGAAGGAAATCGTGCCGAGCGAGAACGCGGCCATCATCACGATGCCGTTGCCGACCTGCGTACGCAAGTCGAGTGGCCGGGTGGGAAACAGGCGCGAACGAGGCCTTGCGGCGTCGAGCAGGAAGAAACCGCCGATGCCGGCGATGCCGAGGACGAGCAGCAGAGTCGATCCGGCGACGCCGAAGCCGACTCCGGCGAGCGCGATCGCCACAATGGCGAGCGCCAGGCAGGTGAGCGCCAGGAAGGGGAAGGGCGGCAGGATGCCGTCTTCGGTCGGCTTGCGTGTCGTCGCCTGTGGTCCGCGCAAGACCGCGAAGGACAGCGACGCCATCACAGCGCCGGCGATCGCGAAGACGCCGAACGCCCAGCGCCATGAGGCAATTTCAGAGATGACAGCGCCGATCAGCGGGCCGCTGAAGGCTGCCACCCCCCAAACGGCCGAGGTGATCGCAAAAAGCTGCGGCCAGATCGTCCTCGGGAACAGGCGCTCGATCGACACGTAGGACAGGGAGACCAGTGCGCCGCCGCCGAAACCTTCGAGAAGCCGTCCGGCGAGGAAGATCTTCATGTCTGGCGCCGTGGCGCAGACCAGCGCCCCGGCGGCGTAGATCAGGGCCGCGAGCACCATGTTGGTGCGCAAGGCCATGTAGCTGACCAGCCTGCCGGCCGACGCGCCGGCGGCGATCGAGCCGATCTCGTAGATCGACAGCGACCAGCCGACCAGCTCGACGCCGCGGATGTCGGCGACCATGCCGGGCATGATCGTCGCGATCATCGTCTCGTTGGTGGCGTGCAGCAGGATGCCAAGGCTGATGAAGCAGAAGCGCGCGAGATCGCCGCTCGCCCAGAGCGCCCGCCAGTCAACGCGTTCGGCCTTGTCGCCCACCGCCATCTCCGATCCCAGCTTCACCGCTTTAGCGGTCCGGGCGCTTGCCGCCAGCGCCAGACGGACTGTCCTCAGCGGCCAGCCGGGAGCGGTGGTAGGACCTCAAGCGCGGTTGAGGTCAAGAGCGGGGAGGGGGCGTTTGCGGCATGATCGCTCAAGGCCTCCATCGAGGTCTTCGCAGAAGGCTTTGCGTTGAACTACGGGATCAGTGTTCGACGCTTCTCAGCTCGAAGTTCGTGACGCCGACCGCCAGATTGAGGCCGGTCTGCGCCTGAAGGCTCACCGGCTGCAGCGTGAACGCCTGCGACGATCCGCCGACGAGGATGTTGGCGCCCGCGCCGATCGCAGCGGTTACTTCGGCGCTGGCGCCGATGTAATCGCCCTCCAGCGCTCCCGGAAGATAAACGTCCGCATTGGGCGCCACGACCAGCCATTGCATGATGGTCGTGCCGGTCACGCCGATGTCGAGGCCCCATTTGGAGATGACGCCGAAATAGGCTTCCGGCGCGAATTCGGTGCCGGCCGGCGTGTAGGTGCATTTGACGTCCTTGGTGGAGCCAATGATGAAACCCGTTCCGCTGTCGACGACGCAGTCGAGCAGGCCGATCTCGACGCCCTGCTGCGCATGCGCCGGCGCCGCGGCCGACAGCGCGAGAACCGCCGCGACTGCGCAAATCCGTTTTAGTGCCATGTGAGATCCCTCCGCTTCGAGCGTGACCATAACATCAAGCATGGGATATCGTTCCAGCACGATTTTTTCGCGCCGGATGCTTAAGGAGACGAGACAGTCGTCGCTCAGGCGGGCTTGCTGCCCCGGGTGCGCGCCAGCCCGTCGACTGCCGGCTGGTACTGGGGGTTGATCTGCACGGCCTTCTGATAGGACCGCGCCGCGCGCGCCTTGTCGCCGCGCCGCTCGAAGACGAGCGCTTGGTTCGTCCAGCCCTCGAAGCTGTTCGGATCGAGCTTCACCGCCATGTTGAAGTCGGTGAAGGCGTTTTCTTCGTCGTTGGTCGCGAGATAGGAAAGGCCCCGGCCGCTGTAGGGCTCCGCGGCGTCCGGCTGCAGCGAGATGGCGGTCGAGAAATCCTCGATCGCGAAGGCGTGCTGGCCCTGCTGCTGGTAGATGAGGCCGCGGTAGTGGTAGGCGCGCGGATCGGTCGTATCGAGCTGGATGGCTTTCTGGAAGTCGTCGAACGCCTCGCGCGAGCGGCCGCTCATGCGATAGACGTTGCCGCGGCCGATATAGGCCGCGTCGTAGTTCGCGTTCAGCGAAATCGCCTTGTTGTAGTCCGCGATCGCCGAGGGCTGGTTACCCATGAAGCGATGGATGAGCGCGCGGTTGGAATAAGCCTGGTAGAAATTCGGATTGAGCTGGATAGCCGTGTCGAAGTCCTGCAGCGCCTCGCGGTACTTGCCGGCGCGGCCGAACGCCGAACCGCGGACATTGTAGGCTTCCGGATCGCGCGGGCTGCGCTCGATGACCGCGGTGAGGGAGGAGATGTTCTCTTCCGAGCCCTGGCGGACATCGATTGCGACCGGCTCGCCGGTCGGCGTCGTCGTGCAGGCGGCAAGGGCGACGAGCATGGCGATGGCCGCCATGTTGAGGCGCCGCGAGGTTCCGCCAGGCTGGAGCGTTTCTGTCACGGACGTCCCTCGTTTCGAATCAGGCCGATAGCCGCATGCCCGTCGACAGGGCGAAAACAAAAAGGTGGCGGCGATTTCAAAATCGCCCCACCTTTGCAGTATCGCCCGAAAAGGACGAAAACTTGGCGGATCAACGAGCCGCCGGACGAGCCGGGCGCGGCGCCGGACCGGCAATGAGCCCCTCGCGCTGGGCGCGCTTGCGGGCCAGCTTGCGGGCGCGGCGGACGGCCTCGGCCTTCTCGCGGGCACGCTTCTCGGACGGCTTCTCGTAATGTCCGCGCATCTTCATTTCGCGGAAAATGCCTTCGCGCTGCATCTTTTTCTTCAGCGCGCGAAGCGCCTGATCAACATTATTGTCGCGAACGAGTACCTGCACGTGTGTTCCTGTGTTTCGAAGTTGCGAGATGGGGCCGGCGGCTGGTCACCAAGGGCAAACCGTCATGCCTCCGCGGCGGCTGCCACCGCGAATTGCGGCGGCCATTAGCAGAATCGCCGGACGTTGTCCACAGCGGTTGACGCATGGGAGACACTGCTCCGAAACGCCTTCATAAAGGATCGATCACTAGCAAAACTGGTCCGACCAAAGGGAGGCGGTGCCTCATGTCCGCCCGGTCGGCAATGGTTATTGCCGATCCAGCTCAGTCAAGATTCGAACCATAATGACCGATACCGCTGCCTCCACCCGTCCCACCGGCGCCGACAACACCGTTTTCGCGGTGATCGTCGCCGTCAGCGTCTGCCACATGATCAACGACATCATGCAGTCGATGCTGGCCGCAATCTATCCGATGCTGAAGTCGGATTTCCGGCTGGATTTCTGGCAGATCGGCTTGCTGACACTGGCCTTCCAGGTGACGGCGTCCCTGCTGCAGCCGGTCATCGGCATGTACACGGACAAGCGGCCGCTGCCGTATTCTCTGCCTGTCGGCATGACCTTGTCGCTGGTCGGTCTGATCGTGCTCGGTTTCGCGCCGACCTATGGCTTCCTGGTGCTGGGGTCGATGCTGATCGGCTTCGGCTCGGCGATCTTCCACCCGGAATCCTCCCGCGTCGCGCGGCTGGCGTCCGGCGGCCGGTTCGGGATGGCGCAGTCGATCTTCCAGCTCGGAGGCAATTTCGGCTCCGCCGCCGGTCCGTTGCTAGCGGCGTTCATCGTCGTGCCTTTCGGGCAGGCAAGCGTCTCCTGGTTCGGGGTGCTCGCGCTCGTCGGCATCGTCGTGCTCTGGAAGGTTGGGGACTGGTACAGCGCGCATCTGCGCGACCGTGCCCAGCGGAAAACCGCGGCGCCACTCTTTCCCGCAATGGCTCGGCAGCGCATCATCATCGCGCTTGTCGTGCTTGCCATCCTTACCTTCAGCAAGAATGTCTATACGGCCAGCCTTTCGAGCTACTACACGTTCTATGCGATCGAGAATTTCGGCGTAACGGTCCAGCAGTCGCAGCTCATGCTGTTTCTGTTCCTTGGCGCCTCCGCCGCGGGCCTGGTGCTGGGTGGGCTGTTCGGTGACCGGTTTGGGCCGAAAACGGTGATCTGGTTCTCGATCCTCGGCGTGCTGCCGTTCACGCTGGCGCTGCCTTACGCCGATCTGCTCTGGACGAATGTGCTCGTCGTCGTGATCGGCGTCGTGCTGTCGTCCGCCTTTCCGGCCATCGTCGTCTTCGCGCAGGAGCTGGTTCCCGGCCGCGTCGGCCTGATCGCCGGCATCTTCTTCGGGCTCGCGTTCGGCTTCGCCGGCATAGGTGCGGCGCTGCTCGGCGTCCTCGCCGACTACCGCGGCATCAATTATGTGTTCTGGCTCTCGTCCTTCCTGCCGCTGTTCGGTCTGCTGGCCGTATTCCTGCCGGATATGAAGGCGTTGCCGAAGCGGGCGGCATAAGGCCGCCCGTTCGTTTGCCGTCACATCCGGTTGATCGACACGCCGCCGTCCGCGAGCAGTGCTGCGCCGGTCGTGAAGCTCGATGCATCGGATGCGAGGTAGAGCGCTGAATTTGCGATCTCCTCGGGTGTCGCGACGCGCTTCAGCGCATGAAGTCCTTCGACGAAGCTGCGCTGCTCCGGCGTCTTGAAGGTCGCCGACGGCGTGTCCGTGCCGCCGGGTAGCAGGGCGTTCACGCGAACGCCTTTCGGGCCATATTCGGCGGCAAGGATCTGCACCAGGCCGATCAGCCCGGCCTTGCTCGCTCCGTAGGCGGTCATGCCCGGCATGCCGACCGTGTGACCAACGAAGGTCGAGGTGAAGATCAGCGAGCCGCCGCCGCGTTCGATCATTGCGGGAATCTGGTATTTCGCGCCGAGAAACGCGCTGGTCAGGTTGGTGTCGAGCGTTTCCGTCCAATCAGGGAGCTGGAGGTCGGAAACCGGCCCCATCGCGCCGACGGTGGCGGCATTGTTAAACGCAATATCGAGGCCGCCGAACTCGGCCGTCGCCAGATCGACCAACGCTTTCGCAAAAGCCTCGTCGCGTACGTCACCGGCAAGCGCCCGCGCCGCGCCGTCGCTGTCGGCAATCTCCTCGACCAGCACGTCGAGTTCCTTCTGCCGGCGCGCGGCGACCACCACCTTGGCGCCGTGCTCGGCGAACAGCTTTGCCGTCGCGCGGCCAATGCCTGAGCTTGCGCCCGTAACGATCGCCACTTTGTTCGTGAGAGAAAACATACTTGCCTCCTGATTTCGCTTACGATGAGGCTCATGTGCGAATTCACGGGCCGGCCAGCCACCCGAAACCTGCGCTGTCCGAGCATGGTCGTACCGATCCTTGCGGTACCGGCGGCGTGTCGCGCAGTTAAGGTTAAGTTAAGCATCTCGTTTGCCGGCTGAGGGAAGCGAGGTACCGTCGCGAATTCTGCGTCGGGTCATCCATGTCACGCATCAAGCTTTTCTTGGAGCGGTGTTTCCGCATTCTCATTCATCCGGCCGCGCTCGTTCTCGCAACGCTCGCCGGTGGGCTGTTCGTGTACGGCGCGGAAAACCAGGTGCTGTCGCTGCCGTTCGGACTGGCGATCGCGGCAACGCTGTTCGCGGCGATCTTCATCGTTTCCGCCCGGCTGGCCTTTTCGGTTTACGCCGCCTGGGGCGTGGTCGTGCTGATCACCGTGGTCTCGGCGATCAAGTACAGGATGAAGGGTTTTTCGCTGCACTTCTACGATTTCGTGTTCTTCGCGAACGACACGGAAGTGCACCGTTTCCTGCTGAGCTCGTATCTCTATCTCATTCTGCCGGTGATCGGGGCGCTGCTGCTCGCCATTGCACTTGCCGTCGCATTCTACCGCAGCAGCCCGAGGAGCGATTGGCCGGCGCACCTGCGAACCCTGCCGCTTGTGATCGGTGTCGTGCTCCTGCCGGCAACGTTCCCGGCGGAGGCCCAGAATGAGCGCGTGTTCTATTATCTGCGCGGTCGGCAGATGTCGGCCTTCTTCGTGTCGCTGCTCGACATCAGGAATCTCTTCGCACGCTCCGAACTGGAGGCGCGGCTTCAGCAGGTCCCTCGGCAGCAGCCGTTCTCGCAGGCAGTCGATTGCGGCGACACGTCAAAGCTTCCCGACATTTATGTCGTGCTGAGCGAGACCCAGATCGATCCGGCCATCTTCCCACAGATCAAGGACGGCAAGGAGTTTGCGCACAAATACGCGCCGCTCAGCGGGGCTTTGCAGCCAATGTCGGTGGAAACATTCGGCGGTGGCACCTGGATCACCAACCTGTCGCTGATGTCGGGCCTCGCGGCGACCGATTTCGGCTGGCGCAGCCCATATCTGACGGTGCTTCTGGAGAGCCATGTCGCAGGGGCTCTGCCCGAGATCCTGGCGCATTGCGGCTATCGCACCGCGGCGCAGACGCCGATGAGCGATTCCTTCGTCAATGACGGCCCCTATATGCGCTCGATCGGCGTTGAGACGGTCATGGACATCGACGACATCGGCGCGCCGAACTACCACATGCGGGACTCGTTCTATTTCGATAAGGCCGAGGAATTCATCGCCCGGCATCGGAAGGAGGATGGGCGGCCGCTCTTCCTCGAAATCCAGACCATGTTCCCGCACTCGCCCTACAATGAGCGGCTGGAGCCTGAAATCACCCTGCCGGATGAGCCGTTCGACCGCGATCCCGGCGTTGCCGAATATCTGAGGCGCATGGCGATTGCGAAAGGCGATTTCGAGAAATTTCTGGAAGCCCGGCAGGCCGAAGGGTCGACGCGTCCGGCGATCGTGCTCGAGTTCGGCGACCATCAGGCCTTCGTCACCAAGGATTTTGTCGACGAGACGGCAGGCGAGGATGCGCTGAGCCGACCGGGCTCGCTTGCCTACCGCACCTATTATGAAATCACGTCATACGGCTACGAGCTGAAGAAGCCGCTGCCGCACTATCCGGCGCTCGACGTCGGCTTTCTTGCCCCGACGCTGCTTGAGGTAGCGGGGTTGCCGATGACGCCGATGATGGCCGATCTGCTGGCCCTGCGCGACCACTGCGAGGGCGTTTTCTACGCCTGCCGGGATCGGGCTGCCGTCGACCGGCACCTCAGGCGCCGGGTCGATTCCGGCATGCTGCGGCTCTTCCCGACGGACGAAATCGCCACCGGGTCGGTCCGCCCCTAGAACAATTCCGGTAGACGTGTGAACCCCTCCAGCGGCGCAAAACGGCAAGCCCCGTCGCATTCAGCGCAAAGGTGACACCGGCTTTTCGCTAGTGCTAACCTCGCCTGCCTGGGCCGGAAACGGCCGGCAGATCCCGAGGGCCGGAACCACATGCGGAAATATTCGGTATTCGCCATCGCGCGCGAAGCGATGCGGGGCCACAAGGGCTGGGAGGAGCAGTGGTCTTCGCCCGAGCCGAAAGACGAATATGACGTAGTCATCGTCGGCGCCGGCGGGCATGGGCTGGCGACGGCTTATTACCTCGCCAAGGAGCACGGCATCACCAATGTCGCGGTGGTCGAAAAGGGCTGGCTTGGCGGCGGCAATACCGGCCGCAACACGACCATCATCCGCTCGAACTATCTCTACGACGAATCCGCGGGCATCTACGACCATGCGGTGAAGCTGTGGGATGGCCTGTCCCAGGACCTGAACTACAACGTCATGTATTCGGCGCGCGGCGTGATGATGCTGGCGCACAATGTGCACGACGTTCAGGTGCTGAAGCGCCATGTGCACGCCAACCGGCTGAACGGCGTCGACAATGAATGGCTGACGCCCGAGCAGGCGAAGGAATTCTGCCCGCCTTTGAACATTTCCAGGACCGCCCGCTACCCGGTCGTCGGTGCAGCACTGCAGCGGCGCGGCGGCACCGCGCGGCACGATGCGGTCGCCTGGGGTTATGCACGCGCCGCCAACGACCGCGGCGTTGACATCATCCAGAACTGCGAGGTCACCGGCGTGCGCCGCGCGCACAATGGCCACGTCACCGGCGTCGAGACGACGCGCGGCTTCATCGGCGCCAAAAAGGTTGGCGTTGTGGCGGCGGGACACTCGTCCGTCATCATGCAGATGGCCGGCGTGCGCATGCCGCTCGAAAGCTACCCGCTGCAGGCGCTGGTGTCGGAACCGGTCAAGCCGGTGTTCCCGTGCGTTGTCATGTCGAACACGGTGCACGCCTACATCTCGCAATCCGACAAGGGCGAACTGGTGATCGGCGCCGGCACCGACCAGTACACATCCTATTCGCAGACCGGCGGCCTGCACATCATCAACCACACGCTCGACGCGATCTGCGAGATGTTCCCGATGTTCACGCGCATGAAGATGCTGCGCTCCTGGGGCGGCATCGTCGACGTGACGCCCGACCGCTCGCCGATCCTGGCAAAGACACCGGTGCCGGGCCTCTACGTGAATTGCGGCTGGGGTACGGGTGGTTTCAAGGCGACGCCGGGGTCAGGCCACGTCTTCGCGCACACCATCGCCAACGACAATCCGCATCCGATCAACGCGCCGTTCACGATCGAGCGTTTCCGCACAGGCCGGCTGATCGACGAGGCGGCGGCCGCCGCGGTCGCGCACTGATGTCAATGCTGGCGGCAACCCTGGCTGTCGCGGCGCCGCTAATCTTGGCGGACGAGAAGAGCTTTCTGCATTTGCCTGATGGTTACGAATTCCGGTTCCAGCATGTTTCGCGCACCGACCATGAAACCGGATGGCCGTTCTCCGTGGACAAGGGGCTGATCGCCTGTGTCTGGGGCCTGGGGCAGCGGTTGACATATTTTTATGAGGACGTTGGGTCTGGCTCGGATGCCGAGGTTCAGGAGACGCCCAGGTTCATCGTACTGAGCGTCAATCCACTCGACGTGATGTTTGGCAGTATCGGCGGATCGAGCCTTATCGCCAAGCATCCGACATTGGAGGAGCGCATCAAGTTGGTGGGGCCCTTCGTTGCCATGGCGCAGCGGTTGTGCGACCAGCCGCAAGGTACGCATGTCGGACCCGGTGAGCTCTGACACATGCTGCCCGCGCTCGCTGCATCGCTGCCGATCCTTCTTGCCGCCGAAACCGCGGCAGCCGGCATCTCGCTCTTCCCGGAGATCGTGATCCGCAAGAGCGAGGTGGCGCATGAATGGGCGTTCTCGATCGACGAGGGCGAACTCGCTTGTATCAGCTATGCCGGCTCGCGGGTCGTGTTCTTCTCCGAGATCCTGACCGACGCGGAAATGGGCGAGATCGGCAACATGACCTTGCCGCGCTCGGTCATCGTCTCCGTCAACCCGTTCGATTTTCTCGCCACGGTGGAAAACCGCGAGCTCTATCGGCCGTTCGACACGCTGGAAACGCTGATTCGGCGGCTGGCGCCATTCTACGACATGGGGCGGGCGCTTTGCGACCAGCCGCCGAAACAGGACCTCTGAGGACCGCATGCTGTTGATCCACTGCCCCTATTGCGAAGAGGAGCGTCCGGAACTCGAGTTCCGCCACGCCGGCGAGGCGCATATCGCGCGCTCGGTGAACATTGCCGGCGAGTCCGACGAGGCGTTCGAGAATTTCTTCTTCATCCGTTCCAATCCGAAAGGCCTGCACTACGAGCGCTGGCGGCACATCCATGGCTGCGCGCGGTTCTTCAACGCGGTGCGCGACACCGTCAGCGATAAGTTCGTGATGACCTACAAGGCCGGCGAGCCGAAGCCGACAAAACTGCCGGGAGGCGCCAAATGAGCGGCTCCTTCCGCATCGCCGGCAAGGGCCGGCTGACGCCGGCCAGGACCGCGCGCTTCACCTTCGACGGCAAATCTTTCACCGGCGTGCAGGGCGACACGCTGGCGTCCGCGCTGCTGGCGAACGGCGTCCATCTCGTCGGCCGCTCGTTCAAATATCACCGGCCGCGCGGTTTCCTGTCGGCGGGCGCCGAGGAACCGAACGCGCTGGTCACCGTGGCGCGCGACGCCGCGCGCAAGACGCCGAATGTCCGCGCGACGGTGCAGGAGGTCTATGACGGCCTCGATGCGACCTCGCAGAACCGCTGGCCGTCGCTCGCTTTCGACGCCGGCGCGGTGAACGACGCGGCCTCGCCGATGTTCTCCGCCGGCTTTTACTACAAGACCTTCATGTGGCCGAAAGCGGCGTGGAAGAAGCTCTACGAGCCGAACATTCGCGCCGCGGCAGGCCTCGGCGTCGCGCCCGACCAGCCGGACCCGGATCACTACGCGTCGCTTTTCGCGCATTGCGAAGTGCTGGTCATCGGTGGCGGCGCGGCCGGCATCGCCGCAGCGCTCGCGGCTGCCGAAACCGGCGTTCGCGTCATTCTCTGCGATGAGCAGGCGGAGTTCGGCGGCGCGCTGAAGTTCGAAAGCGGTGCCGCGATCGACGGCAAGGACGGTTATGCCTGGGCGCAGGGAGCGATCGCGAAACTGCGGGCGATGGACAACGTCACCGTGCTCTCGCGCACGACGGCGTTCGGTTATTACGCGCAGAATTTTGTCGGCCTCGTCGAGCGCATCAGCGATCATCTCGCCTCGCTTGGTGAGCATCCGCGCGAGCGCCTCTGGCAGGTGCGCGCGAAGAAGGTGATCCTCGCCACCGGCGCGATCGAGCGCCACATGGTGTTCACCGAGAACGACAGGCCGGGCATCATGCTGGCCTCGGCGGCGCGGACGTTCCTCAACCATTATGGCGTCGCCGTCGGCCGTCATATCGGCGTCTATACCGCGAACGATTCGGCCTATGCTGCCGCGCTCGACCTGAAGAAGTCCGGCGTGGAGATCGCCGCGATCGTCGACCTGCGCGACAATCCGACCGGCCCGCTGGTGGACGAGGCGCGTGCGCTCGGCATCGAGGTCAATCATGGCCGCACCGTCGTTCGCACCGCCGGGCGTCTGCGCGTCTCGTCGATGACGATCCAGCCGAAGAATGGCGGGCCGGAGCGCATCATCCCGGTCGATGCGTTGCTGATGTCGGCGGGCTGGACGCCGTCCGTGCATCTGTTCTCGCAGTCGCGCGGCAAGGTCGCCTTCGATGCGCCGACCCACCGCTTCCTGCCGTCGAATTACGCCCAGGACTGTGTCTCCGTCGGCGCCTGCCACGGCACGGACAGCCTCGATCATGTGATCGCCGAAGCGCTGAAGGCCGGCGAGAAGGCGGCGAAGGATGCCGGCGCGAAAGGTTCGGCGTCCCACAAGGTGAAGGTCGATGCGTCGGAAGGCTGGTCGGGCGGCATGCTCGGCACCTCGGCGGCCGATGCTCACACGAACACCAAGGCGTTTGTCGATTTCCAGAACGACGTGACGGCCAAGGATATCCGGCTCGCGGTGCGCGAAGGCATGCGCTCGATCGAGCACGTCAAGCGCTTCACGACCAACGGCATGGCGACCGACCAGGGCAAGACGTCCAACATGCACGGGCTGGCGATTGCCGCCGAAACGCTCGGCAAGGAGATTCCCGAGGTCGGGCTCACCACCTTCCGCCCGCCTTACACGCCGGTGACCTTTGGTGCGATCGTCAACCACGCGCGCCACAATCTGTTCGACCCGACCCGCAAGACGGCGATCCATCCCTGGGCCGAGGCACACGGCGCGGTGTTCGAAGATGTCGGGCAGTGGAAGCGCGCCTGGTATTTTCCGAAGTCCGGCGAGGACATGCACGCCGCGGTGAACCGCGAATGCGTCACTGTGCGCAAAACCGCCGGCCTGTTCGATGCCTCGACGCTCGGCAAGATCGAGGTCGTCGGGCCGGACGCGGCGAAGTTCATGGAGCTCCTCTACACCAACCCGTGGGAGAAGCTGGAGCCCGGTCGCTGCCGTTACGGCCTGATGCTGCGCGAGGATGGCTTCATCTATGACGACGGCGTGGTCGGCCGGCTTTCCGCCAACCGCTTCCATGTGACCACCACCACCGGCGGCGCCGCGCGTGTCATGAACCACATGGAGGATTACCTCCAGACCGAGTTCCCGCATCTAAAGGTCTGGCTGACCTCGGTGTCGGAGCAGTGGGCGGTCATTGCCGTGCAGGGGCCGAAGTCGCGCGACATCATCGCGCCGTTGGTCGAGGGCATCGACATGTCCGACGCCGCGCTGCCGCATATGTCGGTGCGTGAAGGCAGGATCTGCGGCGTGCCGACGCGTCTCTTCCGCATGTCCTTCACCGGCGACCGCGGCTTCGAGGTGAACGTGCCGGCAGATTATGGCCAGGCCGTCTGGGAGGCGCTCTGGGCCGAGGGCCAGAAGTACGGCGCCTGCGCCTATGGCACCGAAGCCATGCACGTGCTGCGCGCCGAGAAGGGTTACATCATCGTCGGCCAGGATACGGACGGCACGGTCACGATGAACGATGCCGGGCTCGATTGGGCCGTCGGCAAGAAGAAGACCGACTTTGTAGGCATTCGCGGCATGGCGCGGCCGGACCTTGTCGCGACAGGCCGCCGGCAGCTTGTCGGCCTGAAAACCACTGACCCGAAGGTCGTGCTGGAGGAGGGGGCGCAGATTGTCGCCGATCCGAAGCAGCAGATCCCGATGACGATGATCGGGCATGTCACGTCGAG
>DATJTE010000076.1:0-12818 GCA_035503715.1 Rhizobiaceae bacterium | reverse complement strand
CCAGACTGTCGATGCGCGCGCCAGACCCCCGGTAGGACAGCGACACGCCGGACAGCCGTTCGCCGTTGAAGCCGGTCAGGCTGGCGACGTCCGCCTCGACGCTGACCGCACCGCCGCCGGCAGCTTCTGCCGTGCCTTCCGCGTCCTCCGTGAGCTGGTTGACGATCGAGCGCACGTCGAGGGACTTGCCCTTGATGCTCACCTTCATCGTCCGGCCGCTCCGGTCGATGGTGAGGCTGGCGTTGTCGTCGCGGTTCAGCTTGACGGAACTGAAGCGGCCGCTGCGCAGCGATCCATTGTCCAGCGTCACGTCGCCATCGACGGAAAAGCTCTTGCCGCGAAGCTTCAGGTCGGAGAGCCGCGCCGTGTCGCCATCGGTCTCCATGACGAAGCTGATTTCGCCCGAGACGCCGGCGCCCTTCGTCCAGCCGGCCCATGGGATCATCAGCTTGGCATCGGTCAGATCCGCCGAAATCGCCTGCCGCTCCCTGTTGCTCATGTCGAGCCTGACGCGGACAGGACCGGAGATCAGGCCTTCGAGGCCGGGCACGAGAGCGCTGCGGGCCTTGTCGTCCAGGACCAGTTCGACATTCTGCTCCTTGGCCGATTTATCGTCGCCAAACGGTTCGACCATGTCGATCTCGGCCGGCGCGCCGTTCAGCTTCGCCTTGGCGGAAATCACCGCTTTGTGCGGGTCGACGACGATCGTGCCATTGCCGTCCGTGAACATCTGGCCGTCGATGGGTTTTGCCAGAGACAGGTTCTGGTAACCGAGGGACACCAGCCAGCCGAGTTCGTTCGGATGCTGGTCGTTGCCGAAGATCGGCACGCGCGCCTTCACATTGCCGCTGGCCTCGCCGGAGAAATCATCCGCCGAAAGGCCGACATAGCGCATGCCGTTGATCGGCTCGACGGAGGCGAGCTCGGCGATCGCGTCGGCCTTGCCGGAAACGTTCATGTCGAGATCGCCGATGACTTCCTTCTTGTTGGCGTTGCGGATCTTCAACGTGCCGCTGCCCGCAGTGACAAACCGGCCGCTCGGCATCCACGCAGTTCCAGACGACAGGGCGACGTCAACATCATTGCCATGAAACTCAACGACGCCAACCGCGTCGCGCACCGGCGGAATGTCGCCGGTCACGTCAAACCGCGCGCCGGAAATCTCGAACCGCCCGAACACCTCGTCACGGCTCAAGGGGATGCCATTGCCGAGACGACCCGGCACGACCTGGTATTGCAGGCTGGAGTTGGTGACCGTGCCGCCAAACAACCGGTTCATCGCCCAACGCCGCGCGCCGGGCGCCGCGATGTAGGGCCAAAGCTGCTTCACATACTGCACCGGCATTTGCGGCACTTGCGCCGAAAGCGTGATGCCCGGCCGCTTGCCCGGCTCGAAATCGATGGCGGCGCTCGCCAGAAGTTCGCCCCCGCCATCCGTGCGGATGCCGATCTCAGGCAGAGAGAGGATCGTGGATGCGGGGTCGAAACGGCCGGCGATGCGCGCGACGAACTCAAGCGCCGGCTCGGTCGAATCCGACGGCGACGAGATCGATCGATCGCTGACGAGTTCTATCCGATAATGTGGCGCGGCCTGCGCGCTTTGGCCGGAGCGCGGCCCGATCGCACCGTTGAAGTCGAAGCTCGAATTGCCGTCGATGAAGAGCAGCCGCTCGATCTCGGCTTTCGCCTGACCCGTCGTCGTCGAAACGAGCATGTCGAGCGTGCCGGACACATTGTCCTTCTCGTCGATCCAGACGGTCGACTGCCCAAGCTTGAGATTTGCCGCGAGACGCGAGGGCGTATCGCCGATTCCCTCCTCGCCGGTGACCGCGATCAGGACTTCGCCGATGCGATCAGTGCGCAGCACTTCGGACGCCTGCTGATCCGCGACTGCCGGAGCGGCAGCGGTGGCCTTGAGGTCGAGGCGCGTGATGCGGTTCGAGACGGCGTCACGTTCGGCTGTCCCCTCCAGCGTCGCCGCGCGCCCGTCTATGTCGGCCGTCGCGGTGATGGAAATGTGCTCGTCATCGCTGACGTCGAGTTGCGCATTCGCGATCGAGATCCTTCCAACCAGGGCATCGCCGGGCAGGACAATCTCGACATCCTCCAGTTCGACGCTGCGCGCCTCGCCCTGGGTGAGCGCCGTGAATGCGTCGTGGATCCCGGCAAACGCCGCTGCGGACACTTTGTCGGGATCGATCAGACCATCGGCATTTTTCAGCGCGGCGGCCCAGTCCGCGTCGCCGCGCTCGGGCATCATCGCCACCTGAATGCGGGCGCCGGACAGATGGGCGCTGCCAAATTCGATGTCGCCGCTGATCAGCGGCAGGACTTTGACGCCGAACTCCAGCGAGCCGGCCTCGACGACGGGAGCCCCCGTCGCCCGGTCGATCAGCCTGATGTCGTCAACGGCAACCGACAGGAGGCCAGAGCCGCCGAACGTCAGGCGCGCAGGTCCGAGTTCTGCTTCGACGTCAAGGCCCGCGAGATCACGCAGCGCCTGCTCGGCGCGATCGTGAACGCGCTCGGTGCTGATGCCGTAGACGCCGACAAAATAGATGCCGGCCACCAGCAGCACGACAAGCGCGCTGAATGCACCGGTCGCGATGCCGGCCCAGCGCAGCAGCGATTTGCGACGCTTCGCATCCTGAAAGATGTGGTCATGGCCGGCAGACGAAGGGAAGGTATCGAGGCCGGTAATGTCGCCGCGCCCGAACTTTATCTTCTCGTGCCTGTCGACGGTCTGGTCCAAACGCTCCGGCTTCCCGACGCGATCCGCCGCGATGGACGAATCCTTATCTGTTATATATCGCGGCGCCGCGCGGCGTAACCACAGGACACCGGACACATGGCTGAACTGAAAGTCGGGCGAAAAGCGCCGCAGTTTTCTCTCCCGGGCGATCCCGCCCGCACACTCGCGGATCTCGCCGGTTCGCCGGTTGTCGTCTTCTTCTACCCGCAGGACGACACCGAGACCTGCACCATCGAAGCGACCGATTTCTCGGCCCTAAGCAGCGAATTTGGCAAGCTTGGGGCAATTGTGGTCGGTATTTCTCCGGATTCGGCCGAAAGCCACGCGAAATTCACCCGCAAATACGGATTGAAGCAGCTTCTTGTGCCCGACACCGACCTGAAACTGGCTAAAGCCTATGGGGTCTGGGCGGAGAAAACGCTGTTCGGGCGCACCTATATGGGGATCGTGCGAACCACTTTCCTGATCGGCCGCGACGGCAAGATAGCGAGAATCTGGCCGAAGGTGCGCGTCAAGGACCACGCCAAGCAGGTGCTGGCGGCCGTCAAGGCCCTCTGAACCCGCCGGAACCCTTCCCCGGCCGGGGCGTTCATCCTCCGATGGTTAATCCCAAGGAGGACTAAAAATGCTTCGTGGTGCGCTTCTGTGGATGCTCGGCATCCCGATCCCGATCATCATTCTTCTGCTGCTGTTTCTCGACTGATTTTTGATCATCTGCTCCTGCGGCGCCTTACAGCCGCAGACGAATGCCCGCCGCCCTCCCCGGCGGGCATTTTCGTTGACGTGAGAACCTCATTTTCCGCGGTTTTCGCTTGTCCCGAAAAGCTTTGTTAACCCTAACGATGTGTAATCAAACGGTTCGTGGTCCCTGGTTGGAAGCCCCCGTCCGTGAAAGCCACTGGTCAGTCAGCAATCTTCGGCAAGCGTAAAGAGCCGCACACCGTCATCATCGCGCGTGGCAACGATATCCGCCACTTCACGATACGCCCCTGGGCCGCGGCTCTGGTCGGATCGGCGCTTGCGGCCGTCGCGATCGGCTATCTGCTGGCGACATCGTATCTCGTGCTGCGCGACGACCTGATCGGCGCCGCTGCCGCCCGCCAGGCGCGCATGCAGCAAGCGTATGAGGATCGTATCTCGGCGCTGCGCGCACAGGTCGACCGCATCACCAGCCGGCAATTGCTGGATCAGGAGCTGATGGAGAACAAGGTCACCGAGCTTCTGGCGCGCCAGAGCCAGCTCAGCCAGCGCCACGGCCGGCTCGAGCCGGTGCTGGAGCGGTCCGGCATCTCCAAGGAATTGCCAGCCGCCGCGCCTGTGCCTGCCGAAAAGCCTGACGTTCGCGCGGGCCTGGTGTCGGGCAAGAATCCCTTCGACAAGATCCTGCTCGGCACCACATCCGATGCGCCGGCCGCGGAGAGCTTCGCCTTCTGGTCGACACGCGACGGCGTGGCGCCGCAACTGTCCGATGCCGACCGCGCCGATCAGCTTTTCGTTGCGATCAACCAGTCGCTGCGCACCATCGAGACTGAGCAGCTCGCACGCCTCAACACGCTGGCCGAGGACGCCTACCAGACGGCCGATGAGATCGCGGAAGCGCTGAGCACTGCCGGCCTGCCGGTGGACCAGGAGTATGCGGAGCGCGATGTCGGCGGTCCGCTGATCGCGATTGACGACACCACGCAGTTCGACAGCAAGGTAAAGGAACTCGACGACGCGCTCGATCACCTCGAAGCGCTGAAGAAAGAGGCTGTCAGCTTCCCGCTCGCCAATCCGGCGCCCGGCCGCACCGTTTCATCGCGATTCGGGACCCGCAAGGATCCGCTCATCGGCGGACTGGCGCACCACTCCGGCATGGATTTTCGCGCGCCAATGGGTTCGTCCATACGCGCAACCGCCGCCGGCAAAGTGGTCAAGGCGGGCTGGAACGGCGGCTATGGGCGGATGGTCGAGATCGACCACGGCAACGGTTTTTCGACGCGCTTTGCGCATATGAGCAAGATCACCGTGAAGGAAGGCGATCGTGTCGCCGCTGGCGACGAGGTCGGCAAGGTCGGCTCAAGCGGCCGCTCGACAGGGCCGCACCTTCACTACGAAATCCGCAAGGATGGCGACGCGGTCGACCCGATCCGCTTCCTGAAAGCAGGCAGCAGGGTCGGCAAGTTCCTCTGAACGTTAGACGCTAGTCGATATCGGCGACGGGCTGTTTCACCCCGCCCTCGATCTTCTGCGACAGCGACGCTTCCATGAACTCGTCGAGATCGCCGTCGAGCACGTCGGACGGGCTGGTGTTCTCAACGCCGGTCCTGAGATCCTTCACAAGCTGATAGGGCTGCAGCACGTAGGACCGGATCTGGTGGCCCCAGCCAATGTCGGTCTTGGAGGCTTCGGTCGCGTTGGCCTCCGCCTCGCGCTTCTTCAACTCTTCTTCGTAAAGCCGTGAACGCAACATCTCCCACGCCTTGGCGCGGTTCTTGTGCTGCGAACGCTCGGCCTGGCAGGCGACCGCGATGCCGGTCGGTATGTGCGTGATGCGCACCGCCGAGTCGGTCGTGTTGACGTGCTGGCCGCCGGCGCCCGAGGACCGATAGGTGTCGATGCGGACTTCCGACTCGGGAATGACGATCTCGATCGAATCGTCGACGACCGGATAGACCCAGACGCTGGAGAAGGAGGTGTGCCGCCGGGCATTGCTGTCATAGGGCGAGATGCGCACCAGCCGGTGCACACCCGACTCCGTCTTCAGCCAGCCGAAGGCATTGTGGCCCTTGATCGTGATCGTGGCAGACTTGATGCCGGCTTCTTCGCCGTCATGGACCTCCAGCACCTCGACCTTGAAGCGGCGGCGTTCGGCCCAGCGCGTGTACATGCGCAAGAGCATATTCGCCCAGTCCTGGCTCTCAGTGCCGCCGGCGCCGGCGTGGATTTCGAGATAGGTGTCGTTGCCGTCGGCCTCGCCCGACAGCAGCGCCTCGACCTGCCGCGCCTTGACCTCGCCGGAGAGCGAGCGGATCGCGGCTTCGGCTTCGGCGATGACGCTCTGGTCGCCCTCTTCCTCGCCGAGTTCGATCAGGCCGATATTGTCCTCGAGCGCCTGGCTCATGCCTCTGACGCCCTTGATGCCATCATCGAGGGTCTGGCGCTCCCGCATCAGCTTCTGGGCTTCCTGCGGGTCATTCCACAGCGCGGAATCCTCCGCGCGCATGTTGAGATAGTCCAGCCGTTTTACCGCCTGATCCCAGTCAAAGATGCCTCCTCAGCAGGGTTATGGCCTGCCTGATTTCGGAGACGAGGTTTTCTGTTTCGGCGCGCATAGCGGGCGCTTGTCCTTACTTGATTGTTTGCCGGGATATCGAGAAG
Source organism: Rhizobiaceae bacterium (assembly GCA_035503715.1). GTDB lineage: Bacteria > Pseudomonadota > Alphaproteobacteria > Rhizobiales > Rhizobiaceae > OAS926. The sequence goes on along the minus strand of DATJTE010000076.1, from coordinate 6,706 downwards.
CGGGGTCCATATAGGAAGAGGTCCACCGCCTGTAAAGCGAAATGGGCGAACGCGAGCCGCCGTTCGCCCATGCTTCCATACAGTGGGATTAGTAGAGGCCGCCGGAGCCTTGCGAAATCGCCTTGTTGGCCTGCGGCGAGATCGCCTCGCCGAACTCGCCCATACCTTCCTCACCCATGCCGATCACCCAATAGGTGTCGGCCGGGCCAGTGCCGGGCTTGAAGGCTTCCATGATCGTGCCGCCCTCGCCTTCGGCGGCGCGCATGCCCGTCTTGCGGTTGATGGCGATCAGCTTCATGCCTTCCGGCACCTGGAAGTCGACGATCGGCTGATCCTTCATCGCCTCGGCCATGAATTCCTTGAAGATCGGCGCGGCAAGGCCACCACCGGTGATGCCTTTGCCGAGCGGCTGCGGCGTGTCGTAACCGAGATAGAGACCGACAACCAGGTTCGGCGTGTAACCGATGAACCACGCGTCCTTCTCATCGTTGGTCGTGCCGGTCTTGCCGGCGATGGGGCGGCCGAGCTCAGCCAGCGTGACCGCGGTGCCGCGCTGGACGACGCCTTCCATCATCGAGGTGATCTGGTAGGCGGTCATCGGGTCGAGCACCTGCTCGGCATTGTCGATCAACTCGGGCTCGGCCTGATCTTTCCAGGCCTCCGAATTGCAGCCCTCGCAGCCGCGCTCGTCATGCTTGAAGACGGTCTTGCCGTAACGGTCCTGGATGCGGTCGATCAGCGACGGCTTGATCGACCTGCCGCCATTCGCCATCACTGAGTAAGCTGACACCATGCGCATGACTGTCGTCTCGCCAGCGCCGAGCGAATTGGCCAGCACCGGCAGCATCTTGTCATAGACGCCGAAACGCTCAGCATACTCAGCGACGAGCTTCATGCCCATGTCGTTGGCGAGGCGCACCGTCATCAGGTTGCGTGAGCGCTCAATGCCGGCGCGCAGCGTCGAAGGGCCGGCGGGCTTGCCGTCATAGTTCTTCGGCGACCAGGTATCATTGCCGATCTGGATCGTGATGGGTGCGTCCATGACGACCGAGGCGGGCGTATAGCCATTGTCCAGCGCCGCCGCATAGACGAACGGCTTGAAGGACGAACCGGGCTGCCGCATCGCCTGCGTCGCGCGGTTGAATTCGGATTCGGAGAAGGAGAAGCCGCCAACCATCGCCAGCACGCGGCCGGTGTGCGGGTCCATGGCGACCATGCCGCCGCCGACTTCGGGGACCTGGCGCAGCGAGTACTCCGTCGCAGCGCCGCCATCGACCTTCTGAACGAACACGACATCGCCCGGTTTCAGCACGTCGGCAGGCGATTTTGCCTTGAGTATCTTGCCATCCTGCTTGTAGCGCATGGCCCAGCTCATATCCTCGGTGGATACGGTACCGGTTTCGCGCTCCGCGACGACTTGGCCCGATGCCTCCTTCTTCGGCTGGATGCCGACGGAGAGGCCTGCCTCCGAGCTTTCGAGCACAACGGCAAGCTTCCACTCCGGAACGTCCGACAGGCCCTTCACTTCGGCCAGCGCAACGCCCCAATCGCCAGCGATGTCGATCGTGGTGCGCGGGCCGCGGAAGCCACGCAGGCGATCAAAACGCTGCAGGCCGTTCTGCATGGCCTTGCGCGCGATCAACTGAAGTTTCGGATCGATCGTGGAACGGACCGACAGGCCGCCCTCGTAGAGCGCGTCCTCGCCGTAACGCGCGATGATCTCGCGGCGGACTTCCTCGGTGAAGTACTCACCGGCGAAGAGATAGGTGCCGTTGCGACGCGGCTTGACGTTGAGGCCCTCGGCCTTCGCCTTCGCGCCTTCTTCCTTCGACACGTAACCGTTCTCGACCATCTGGTCGATCACCCAGTTGCGGCGCTCGATCGCGCGGTCGGTGTACTTGAAGGGATGATAATTGGACGGGCCTTTCGGCAAGGCCGCGAGATAGGCTGCTTCTGCGACCGTCAGCTCGTTGACCGACTTGTCGTAATAGGTGAGCGCCGCGCCCGCGATGCCGTACGAGCCGAGGCCGAAGAATATCTCGTTGAGGTAGAGCTCGAAGATGCGGTCCTTCGAGTAGGCCTGCTCGATGCGGAAGGAGAGCAGCGCTTCCTTGATCTTGCGCTCGTAGGTCTGATCCTTGGTCAGCAGGAAGTTCTTCGCCACCTGCTGCGTGATCGTCGAGGCGCCCTGACGGCTGCCGGTCTGCACATTGGCGATGACGGCGCGCGCAAGGCCGACGACGTCGATGCCGGGATGGTTGTAGAAGTTCTTGTCCTCGGCGGACAGGAACGCGGCCTTTACGCGGTCCGGCACGGCCTGAATCGGGAGGTAGAGACGCCGCTCGCGTGCGAACTCGCCCATCAGCGCGCCGTCGGACGCATGCACGCGGGTCGTCACCGGCGGCTCGTAGCGCGCCAGCACCTCATAATCCGGGAGACCTTTCGACAGGTTCCCGACATAGATGCCAACCACCGCCGCTGCCGCCAGCGCGAGGAAGACGCCGATGCCGAAGAAATACCCGATGAGACGTATCATGCCCGCTCCATTCCGACGGAGGCGGCTCTCTTACGGATCGGCCTCGGAAAGGCAAGCCGCGAGAACCGGCTCAGCCGGTCTTGTCGAACTGTTGGTCCCCCCTTGTGTGCAAAATGCGGCAGCGCCTCGCCCAGGCGCCGCAATCGGAAAATAAAGTGAACAGGTGTTGTTCGATTGCAACGACCTGCTCTGACCGCAGACTTGTGCATCAGCCGCCCTGCGCCGTCTTGGCCTCGGCGAACAGCTCGATGGCGTCGATGATGCTGTCGGCGGCCTTGCCGCGCCATTGCTCGCTGGTGAGCTGCTCTTCGTCCTTGGCGTTCGAGAGATAACCGAGTTCAACCAGCACCGAAGGCACATCCGGCGCACGCAGGACGCGGAAGCCGGCGAAACGATGCGGATTGTTGATCATCTCGACCGTGTTCGACAGCTCGCCAACCAGCGAACGGGCAAACCGCAGTGAATAGCTGTGCGTCTCACGGCGTATAAGGTCGACCAGGATGTCCGCGACCTGCTTGTTCTCCTCGTCGATCTCGATACCGGCGAGCATATCCGACTGATTCTCCCGCGCGGCGGTTTCGGCAGCCTCGGCGTCGGAGGCCTTGTCGGACACCGTGTAGACGGTCGCGCCGCGAATTCCCTTGAGGCGGATCGTATCGGCATGGATCGATATGAAGAGGTCGGCCTCGTGCTGGCGGGCAAGCGTCACGCGCTCGTCGAGGCTCAGGAACTCGTCCCTGTCGCGGGTCATGAAGACGTTGTACCGACCCCCGGCTTCGATCTTCTTCCTGAGCTCGAAGGCGAAAGCGAGCGTGATGTCCTTCTCGACCGTGCCGCCGGGGCTCTCCGCGCCGCCATCGATGCCGCCATGGCCGGCGTCGATCACGACGGTGAACTTCCTGTCCGAGCGCGGAGCGGATGGCGGCTGGCCGAGCCTGTCGCCTTTCGGCGTCATGACCGTCGAACCGGTGGTCACCGCCTGCTCGGCGAGCAGGGCTTCGAACTTTTTCTCCGAGGCCGCGGCGAGGTCGAAGACCAGGCGGTGGCCAGGCCCCTCCTCGTTGCGCACCACATCCAGCTTTTCGACCTCGAATGGGCCTTTGGCCGTCAGGATCAGCCGGGACATGCCCTCCGACAAATGCCCGTAGCGGACGTTCCTCACCAGCCCGCGGGCCTTGAGCGATTTGGGGTCGAAGCGGAAATCAGTTTCCGGGAGGTCGATGACGACGCGATGGGGTCCGCGCAGCAGAAACCAGCGCGGCTCGGGCTCCCGGTCGAAATCCAGCACGACCCGGATTCGGGAAGAATCGCCCGCCATGCGGTATTCGAGCGCCTTGAGGTTCTCGGAATTGGCCGCGGCGGTGCCTATATAGAGGAGTGTAATCGCCAGGAACGGCAGGGCTTTCGCCATGCTGAACCAACGTGCCTGCATCCGGGCGCCCCTACCTGTCATGCGTCTTCCGTACCCAGCACCCAAAGATGATCGATTAATGACTGGTAGCCACTTATGGTTAACCAAGCATTGCGCCGGCTCTTCTGGAAACGCGCCTGCGGACCTGAAGAAACCGGGTTGCCACAACCGCCGGCAAATCATAAAAGCGGCGTTGGGCCACTGCAATGCCCGGGACCGGTTACGGATGCCGTTTCAACACAGGGTTGACGGCAATAACAACGGATCCAGCCGCGGATGGCGCGGCGGGCACAGGTGATCCCGCAGATTTCGTCAAGGCTCGTCCGGTGGCGCGGGCGGCCCTTGTTTCGAGGAAAACGGCCGAGGCTAAGGCCTCGCGCCGGCTCAATTTTGAGCACAATGGTCGGTCCGGCTCCCCAAACCGGGCCAGTTTGAAATGGTTCCGCAAGGTAAAGGGTGATGCCCAGAGGCGCATTCATGGAAAAGCCGGTTGTATCCCGCGCCAGTTTGGCGGCGGGCGGCTTTGCCAGCGCCAGGCGGCCCAGCCCAGCGGACGCTAAAAGGTCCGGCAGACCGGCTCACATGAGGACACACGCGGCTGTATTTGTTCCGCTCCTCCTGCCCGTCTCAGCCGGGAGGAACCCATTAAATGCCCAACAAAATGCTGATAGACGCCTCCCACCAGGAGGAAACGCGGGTCGTTGTCACTCGCGGTAACCGCATCGAAGAATTCGATTTCGAATCACAGGACAAGAAGCAGCTCAAGGGAAACATCTATCTCGCCCGCGTGACGCGGGTCGAACCCTCGCTTCAGGCAGCCTTCGTCGAATATGGCGGAAACCGTCACGGTTTCCTCGCCTTCTCGGAAATTCATCCCGACTACTACCAGATCCCCATGGCGGACCGGCAAGCGCTGCTGCGCGCCGAGGCCGAGGCGCATGAGGATGAAGACGACGACGAGGACGGCGACGGCGAAAGCCGGCAGGATCGCGGCGGCCGCGGCCGAGGCAGGCGCCGGCGCGGGCGGCATCGGGACCGCAAGGAGCACTCCGCCGCCGAGGCTTCCGACGAGGCGAAGGCTGCGGGCGACAGCGAGACCGGCGACGAAGCCGAAACCGGCGACGACGCACGCGATGGCACCGACGGCGAGCACGAAGTCGAGGCGAGCGCCTCGGACGAAGCCGTCCTCTCGCCCGCAAGCGACGAAGCCGTCGCCGAAGAGGTTGCGAGCGAAGCCGACGCGGAAAGCGGTGAGAGTGACGAGAACGGCGACGACCACGACGACAACCGTGGCGGCGGCTCAATCGCGGCGGCGGTGGATGCCGACGTGATCTCGGAGGCCGTCGAGCGCTCAACCGAGCCTGGCGGAGAAAACGGCGGAGCTGGCGAGGAGACAACGGAAGCAACGCCCGAATCCGAATCGGATCGCGGCACCGTCGAAGAAGCTCCGGCCGGCAATGGCGAGGGTGAAGTGGAGTCCGTCGGCGCGGAAGACGCGCTGGAGGAAATCCGCGAGCGCCGCCGCCCGATGCGCCGGCACTACAAGATCCAGGAAGTGATCAAGCGCCGGCAGATCCTGCTGGTGCAAGTCGTCAAGGAAGAGCGCGGCAACAAGGGAGCCGCACTCACCACCTACCTGTCGCTTGCCGGCCGCTATTCGGTGCTGATGCCGAATACGGCGCGCGGCGGCGGCATTTCCCGCAAGATCACCAACGCGACGGATCGCAAGCGCCTCAAGGACGTGGTGAAGGACCTCGACGTGCCGCAGGGCATGGGCGTCATCCTGCGCACCGCCGGCGAAAGCCGCACCAAGGCCGAGATCAAGCGCGACTATGAATATCTGATGCGCATGTGGGAAACGGTGCGCAACACGACGCTGCAGTCGACGGCGCCGGCTCTCGTCTACGAGGAAGGGTCGCTTATCAAGCGGTCGGTCCGCGATCTCTACAACAAGGAGATCGACGAAATCCTCGTCGCCGGCGAGGACGGCTACCGCGAAGCAAAAGACTTCATGCGCATGCTCATGCCGAGCCATGCGAAGGTCGTCCAGCCATACCGCGATACGGTGCCGATCTTTGCCCGCAGCGGCATCGAGGGGCAGCTCGACAAGATGCTGCAGCCGCAGGTGACGCTCAAATCCGGTGGCTACATCATCATCAACCAGACCGAAGCTCTGGTTTCGATCGACGTCAACTCGGGCCGCTCGACGCGCGAGCATTCGATCGAGGACACCGCGCTCCAGACCAACCTCGAGGCAGCGGAAGAAGTTTCGCGCCAGCTTCGGCTGCGCGACCTTGCGGGCCTCATCGTCATCGACTTCATCGACATGGAGGAGAACCGCAACAATCGTGCGGTCGAGAAGAAGCTCAAGGACTGCCTTAAGAACGACCGGGCGCGCATCCAGGTCGGCCGTATCTCGCATTTCGGCCTCATGGAAATGTCGCGCCAGCGCATCCGTACCTCGGTGCTGGAGAGCTCGACCGAAACGTGCCCGCATTGCGGCGGCACCGGTCACGTGCGTTCGGTGTCGTCGGTCGCGCTGCAATTGCTGCGCTCGATCGACGAGACGCTGATGAAGGGCGCGACGCACAATCTCATCGTGCGCACCCGCTCCGATGTCGCGATCTATGTGCTCAACCACAAGCGCGCGCATCTGCGCCGGCTCGAAGAGCGGTTCAAGGTCACGATCACGGTCACGGCGGATGCCACCATGACCGGGCAACCGCCTTACGCCATCGATCGCGGCGAACAGGTGATGA
>DATJTE010000075.1:0-33829 GCA_035503715.1 Rhizobiaceae bacterium | reverse complement strand
CGAGCGAGCATTCGACGTTGCCGACTTTGAACATGAGAGTTCGGATCGAGTCTTGCCGCTCGTGTCTGACGGCGACGAGGCGTGCGACTCTCGCCTGCAGCTCGCGGACGGAGAATGGCTTCATGACGTAGTCGTCGGCGCCGGCATTGATCGCGGACGCCCGGCTTTCGGCGTCGCCGTGTCCCGAGATCAAAATAATAGGCGTGTCCGTGCTGTGGCGGATCGTGCGCAGGATCGTCATGCCGTCCCCGTCGGGGAGGTAAATATCCAGCACCACGGCGTCGAAGAACCGAAGCTCGGCGCTCTGGGTCAGGTTCAGCGACTGCCGATAAGTCGAAACGAATCGAAGCTTGTCAGAAGGCACGGGCCATCCAAGCCGGATCGTGGAGCAGATTTCGGGTTCGTCTTCAATGACAAGTATATCCATGTTTTGCCACCCGCGCGGATATCGCGCCCTGCACGACAGATACCGTCAAGCATCATCGGCTCGAAATTACTAATACATTCCAAAGGCGAAGGTAACGCAACTGTGACGTCAAGTTTGGCGCGCGAGTGCTTGCCAAAATTACAAGTAAAAATTGAAGCATATGTCAGGTTAGCTTACTCAATTTTTGGGCTGAGCCTCTTCCAAGTTGTATGCGGTTGCAGAGAGATATGTCGCGCTTACTCCACATGTTCAGAATTCGCGGCGCATCGACGACCTGAATCGGCGGGCTCCTTGTTCGCGTTGTTCTCAAGAGTAAATCAAATCAATCTCGGTAAGAGTTTGCCAAGTGGAGCAACCTCGAAGTATTTCTATGAAGAGAAGCAAAAATACTTAAAATTACTTGGATATACTTATAGATAAGTAAGTACATAGAACTCACAATACGTCTCAGGAACACAGAAAGGTTGCCCCATGGCACAGACATTCACCTTCAAAGCAGCTGCCGGCGATGCAACAGGCTGGCAATACGACATGGCAAGCGGCGCACTCAGCCCGGTGCCGGCAACGCTACCGAGCACTCATCACGGCCCGATTGAACTCCATCTCGGCTTGCTGGGGCTGGGCGGCGACGACCCGAACCCGCTGAACGAGGATCCGGAAGATCTTCAATCAATCGACGCGGGCGACTATCGGCTCTTCGGCGACCTCGTGGTGAAGCGGGAGGGAACGGCCTCGCAGCTCATTCCGATTGTCGGTTTGATCTGGCTGGTGGACTACGACGACTACGTCGACACGGCCGCATCGACCCTTACGCAAATCGGCTCCCTGGACGGCAGCGTCGACCATTTCACAATCGATTTCGGCGGTTCCGTCGCTTACAATAGCCTGGCGAACAAGACGCTCGGGCAGATGGTCAAGAACGGCGACACCATCGTCGGTTCGAGCTTCGCCGATGCGCTCAAGACCACCAACATGCAGGAGACCGTGCGGGCCGGAAACGGCAACGACACGATCGAATCGCGCGGCGGTAACGACGAGATCTACGGCGGCGGCGGCAACGACAAGCTCAATGGCGGCACCGGTGCCGACAAGGTGCACGGCGAGACTGGCAACGACTTCGTCTACGGTCTCGATGGCAACGACACGATGACGGGTGGCACCGGCAACGACGTCCTATACGGCGGCGTGGGCGCAGACGTCATCGGCGGCGATGCCGGCAACGACCGCGTCTATGGCCAGGACGGCAATGACACCGTCGTCGGCAATGCCGGCAATGACGTGATCGACGGCGGCGGCGGCAACGACAAGATGGCGGGCGACGCCGGCAACGACGTCATGTACGGCGGCGCCGGCAACGACGATCTGTACGGCGGTACCGGCAATGACGGCCTCGACGGCGGCGCCGGCAGTGACGGCCTGGCGGGCGAAGACGGCGCCGACAAGATCTACGGTCGGGCCGGCGCGGACACGCTTGTCGGTGGCGCCGGCAATGACGTCATGCACGGCGGCGACGGGAACGACGTTCTGAACGGCGGCCTTGGCATCGATACCCTCACGGGCGGCCTGCACAGGGACATCTTCGTCTTCAACGTGAAGGTCGCGCGGGCCAACGCCGACATCATCGTCGACTTCAACCCTGTCAACGACACGATGGCGCTCGACAACGCCGTCTTCACGAAGATCGGCGCAAACGGCGCACTGCGCGCTTCTGCGTTCAAGCTTTCGACGCAGGCCCTCGATGCAAACGATCGTATTATCTACAATGCGAGCAACGGCGGGCTCTTCTACGACCAGGATGGTTCGGGCAACGCGGCCGCCATCCAGATCGCACTTCTGAAGAACAAGGCCGCAATCACGGCCAGCGATTTCATCGTGATCTGACCCTCCGGGGGGCGGGCGCGCCCTGGCGTCCGCCCCCCGAACCTCCATCAAGAATCAGAGCAACAGAAAACAGGTAACAGGAGAGTAGTCATGACAAGAGCAAGCAAGCGTTTCGCCATGGTGCTGGCCAGCTGCGTCGTCTTCGGCGGGATCACCGTCCACGCCAGTGCGCAGGATCTCGGCGGCATTGGCGGTGGTGGCCTTGGCGGCCTGGGCGGACTTGGAGACGCCGTCGGCGGAGTCGTTGACGGGCTTGGCGGCGGCGGCAATGGTGGCCTCGGCGGCATCGGTGGCGGCGGCCTGGGTGGTCTGGGCGGTGGTCTCGGTGGCCTGGGCGGTGGCCGTGGCGGCAACACCGTGGACATCGGCGGCATTGGTGTCGACGTGAACAATAACGGCGGCAAGGGCCTTGGCGTCGATGTCTCGATCGGCGGCAAGAACGGCGTGGCCGCCGGTGTCGGCCTCGGCACACGCGACGGTGTCAAAGCCGACGTCGACGCGTCGGTCGGCGGCAAGAACGGCATCAATGCCAATGTCGACGCTGGCGTCGGCAAAGACGGCGTGAAGGCCGGCGTGCTCGCGACGGTCGGCAAGGACGTGCGGGCAGGCGTTGGCGTTGGCCTCCTCGGACGCAACCTCCTCGATCTCGATCTCGACATCGGCCTCGGCCGCCGCGACGGGCGCACGGTCGTGGACAATCCGACGCGTCCCGATACACGGCCGGACGTGCGTCCAGGCATCCGCAACGGCGATGCTCGTGACGGCGGTCTGGGTCGACGCGGCACGGATGGCGGCAAGGGTGCAGGTGGCGGCAGCGGGCACTCTGTCGTGGCCGGCATGTCTGGCAGCGACCTGAAGCGCTTCTCGCGCCGCTGCAGGGATATCCTTGCCAGTTCGGAGAGCTTCGATCGCGATCTGATCCGGCTCTGCCGCATGGTCCAGAGCGCAATGCGCTAAACTAGACGGCCTCCCAAGCCGAATGGCCCGCCAATGGCGGGCCATTTTTTTGACGGATGGGTTTGAGGCGGCGCCTGGAAGCCTCAGCGAAGATCAACGCTCGTGGCGAGCGCCCGCAATCTCACTTCTCCCGCAGCAATCCGGCATAGCTGCTGCCGCGCGGACCATAGGCGCGGATGCCGAAGGAGCAGGCGGTGTCGATGACGGGCTTGTTGGTGATCGTGCTCAGATCTTCGATGAATTGAGCCGTGGCCACGGTCGCGTCGAGCATCTCCTGATGAAACCGGCCGTCCGGCTCGAAATCGCTGAACTCGACGTCTGAGCCCGCCATCGCGGCGCGCAACCGGCGCTTGTCGACCTCGAGCACAGGGCAAAGCGCCGCCGCGGTTGCAGCCTTGGCAAAATGCTGGACGATCCGCGGGCCGGCTTGGGAAGGAGCAGGCAACGCCAAAAGCGCCACGCCGAGCGTGCCGGCAAATCGGAACGTGCTCCTGCCGCGCATTGCGCATCCTTAAAAACGAGAACGCAGCAAAGATGGTCTAAGGGAACAGTCTTAAACTTTTCTTGGCCGGGCGGATTCAATTTGTTCCGGCCAGCAGACATCGTGCTTCGGCCAATCTTTTTCCGAATCGGCCAGCGTCGCAACTACACCATTCTCTCAAGCCGTTCGAGCGTAGTTTTTCTCCAGCCACATTTTCGGCAGTGCGGGCACGAAGTTGCCGTTGATGCCGGTCATATCGTCATTGGCGACGAGCGCGTTGAGGATCGCTTCCTCGGTTGACTGGATGACAGCGTCGAAGAACGGATCGATGTCGGCGTCCGGGATGAAGTCGGCTCTGCCGAGCGTGCCGGGTCCGGCGCGCACACCGTCGGGATTGGCGGTCGAGAAGGCGAGAAAGATGTCGCCCGAACTGTTGTAGCCGAAGCCGCCCGCGGCTGCGACACCGAGCGGGATGCGGCGCGCCAGCCGCTTCATCTGATGCGGTAGGAACGGTGCGTCGGTCGCGGCGATCGCGATGATCGAGCTCTTCTCCTTGAGCGGCGTTCCCTCGCGCATCGACGGTTCGGTCAACTCCCGCCCGACATTCCTGCCACGAATGGAAAAATTCCAGCGCTTGCCGAAGTTAGACTGCACGAAGACGCCGACGGTGTAACGCTTGCCGGCCCACTCGACGATGCGCGACGCCGTGCCGGAGCCGGCCTTGAAGCCGAAGGTGATCATGCCGGTGCCGCCGCCGACGCTGCCTTCCTCGATCGGGCCGGACGTGGCGCCATCGAGGGCGGCGAACACGTGCTCGTTGGCGATGTGAAAGCCGTTGATGTCGTTCAGGAAGCCATCATACGTCTCGCCCGCCACGGGCAGGCCCCAGGTGGAATCCAGCGCATCGGGCATCAGGTCGCGCATCCAGCGAATGGTCGCGTCGCGGGTGACGCCACAGGAGTGGGTGTTGGTGATGGTGATCGGAAAATTGAACGCGCCCATCTCCTCGATGAGGTGCCAGCCGGTCAGTTCGCCATTGCCATTCTGCGAAAACATGCCGGCGAACATCGGCGTTGCGAGCTCGGCGCGCGGCCGCGGCAGGATGGCGGTGACGCCGGTGCGGATGGAGTCGCCTGCTATGAGCGTCGTGTAGCCGACAGCGACGCCGGCGACGTCGGTGATGGCGTTGTTGGTTCCCGGCGTGCCGAGGAAGGGAATGCGGAACGCGCGGGCGCGGGGCTTGCCGGACGGCGTGGCGAAATGCGGATTGGACATCGGGAATTCCGTTTGTGGCTGCGTGTCACCCTACCTTCTCCCCGCAAGGACGGGGAGAGGGTCGTCAGCGTTGGTGGGAGGGGGGCGTTGGTGAGTTCGCGGAAACGACGGAGCGCTTTATCTCCCCCTTTGCGGGGGAGATAAGGCCGCAAACTCAGAACAGCGAGCCCTGTCCGGGAATGGGCGCCTTGGAGCGCAGGCGGTAGGCAGGCTTGCGCGGCGTCGCGGAGCCGGCGGCGACGGCGCCGGTTTCGCCGTCGGCGAACTCCAGCCGCAGCGATGCGCCGGCCTTCACTTCGGCAACGGTTTTCAGAACGCCGCCATCGGCATCCTTGACCACCGCGTAACCGCGCTTCAGCACGGAGGTGTAGCCGAGCGAGTCGAAGAGACGCGTCGCGTTCTGAAGACGTGCTTCCCGTCGTTCGAGCGCCCGATCGATGGCCTGCTCGGAACGAGCAACCACACGCTGCAATGCCGTCTGCGAACTCAGCAGGTGCTGCGCCACCGGTTCGATGCGCAACCTGACCGCGACCTTGTCGAAATCCGCCCGGCGATGACGAAGATAAGCGCGGCCGCAGCGCGTCAACTGGTCGCCGTCTTTCTGGAACCGCCGCTTCGCCTCCTCGATGCGGCGCGCAAGCATGGCCGGCGACAGGCGCTGCGCGGTCAGGCGCCCGCGCTTCTTCTCCGTGCTGACGGTCAGCGCGCGGCCAAGCCGGCTGGTCGCTTCATCGAAGCGGCGGCTGGGCAGCGCCAGCAACTGGTCGGGCGAGGGGAGGGCGCGTGCGGCCGCACGCAGCGTCTGGCGCTTGCGGTCGAAACCGCGCGTCATGCAGCCGCGCAGCCGCGCGCCGAGCGACGCGACCGTTACTTCGAGTTCCGCCTTCACCGGCACGGCGATTTCGGCAGCACCGGTCGGCGTTGGCGCGCGCACGTCCGAAACGAAGTCAATTAGCGTCGTGTCGGTCTCGTGACCGACAGCGGAGATCACCGGGATTTTCGACGCGGCGACAGCGCGCGCCAGCGCTTCGTCGTTGAAGCCCCACAGATCTTCGAGGCTGCCGCCGCCGCGCGCCACGATCAGCACATCGGGACGCGGGATCGGGCCGTCAGCCGTCATTGCGTTGAAACCGGCGATCGCCGCACAAACTTCCGGCCCGACCGTGTCGCCCTGCACACGCACCGGCCAGACGACCACGTGCAGCGGGAAACGGTCCTTGATGCGGTGGATGATGTCGCGGATGACCGCGCCGGTCGGCGAGGTGATGACGCCGATGACGCGCGGCATGTAGGGCAGCGGCCGTTTGCGCGCTGGATCGAACAGGCCTTCGGCGGCGAGCTTGCGCTTGCGCTCCTCGAGCAGCGCCATCAGCGCACCGGCGCCGGCCGGTTCAAGATTGTCGATGACGATCTGGTATTTCGATGAACCGGGATAGGTGGTGAGCCGCCCGGTGGCGATCACCTCCATGCCCTCCTCGGGCCGAAATTTCAGCCGCTGCATGGTCGTGCGCCAGACGACAGCTTCGATCCGGGCGCGGTCGTCCTTCAGCGAAAAATAGGCGTGGCCGGAGGAATGCGGCCCGCGATAGCCGGAAATCTCGCCGCGCACCCGCACATGGCCGAACGCGTCCTCGACCGTGCGCTTCAGCGCGTTCGAGATTTCGCTGACCGTGTATTCGGTTGCGTTGGTCGAGGAATCGGTGGCGAAGAAGGATTCGGACATAGCTGAATTGGCGCGCGCGGAGGCTGTCTGGTCAAGTGGCGTCAGATTCGGGGAAGAGGAGGCGCTCGTAGTCCATCGCGCCGTGCAGGACACGAAGAATCAAAATGCGCCGATCCGCAACGCGATAGAAGATCAGATAATTCTCATGCACGAGCTTGCGGACCCCTGACGACTCGTAGCGCGACGAGCGGAGATCTTTTCGGAAATGCGCTCAGGTCTTCGCAACGCTCCCTGATCTCCCGAACGAAACTGACCGCACGTCTGGCGTTGTCTTGCGCGATGTAGTCGCCGATCGCTTCCAGGTCAGTTTCCGCTGACCGCGAGAAGACGATCCTCATCGAGCCTTAGCGGCCATGGATGCGTATTTTTTCTCGAGGCGGTCAAAAACTTCGTCGGCATCGGTGACCCGGCCCGCCTCCACGTCAGCAAGCCCTTTCGCAATCGCGGCATCGAGCTGCGCGAGCTTTGCTTCGCGTTCCTGAACGAGACGAACGCCCTCACGCAGCACTTCGCTTTTGGAGTTGTAGCGCCCGCTTCGAACGAGATCTTCGACCACGCTTTCAAGTTTGCTTCCAAGTTCGGCGCTGATTGCCAAGGCTGAACTCCTTATCGGCTCGGCAGACCAATAACAGTTATTGGTCTGCCGAGAAAGCTCAAAACGCGGACATGATGGAGTTCGGCTTGGTGCGCTTGACCCGCGAAAAGGCGATCGCGGCGAAGTCGAACGTGCCGGTCTCCTCATTGATCGGCACCGAGATGTTGTCGAGGCTCTCGGCGATGTGGCGGGCGAGCGCATCGACGACATGGCCCTGGCTGGTCTGGCCGCGCATGATGCCGATCTTGCATTCCGGCAGCGCGCCAAAACCGTCGGCTTCACCGAGCACGCGCATGCCGGGGCGGAGCGCACATTCCGGCAGCACCGAGATAGCGAGGCCGGAGAGCACAGCCGCGGTGATGACGGTTGCGGAGAAGCTCGAAAACAGAATGCGATGCTCACGGTTCATCTTTTCGAGCACGTCGACCGCCGCCCGCCGCCAGATGCAGTTCGGCCGGCCGAACGCCATCGGCAGGATCTCCTGCTCATGCGTCGCGTGATTGGCTGAGCTGACCCAGAGCAGCGGTTCGCGACGCACGACTTCGGACTGGCCGCGCGCGTCGCTGTGGGTGACGATGGCGAGGTCGAGATTGCCGCGCTTGATGTGCTCGGCAAGGCCGGGCGTCGGTTCGCAAATCACGGTCAGCTCGACGCGCGGATTGGAGCGGGCGAAACGCGCCATGATCTCCGGCAGGAAGCGGTCGGCATAATCGTCCGGCGTGCCGATGCGGATCGTGCCTTCGAGCGCCCGGTCGTCGAAGGCGGCGAGCGTCTCGCGGTTGAGATGCATCATGCGCCGCGCATAAGCGAGCAGACGGTCGCCATCCTCGGTCAGCCTGTTCGTGCGGCCGTCCTTCTCGAAGAGCGGCTTGCCGACCCGCTCCTCCAGGCGGCGCATCTGCATGGAGACGGCCGACTGGGTTTTGTGCACCTCTTCCGCCGCGCGGGTGAAGCTGCCGGTGTCGGCGATGTGGACGAAAGTCTGGAGCTGGTCGAGATCGAGCGGCGAGGCCATGGCGTGAATCCATCATCAGCTTTGATGCTAAAGATTAAAAACATTCGTTGGATTAATCAATAAGACGGGGCGATATTGCGAACGTCCAGAAAGGATTCGAGTCCAATCAGGCCGCCGGCGTCCTCCCGAGTCGCGGCGAGCGTCGATTCGTGCCTTTCGGACCGGCCCCATTGAAAGGAGAACGGCCATGACCACGCTCGACCACGACACTTTCGCATCCTCGCGCATTTCCACGCGCCCGGCCCTTGCGACGCGCATCGTGATACTGGTCGCGAATTCATGGCGCTTCTGGAAAAACCGCCGCGCCTTCTACCGGCTGGGCGAACTGTCCGACGCGGAACTGCATGATATCGGGCTGACCCGCGCCGATCTGTCCGTCGCCGGCGGCCTTCGATTCAGCGAGGACCCGACCGCGCATCTTGGCGCCATTGCCGAAGCGCGCGCGACCTCCCCCGAACACGCCGCCCGCATGGTCGGCTGAAAAGCAGGCGTCCCCCAACTGAGCCGGATCCCCTCCGGCCTGCCTGCAAAAATGCCCGGTCTCAAGGCCGGGCATTTTTCTTTTCCAGGGAGTGCGGTTCAGGCGATTGCCAGTTTAGGCGATGGCTTTGGAACAGGCCGGCCGAGTTCCTCGGCAGCTTCGATCCATGAGTCGATTGCGTCGCGGACGTTCGCGATTGCCGCCTCGGGCGTATCGCCGTCACTCATGCATCCCGGCAAATCAGGAACAACAGCGGAAAAACCGCCGCCATCTGCGTCGGAAAGGGGTGCAATCAGAACTGCATATTCAAGTTTGCGCATGGTTCCTGATCGCCTCATCCAGAAATGCGACCAATTTCCGGATATATACGGGTTTGATAGGTCGTTTGAAAGGGACCGTCAGTATCTGCCGGATTGAGCCGTCGAAGATCTTGTAGTGCGAACCGCCACCGCGGGGCGGCTCGCAACGGACATTTGCTTCGCTGCATGCCTTTTCGACATCCCGGATTGACCAGTCGCCGACTGGATTCCGGCGCATGGACTCCAGGACCTTGCCCATCAGCTACCGATGCCGGTCCATACCCTTGGTGAACTGCTCGAAGATCGATTCGACGCCCTTCTGATAGTCGTCGCGCTGCTTCGCCCCCGTCTCGAACATCTCGCCGAACAAATCGTCATAGGGGTTGCGGCTGCGGCCGCTTGGATTGCGGCGCGGCTCGGGTTCCGGTGCAGGCCGAGAGCGCGGCTGAGGCGCGCGCTGCTGAGCGCCGCCGCCCAGCATCTCCTCGAAAATCTTGCCGAGCGGATTGTCGCCAAAAGGATTGTCGCTGGGCGGATTTTGCGGCGCCTGCCGGCGCGTCGGCGTTTCGGCCGGCACACCCATGCCGCCGCCGCCGAACATATCCTGCAGGATCTTGCCGAACGGATTGTCGAACGGGTTTGCCGGAGCGGGCGCTTCGGTCCGGCGCTGCGTGCCGCGCACATCGCCACCACCCATGCCCATGTTCTGACCCTGGCGCATCATCTGCTCGATGATCTCGCCGAGCGGGTTGCTCGCGGCCTGCATGTTGCCGGCCTGGTACTGACCGGGCTGGAACTGGTTCGTCGTCTGCTTGAATATGCCGCCCATGATCATCGCGGCGATGGCAGGCAGCATCTGCTGCAGCACCTGCTGACCAATGCCGGTCGCCTGCGCGGCCTGCGCCGCGACCGCACGCGACAGATCTTTCGAGCCGAAGAGATGGCCGAGAATGCCATTGCCTTCGGCCATGCCGGCCGGCGTGAAGGCACTCATCGGATTGTCGAAATAATTCACGTGCTGGCCGCTGGCCAGCGCCTGCAGGAACGCGCCGACGCCGTAGGGATCCGACGCGTTCTGCTTCAGCCCCTGGCTGAAGGCGGGCAACAGCGCCTCAAGCGCGGACTGCGTCTGCTGTTGCGAAAGATTGAACTGGCGCGACAGCGCCTCGATGCCCTGGCCATTCTGTGCATTGGCCAGCATGTCGAACAGGTTGAGCATTGGGTCCTCCTCAAAACCGCGCCTCGACAGAAGCCTAGAGATTTTCCATCGAGGATAGAAGAGGCCAGCGCATGCAGCCGGTTGTCGTGTCAGGCTGTCCCGCGCCGCGCCAGACGGCCGCCGAACAGGTTGACGCACAGCCCGGCGATCACCAGCGCGGACGCCGCGAGCTTCCAGCCCTGGATCGGCTCGCCGAGCAGCAAATATGAGCCGAGAAAGCCGAAGACGGGCACCAGCAAGGTGAAGGGCGCGACGGTGGCGACCGGATAGGCGCCGAGCAGCCGGCTCCAGACGGCGAAGCCGAACAGCGTCGACAGATAGACGATGTAGGCGATCGCGCCTGCCGACGCCCAGCTCACATGCTCGACGCTCGACACAAGTCCATGCGGATCGATGACCAGCGCGATCAGGACATGCGGCGGGATAGCGAACAGGCAACCCCAGACGACCAGTGCCAGCGTGTTGGTCCCCGGCGCGCGAACGGCGATCTGACGGGCGGCGATGTTGCCGGCGCCCCACGATGCGGCGCCGAGGATGAGCAGGCCGAGGCCGGCCAGCGTCACATCGCCGCCGGCATGCGCGGCGACGACGCCGATGCCGCAGAAGGCGAGCAGTGCGCCGGCAAGCTGCCAGCCGGTCGGCTTTTCGCCCAATACGAAGACGGCGAGGCCGATGGTGAAGAAGACCTGCAATTGCAGGATGAGCGAGGAGAGGCCGGCGCTCATGCCGACCTTCATGCCGGTGAACAGGAAGGCGAACTGCAGCACGAAGATGAACAGGCTGTAGGTTGCGAGCAGCCGGACCGGGATGGCCGGGCGGGGGATGAAGAACACCCAGGGAAGTGCCGCCAGCACGAAACGCGCGACGCCGAGGCCGAGCGGCGAGACGTCGCGCAGGCCGATCGCGATGATGGCGAAGTTGACGCCCCAGATCGCCACGATGACGAGCGCCAGGGCGAGATCGCGGGCTGTCATGACAAAGGTCCGGCGATCGCGTCAGTAGGCGTATTCGAGGAAGACGGGTTCGATCGAATTGCCCCAGCGCGTGTGGAAGGCGTTGAGCATTTCCTGAGCACTTGTGGTGCCGCGCGCGACGACTTCCTCGAGCGGGCTGAGGAACGACGTCTCGTCGTAACCGTCGCGGTTTTTCCGGTCACGGTTCTTCAGGCCCATGCGCGAGATGGCGACGACCTCGCGGGCGACATCGCGCAGCGTGCCGGAGCGGAACGGCACGGCGATGCCGCCGGCCGGAACGGCATTGCGCTGCGCCAGCACCTCTTCGTAAGTCCAGTCCTTCGTCAGCGCTTCAGCCGCGTCAAGCGCTGCGTCGTCGTAGAGCAGCCCGACCCAGAAGGCTGGCAGCGCGCAGATGCGCCGCCACGGGCCGCCATCGGCGCCGCGCATTTCGAGGAAGCGCTTCAGCCGCACGTCGGGGAAGAGGGTGGAGAGATGGTTCGCCCAGTCGCCGATGGTCGGCCAGCCGTCCGGCACGGAGTTGCTGAGCGCACCCTCCATGAACTGGCGGAAGGTGACGTGCGTGGCGTCGTGATACTTGCTGTCGCGGATGACGAAATACATCGGCACGTCCAGCGCCCACTCGACATAGTTCTCGAAGCCAAAGGTTGGCGAGAAGCAGAATTCGAGCAGGCCGGAGCGCTGGTTGTCGGTGTCGCGCCAGATCTCGCCGCGCCAGGATTGCAGGCCGTTCGGCGTGCCTTCGGTGAAGGGCGAATTGGCAAACAGCGCGGTCGAGAGCGGCTGCAGTTTCAGCGACACCTGCATCTTGCGCCGCATGTCGGCTTCGGACGAGAAGTCGAGGTTCACCTGGATGGTGCAGGTGCGATACATCATGTCGAGGCCGTGAGAGCCGACCTTCGGCATGTAGCGCGTCATGATCTCGTAGCGCGACTTCGGCATTTTCGGCGTGTCGGCCAGCGTCCATTTCGGGCTGCCGCCGAGGCCGAGGAAGCGGATGCCGAGCGGCTCGGCGATCTCGCGCAACTGGGCCAGATGCGCATTGCCTTCGCGGCAGGTCTGGTGGATTGATTCCAGCGGCGCGCCGGACAGTTCGAACTGGCCGCCCGGCTCCAGCGAAATAGCGCCCTGGCCGGTCGGCTCGACGAGGCCGATGATGCGGTTATTGTCGAGAATAGGCTCCCAGCCGAGCACGCGCTGCATGCCTTCGAGCAGCGCGCGGATACCGCGGTCGCCGCCATAGGGCACCGGCGCATTGCCATCGATATAGAAGGGGAATTTCTCGTGCTCGGTGCCGATGCGCCATCTGTCGCGCGGCTTGTTGCCTTCGGCGAGATGCTCGGCGAGCTCGTCCCGATGCTTGATCGGCCGGAAATCCGTTGTGTCGCGCGCCATATTCTCTGCCCCTCCGGCCGTGCCGGACATGTCGGCGCTTGATTCCCCATTTCAAGAAGCAAGGGCAAGCGAAATTAACTGAGCCAGCGTCAACTGGAATTGATGCTCTGTCGCGCGGTTTTGCGGCGATCCGCTCCCTAGTGCTGGCCAGACTGACTATTTTTGGGTGGATCGGCGCTTTCGCGTGAAACCGCACAGTTGGTTTGTTAAGCAACCGCCGGGGTTACGCACGGGAGGGTGGCACGATGGCATGCTTTGACGTCGAAGCGGGCGGGGTCCCGCAATGAGCAGTGCGCCGACCGTCACGATCAGCTTCGCCTGGCCGAGTACAATCTACAACGGGGTGCGGGAGGGCGAGAGCCTGGCCCTTGTCGCCACAGGTAACGATCCCGACAACGATCCGCTATCCTACACGTGGGATATCAATGGCGACGGGGTCTACGGCGACGCCACCGGATCCACGCCGACACTCAGCTGGGCGCAGCTGGTGGCGCTCGGCATCGACGAGGGCCCTGCTTACCAGCAAAACGTCACTGTGCAGGCAAGCGACGGCTTCCACACGACCACCAGTGCTCCGTTCGCGTTCCAGGTCTTTAACACCGCGCCGTATGCGACCAACGCGCCGCTGACGACCGCCGAGGACACGCCGCTCACGATCTACGCGTTCAACCTCGTCAGCGACCACAGCCCTTTGGATGTCGCCACCGGTTTCCACATCGAGGACATCACGAATGTGGCGAACGGCACGGTCTCGTTCACGCCCAACGGCAACTTCCTCATCTTCACGCCGGACGAGAACTTTGTCGGCGTCGCCAGCTTCTCTCACAAGATCCTCGACAGAAACGGCGGCTTCACGATCGCCACCGCCTACATCGAGGTGACGCCGGAGGACGATGCACCGACGGTCGATGCCGGCGGGACCTACACGATCACCGAAGGCGACAGCCTGACACTCGCGGCCATCGGCTCCGACCCGGATGGCGATACGCTGACCTATGAATGGGACATCGACGGCGATGGCCAGTATGACGATGCGACGGGCGCGGACCCGACGCTCACATGGGCGCAGCTGAACGCTCTCGGCATCAATGATGGTCCCGCCACGCACACCATCGGCGTCCGCCTCACGGACGGGACCACGACCGTGACAAGCGCGGCCACTCTTCTGGTCACCAACGCGCCGCCGGTCGCGACCGGCGCACCGCTCACCGTCGCAGAAGATGGAGAGCTCTTCTTCACCCCGAGCACGCTGGCCCGGGATGCCGGCTACTGGGACACGGCTGCGGGCTTGCGGATCGCCAATTGGACGGGTGCAACATATGCGGCGGCCATGACGGGTTTCACCTTCAGGCCTGAGGCCAACTTCAACGGCACGGTCGACTTCACCTATACGATCTTTGACAAGGACGGTGGTTCCCTCACCGTGACCACGACCATCGAGGTCACGCCCGAGAATGACCCGATCGAGATTTCCACGACACCGGGTACGATCGAGGCGACCGAGCAGACCGCGGTCGTTATCGATTCGGGGCTGACGATCGTCGATGTCGACAATGAGGCGCTGACCTATGCCGAGGTTTACATTTGCAGCTGTGTCGAGTCGCCCGGCGACAGGCTGCTGTTTCAGGACACCGACAAGATCAAGGGAGAATGGGTCGCCGCCACCCGCACCCTGAAACTCGAAGCCGTGACGACGGCAACGGCCGCCGAGTTCCAGGCGGCGCTGCGTTCGGTGCAATTCATTGCCAATTCGAACGCGCCGATTGCCGGCGAACGCACGCTCGAATTTGCCATGTATGACGGCTCCGGCACGGGGTATCTTGCGAGCAAGACCGTCAACGTCCAGGCTGTGAACGATGCGCCGACAAACATCCTGCTGTCGGCAAGCACGGTGCGCGAGAACGCCGCGCGCGGCACCGTCGTCGCGACGCTCGCCGGCGTCGATCCCGATTCGTCGGCGTTCACCTACGCCCTGCTCGACAACGCCAAGGGACGCTTCTCGCTGTCCGGCAACACGCTGCGCGTCGCCGACGGCCTGCTGCTTGATCGCGAGCAGGCGGCGAGCCACACGATCCGCGTCAAGGTCACTGATGCCGATGGCGCCAGTCTCATCAAGACGCTGACCATCGGCGTCACCAATGTCGACCCGGAGAACGTCACCGGAAACGGGCTGGCGAATACGATCTTTGGCGGCGCCAAAGCGGACAGGCTTTTCGGTCTCGGCGGCAACGACCGGCTGACCGGCAATGCCGGCAATGACACGCTCGACGGCGGCATCGGCAACGATACGCTTGTCGGCGGCGCGGGCAACGACATCCTGATCGGCGGCGCCGGGCGGGATACGCTCACCGGGGGTAGCGGAAACGACACGTTCCGCTTCCTGAACAAGGCGCACTCGTCCGGCGCCAACACCGATGTCATCATGGACTTCGACGATGGCGGCAGCGGTGACCGCATCGACGTGTCGGCGCTGTTCGGTCCGAAGATGGCCTACATTAACACGGCCGCTTTCACGGCCGCCGGTCAGGTTCGGGCGGTTCAGGCTGGCGCGGACGTGCTGGTCCAGGTCAACACGGGCGGCAGCCTTGCCGCCGACCTGATTATCCGCCTGAAGGCGACGGCCATCGCCGCCATGGGCGCCGACGACTTCATCCTGTAGCCCCGCGGTTCTTCTTCTAAGCCGCCCAGCGGTCGACGTCGCCGCTCTCGCCGATCAGCGCCAGCCCGTGCGCGATGGAGAGCAGTTCGCCGCCCGTCTCGATGCGCGAGGCGTCGAAGCGGCGCTCGAACAGCCGCCGCACCGCCGGCACGAACGATGTGCCGCCGGTGAGGAACACCTTGTCGACCGTGCCCGTCGACGTATTGCTCATGCTCAGAACCTCGTCGAGCGCCTCCTCGATGCGCGCGAGGTCGTCGGCGATCCAGGTCTCGAAATCGGCGCGGCGAACCACCTGCCGGCCGGCGCTGCCCAGCGGCGGGAAGACGAACTCCGCTTCCTCGGCCTCCGACAGCGCCATCTTGGTCGCCGAGATCGCCTGATAGAGCGGATAACCTTCGTCATAGTCGACGAGGTCGACGAAGAGCTGCAGCTTGTCCGGCTCGACGGCCTGGCGCACGGCCGATTTCAGGTCGGCGAATTCGCGCGTCGTCTTGAAAATGGAGAGCTGGTTCCAGCGGCCGAAATTGACGTAATAGCTCGCCGGCAGGTCGAGCAGCTTGCCAAAACTCTTGACCTTCGTGCCCTTGCCGATCAGCGGCGAAACGAGCCGGTCGATCAGCCGGTAGTCGAACTGATCGCCGGCGATGCCGACGCCGCCATGGCCGATCGGCGTGGCGGAAAGTGTGCCCGCGGCGCGCTCGAAGCGGATGAGCGAATAGTCGGTGGTGCCGCCGCCGAAGTCGGCAACCAGCACGGTCGCGTCTCTTTTCAGGCTCTGCGCGAACCAGTAGGCCGCCGCGACCGGCTCATAGACATAGCGCAACTCGGGAAAACCGAAGCGGGCGAGCGCGTCTTGATACCGCTTCAGCGCGAGGGCCTCGTCCGGGTTTATGCCGGCGAAGCGAACCGGGCGGCCGACGACCAGCCGCGAAATCTCGGACGGCCAGGCGTCGCCGGCATAGTCCCGCAGACGGCGCAGGAACGCTTCCATCAGGTCTTCAAACGTGTGGCGGCGCGCATGGATGATCGTCGCCTGGAAGGCAGCGCTCGCCGCAAAGGTCTTGATCGACTGGAGGAAGCGGCAATGGCCGGGATTGTCGATGAACATGCGGATCGCGGCCGGCCCGGCCTCGATCGTCATCTCGGCCAGTCCGGATGCGCCGATGCCCTTCATGAAGCCCAGCGCCGTGCGCACCGTGTCGGTCGTTCCGGCGCTCGAGGTGAAGGGCAGCGAATGCGTCGTCCCGTCCGGCGTGTCGGCGACAGCGAGCACGGAATTCGTCGTGCCGAAATCGAGACCGAGCGCGCGTGCCATATCAGGCGTCCTTCATGTCGGGTGATGAGCGGATTGGCCTGACGGGCGCGCGGGATAAGCGCGCCGGTGAACGGGAGCGCGCTTCTGCCATGCGGCCGTGCCCGATTCAAGACTCTCCTGACAGGCAATGTCAGTGGTGATGCCGTCGGACAATGTATGAAATCCGCGCTGGATGTATATACCGGGTCCTTCCAGGCAGGCGGGCGAGCGTCATATCGCGGAGGACACTTTGAGCACCACGCTTATTCGCACCGGGCGCGCGATCGCGCTGATCGGTGTTATCCTGCCCTTGCTGCTGATCGGCGGCATGAAGTTCACCACGGTCGAAATCGAGGCGTTAAAGCCGTTGATCAGCGGCACGCCGTGGCTGGCCTGGATGTACCCGGTTTTCGGCGAAGCCGGCGCGTCCTATGTGCTGGGCGTCGTCGAGATCGCGACGGCGGCGCTGCTCATCCTCTCGCCATGGTCGCGGCCGGCCGGCATCGCCGGCGGCGCGCTGGCGGCGTTCACATTTCTCGTCACCTGTTCGCTGATGCTGGCGCTGCCGATCTGGGAACCGGCGCTCGGCTTTCCGGCGCTCGGGCCGGCCGGCCAGTTCCTGATCAAGGATGTTTCGCTGCTCGGCATCTCGCTGGTCGTGCTTGGCGAAAGCCTGGCACGTCAGCAGGCCTGATCACCAGTCGCCGATCGTCGCCTGGATGACGGCGAGGGCTGCGACTGCCGCCGTGTCGGCGCGCAGGATGCGTGGCCCGAGCGGGATGGCGGTGACGAAGGGGAGCGCGCGCAGCATCTTGCGCTCGTCTTCGGAGAAGCCGCCTTCCGGGCCGACCAGCAGCGCGAGCTTCCGCTCCTTCAGCTTGGTGAGCGCGGGGACGGGATTGTTGGTCGAGGAATCTTCGTCGCAGAAGATCAGCCGGCGCTCGCTGTCCCAGCCTGACAAAAGGCGCTCCAGCTTCACCGGCTCGCGCGTTTCGGGGATGGCGAGGATGCCGCACTGCTCGGCGGCCTCGACCGCATTCGACGCGATGCGGTCGGTGCCGATTTTTGCGACCTGCGTGTGCTGGGTGACGACAGGCTGCAGCACGCCGGCGCCCATCTCGACGGCTTTCTGGACGAGATAGTCCAGCCGGCCGACTTTTAGCGGCGCGAAACAGTAGACGAGATCGGACGGCGCCGGCTGCGGGCGCGCAAGCTCGACCGGCGTGAGCTGCACGGCCTTCTTCGACTTTGCCGTCAGCCGCGCCAGCCATTCGCCGTCGCGGCCGTTGAACAGAAGCACCTCGGCGCCTTCGCCAAGGCGCATCACGTTGGAGAGGTAGTGGCTCTGCTGCGCGCTGGCATCGATCGGGAGATCCTTTCCGAGATCATCCGTCACATAGAGCCGTTTCAAGGTGTAGTTCGCGCGCATCTTCGAGCAATGAGCCGCCGCGCGGGAGCCGGTCAAGCGCGGCGCCGAAAAAAGTGCTTGACCCAGAGCCGGATTGAATATAGCAGATTTGTTATAGAAAGAGTTGGTTATATAGATGCTGACCACCGAACGACTGGACGCACTGTTCTTCGCGCTTTCCGACCCGACGCGGCGCGCCATCGTGGCGAAGCTGGCCGAGGGCGAGGCGACGGTGAACGAACTGGTCGAGCCGTTCGAGATCAGCCAGCCGGCGATCTCCCGTCACCTGAAGGTGCTCGAGGCGGCGGGGCTGATCTCGAAGGGCAGGGAGGCGCAGAAGCGTCCGTGCCGGCTCGAGCAGAAGCGGATGGAAGAGATGAATGTCTGGATCGAGCGTATCTGCAAGATTTGGGAAGAGAACTATCGCCGCCTCGATGCGTTGCTCGACGCGGAGATGAAGTCGCCGCCCCCCAAGCGGCCGAAGTGACGATCACCCCTAACCCCGAAGAAAAAAGAGTGGAGAGAGACATGCCTGTAACAGTAGCGACCCCGTCCGATACGGAATTCTCCGTGACCCGTGTGTTCAACGCGCCGGCAAGGCTTGTGTTCGACTATCACACCAAGGTCGAGCACGTGAAAAAATGGCAGCTTGGGCCGGATGGCTGGTCGATGCCCGTCTGCGAGATCGATCTGAGGGTCGGCGGCAAATATCACTATAAATGGCGCGGCGACGCCGAGGGCATGGAATTCGGGGCGCGCGGCGAGTTCAAGGAAATCGTCGCGCCGACGAGGCTGGTCCATACCGAAAGCATGTATGGCGTGCCGGGTGCGGAAGGCGAAGTGGCGCTCTGCACGCTGACCTTCGACGAGAAGGGTGGCCGGACGACGCTCGTCACCACGATGAAGTTCTCGTCCAAGGAGGTGCGCGACGGCGCGATGGCTTCCGGCATGGCCGACGGCATGTCGACCAGCTACGATCGGATGGAACAGGCCTGGTCGAAGAAGGCGGCTTAACCCGTCACAATTTGCTCGGAAAAATGCTAATCCTGCCGGTGCGGCCAGTTGGTCGCTTCGGCGGGATTTTTCATATGCGCGCGGCCATCTCCTTCGGCGTCCTCATGCTGGCGACCGTTCAGGCGTCCACGACCGGCGGCCTCAACTGCCATGCGGAAGACGAGACCGTCACCTATGAGCTTCGGGCCGGCATCACGCGCGGGCTCGGTTCGCCGGCCTTCAACTTCAACGGCAGGCTGACGATCGCCAAGGGCGTGCCGGAGGCTTTTCGCACGACGATTTTCGAAGCGCAGGATCTCACGATGTACTGGCTGGACGAGATGCGGCTGATGCTGCGCGTCCATCGCGAGCGCCGGGACCCAAACGGCTCGGTCGAGATCGAGGTGATGACGCAGGTCAGCGAGGAGGGCGTCTATGGTGGGCAATACACGATCACCGTGGACGGTGCCGTGCCGGGCGGCGAACCGGTCAAGATCATTGGCACGAATACGTGCTGGGTGGAGTAGGCATGAAAATTTTGGCTCAAGCCATTTTGGTGGGCAGTCTCATCTTGATGACGATCTTTGGCGTTTTCGCCTTCGTCGGCTGGAGTGCCACTCAGGCCCAATGTCCGGACGGTAACGACTGTGGTGATGCTCTAACGGCGTTATATCTGGGTATGACAGTCGCATTGATATCTGCAGCCGTGTTCTTTGGCGCTGCCTTGTTTCTTCGCAAGCCCGGGTAACTCGCATCTAAGCCGCACTCGCATGCCACACAGGCCGGTAGCCGGCGCGGAGAATATCGACGGTCGCCGGCGGCGTGAGCAGTTTTGGGTCGGTGATGATGGCGGGCACGACAGGTTCGCCGTAGCCGTCGAAACTCCACGGCAGGAGCTTGTCACCTCTTACCGCATAAGCCTGATCACCGCTGGCGATCATCGCGCCGTCCGGCAGCTTTGCGATGTCGGCCTTACTGATTAGCGGCAGCGGCTTGCGGCTGGAGGCATGTCGCTCCGCGTGCAGCCTTCGGTCGAGTTCGCCGGCCTTCGGTTCGACGCGGTGAAAGGCGTCGGCGTAGTAGCCGACAAACAGCTTTGCCCGCTCACGCTGGCAGAAGAAGCAGGGGCGGTGGCCGGCGGCGAGTGCGGTCACCTCGTCGAGGAAAAACAGCTCCGTCCAGCCTGCCGCCGTCCCGTGCTCGCGGTTGAAGCCCATCGCATCGCGCGGTTTTCGGCCGGGCAGCAGGTCCAGCGTGCAGACGATCCAGGCCGGGTTCGTCCAGCGTTTCCTGAGCAGCGTCTTCGTCGCCGGATCGTGGATGATGCCGCGATTGCCCGTGAACAGGCCGCGCGCCGCATGGACATGTATCTCTCCGAACGGATCGACGCGGTTCTGCAGCACCACTCGTCTCTCCCCTTGTCAGCCCGCTCATGCTAACGGTCGCGCCGGCATTGTCACTTGGGGTTTGTCAGGAGAGATGGCGGCAAAGCGCGTTCTCGTCGTCGTGAACTACGACAATACGGGCCTCGGCCAGGTGGGAACCGCACTTGGTGAAGCGGGCGCCGCGATCGACGAGCGCAGGGTGCACAATGGCGGCGTGCTGCCGAAGGATGCGAGCCAGCACGATGCGATGGTCGTGCTCGGCGGCGGGCAGAACGCACTGGACGACGAGACCTATCCCTATATCCCGTCGCTGCTCGAGCTGATGTGCGACTTCGAGCGCACCAATAAGGCCGTGCTCGGCATCTGCCTCGGCAGCCAGCTTCTGGCGCGGGCGTTCGGCGCCGAGAACAGCATCGGCACGGCGACGGAATTCGGCTGGCACGGCGTGTCGCTCACCGACGCCGGCAAGCACGATCCCGTGCTGGGCGCGCTGCCTGAAAATTTTCCGATTTTCCAATGGCACGACGACACGTTTTCCTTGCCGCCGGGGGCTGAACGGCTGGCCACCAACAGTGCGGTCGAGAACCAGGCGTTCCGCATCGGCCGCGCGGCCTATGGCATGCAGTTCCACTTTGAAGCGGACCGGAAGCTGGTGCGCGGCTGGAACGAAGCGTTCGCCGGCTGGATCGCCGAGCGCCATCCGGACTGGGCCGGCGTGTTCGAGGCGGAGGCTGCCCGTCATGGCCCGGCTGCCGACGCGGTGGGGCTGCAGATCGCCAGGGCGTGGGTCTCTGCTATCTAATCACGTTGCATTTTCGCAACGCGGCCCGGTCAAAGCGCCGGGACACCTGAAAATGCCGCTGGTTTGTAACAATGCGCCCGTCTAACAGCCGCGCTGCCGACACAGAGCGGAAACACCAAGACACTATTGAGCACGCGGCCCGGTTGAAATCGGTTCGGTTGGGAACCGTTTCGTAACCAAGCCGTTGCTAGAAAGCATCGAATTTTAGAGATGACCGTGATGAAAGCTGCGTTTTTGTCCCTCGCCATGGTTGCCGCGATCTGTGTGTGCGGCATTGGCATCTACGCCGCCGATGCGGCGAGCGGTCATCAGGTCGTCGACGGTTACGGCGTCGTCGCCCTCAATCGCTAGAACCCGATCTCCGGAAAAGCTTGGCCTGCGACCTGCAGGATCTGCTTGTCGCGCCCGTCGATGACGAGCGCGGACAAAATGCCTGACTGAAACGCCGCCGTGTCGAGATTGACGCGGTTCGGGCGGACGTCCGGCTGGCCGCACGGCGTGTGGCCGTGGACAATGATCTTCGGATAGAGAGGCTCGTAGCGGTGGAACTCGCCGCGGATCCAGATCAGGTCCTGCCGGTCCTGCCGTTCGAGCGCAATGCCCGGCCGGATCCCGGCATGGCAGAAGAAGAAGTCGCCCGCCGAAGCTGAAAATTTCAGGGCGCCGAGAAACTCGCTGTGCGAACGCGGCACGGCGCGCGCCAGTTCGCGATGGCCGCGGTCGATCAGATGCGGCTCGAAGCTCAGATCGACGCCGTAGCTGAGCGCCGTCTGGTAGCCGCCATTGTGGGCGAAGAGGGAGTTCGGGTCGGGCCGGGCGAGAAATTCGAGCAAGCCGAGATCGTGGTTGCCGGCGAGCGAGAGGATGCGCGGCTCGTCCCGCGAAGCACGCATCAGGAAGTCGATGACGCCGCGCGAGTCTGGCCCTCGGTCAACATAGTCGCCCAGGTGGACGATCAGCCAATCCTGCTGCGGATGACGCGCGCGGTCTTCGGCAATCGCGCGGTGCATTTTCTCCAGGAGATCGAGCCGGCCGTGGACATCGCCGATCGCATAGACGCGCGTGCCGGCAGGTCCGCTTGCTTCGGCGAAATGAATGCCCGTCGCCAACTCACCCGACCACGACGACGTGCAGCGCGCGCGGGCCGTGCGCGCCAAGGATGATCTTCTGCTCGATGTCGCCCGAGCGCGACGGGCCGGAGATAAAATTCACGGTGCGCGGCATCTCGCCTTTGCCGTATTTCTTGCGCACGCGGCTGATGGCGGCTTCGAGGTCGCCGTCGACCTGAGCGGCGTCGACGATGACGATGTGATGCTCGGGTAAAAAATTGATGGTGGTCGGGTTGGCGTCTCCCGACACCATCACCAGGGTACCGGTTTCGGCGACGGCCGAATTCGCATGGCTGACGCCCACCTCGTCGTCGCCGTCCGACGGGCCGGATTTGACTTGCAGCGAGCGCTGCTTGTCCCACGGGATGGTCGTCAGCCGTTTGTCCAAGCCCATGCGGAATGTTGCCGGCAGATTTCGCTCGCGCAGATAGGCGGCGACCGCGCGCGGCACCGCGTCGTAGTCCTTCACGCGATCGACCGTTGCGGCGAGACCTTCGAGCTTCGTGCAGAACAGCGCGACGCGCTCTTCGGGCGGTAGTTTTCCGCGCACCGGAATGACGCCTTTCGGCGCGCGCTTCAGCCGGTCGGCTACGGCCTGCGCGCGCGCCTCCGCATTGACATGCGCGTCGAGCGAAGCGCGCACCTTGGCAAGAATGGCGTCGCGGGCGCTCATCACAGTGCCGCCTGTTTCGCGATCGCGTCGCGGTCGCGGAGCTGTTGCATAAAGGTGCGGCGCTCGGGCGCGGGCATGTCGCGATGTTTCGTCCAGCCGCCTGCCAGCGGTAGCCAGGCGAAGCGCCCCTCAGCCGGCGCGAACAGCGCCAGCAGGGGCACGCCGATCGCGGCCACCACATGGTATAGCAGGGGGCGTCGCGCGAAGAACGCCCAGAGCTTCAATCCGTAGCGCTGGGTGCGCGGCGCGAGCTTGCGCTCGAATTCGCGCTCGCGCCAATGCCGCATCATCTTCGGCAGCGGAATGCGCATCGGGCAGACACTTTCGCAGCGCCCGCAGAAGGTCGAGGCGTTGGGCAGGTGCCCACCTTTGTCGACGCCGATCAGCGACGGCGTGAGCACCGCGCCCATCGGGCCGGGATAGACCCAGCCATAGGCGTGGCCGCCGACGGAGTGATAGACCGGGCAGTGGTTCATACAGGCGCCGCAGCGGATGCAGCGCAGCATGTCCTGGAACTCGGTGCCGAGCATGGATGAGCGACCGTTGTCGAGCAGCACGACATGGTACTCGGCCGGCCCGTCGACATCGCCCTTGCGGCGCGGGCCGGTGGAGAGCGTGGTGTAGACGCTCATCTCCTGGCCGGTGGCCGAGCGCGCCAGAACGCGAAAGATCTGTGTGGCGTCTTCGAGCGTCGGCACGATTTTCTCGATCGACGCCATGACGATGTGCACGCGCGGCAAGGTCTGCGTCAGGTCGCCATTGCCCTCATTGGTGACGATGATCGAGGTGCCGGTCTCGGCGACGAGGAAATTCGCGCCGGTGATGCCGACGTCTGCGGAAAAATATTCCGAGCGCAGCACACGACGCGCTTCACCCAGCAGCGCCTCGGGCTCGGACAGGTCGCGATCCGGCGGCAGATGGTCGTGCACGCGCCGGAAATCTTCCTCCACCTGTTCCTTGTTGAGATGCACGGCCGGCGCGATAATGTGGCTCGGATGCTCGCCGCGCAACTGGATGATGTATTCGCCAAGGTCGGTCTCGACCGGGCGGATGCCCTGCTTTTCGAGGAAATCGTTGAGTCCGATCTCCTCGGTGATCATCGACTTGCCCTTGGTGACCGTGCGCGCCTTGGCGCCGCGGCAGATGTCGAGGATGAAGGCGCGCGCGGCCTCGGCATCCTCGGCCCAGTGCACGAAGCCGCCGGCCTCGGTCACCTTCTGCTCATAAGCTTCGAGATAGAGGTCGAGATGGGCAAGCGCGTGATCCTTGATCGCCTTGGCGCGGTCACGCAGCGCGTCGAACTCGGGCAGCGCCTCGATCGATGCCTTGCGCTTGTCGATGAAACCGGCGCGGACATTGACAAGCGCCTTCTGCAGCGGCGCGTCGGCCAGTGCCTCGCGCGCATTCTGCTTGAAGCTGGGTGAGGTGACTTGCATCAGATTCCGCCCCCTCTCTCCTTCCAACACCCCTCATCCGTCGCCTTCGGCGACACCTTCTCCCACAAGGGGAGAAGGGGGAGCGTTGCATTTGCGCTGCCGCCAATCGCCAGCGCTGAAAAATTGCAGCGAGGCAGAGGCCAGACCCCTTCTCCCCTTGTGGGAGAAGGTGTCGCCCTCGGGCTTGCTGGAAGCAAGCACGAGAAAAGGCGACGGATGAGGGGTGTTGGACGAAGCACGAGCGTTTCTACCCCCGCCCCCCGATCGGCGGGCCGTCGGTCATGCCGGCGAGCACTTCCGCGACGTGGCGCGCTTCGATCTTCGACCCCTGCCGCTTCAGCTTGCCGGCCATGTTCATCAGGCAACCGAGATCGCCGGCGAGCAAGGTGTCGGCCCCCGTCGCGTCGATCGTCTCGGTCTTTTTCTCGACGATAGCGTTGGAGATATCCGGATACTTCACGCAGAACGTGCCGCCGAAACCGCAGCACACATCCGGGTCCTGCATCTCGACCAGCTTCAGGCCGGGGATCGAGTGGAGCAGCGCGCGCGGCTGCGCCTTGACGTTCAGCTCGCGCAGCCCGGAACAGGAATCGTGATAGGTGACCGAACCGGCGGCGGCGACGTGCGCTGCTTTCACGCCGCGCACATCGACCAGGAAGCTGACGAGTTCGTGGACCTTGGCCGAAAAGGCGCGGGCGCGCGCCTCCCAACGGGCGTCGCCGGCGAAGAGCCCGGGATAATGCTTCTTCAGCATGCCGGCGCAGGAGCCGGACGGCGCGACGATGTAGTCGAAGCCCTCGAAGGCGGCGATGGTGTTCTCGGCGATGGCCCGCGCATCGGCGCGGTCGCCCGAATTGTAGGCCGGCTGGCCGCAGCAGGTCTGCGCCAGCGGCACCTCGACCTCGCAGCCGGCTTCCTCGAGCAGCTTCATCGACGCAAAACCGATCGTCGGCCGGAAGAGATCGACCAGGCAGGTGACGAACAGCGCGACGCGCGGCCGGGTGTCAGCGGGTTTGTGCTGCATTTTTCTCCGGCTTGCTTTTGGCTGGCTGGTTTCGGGTCACGGGCTTGGCGCTGTCGCCGCGCTGCGCGAGTCTCAGCCGCGAGACGCGCCGCCAGCCGCCGCTGCGCTCGGTCTCGGCCAATGCCTGGCCGACGAAATCGATATGCGCGACAGCTGCCTTGCGGGCTTCGGCCGGATCGCCCGCCATCACCGCGGAGAAGATCGCGCGGTGCTGCCGGAGCAGGTCTTCGCGCGCGCCGGGCTGGGTGAAAAGGGCGAGGCGGTTGCGGAACACGCCGTCGGAGAGCAGCCGGTAACAGGAGCGCAGCGTGTGCAAGAGCACGATGTTGTGGGCGCACTCGCCGATCGCACTGTGGAACTCGACGTCGATCGCGGCTTCGTCCTCGAAATTGCCGCGGCTGTGGGCGCGCTCCATGCGCTCGATGATCGACGACAGAAGCGCGCGGTCATCCGCCGTCGCGCGCCTGGCCGCGAACTCTGCCGCGACGCCTTCCATCTCGCGGCGGTATTCGAGATAGTCGGCCACCGCCTTCGGGTGCGAGGCGATCAAATCCATGACCGGCCGGGCGAACACCTCGCCGATGACATCGGCGACATAGGTGCCGCCGCCATGGCGGGAGGCGAGGAGCCCGCGCGTCTCCAGATCCTTCAGCGCGTCGCGCAGGATCGGCCGCGACACGTCGAGCTGCTTGGCGAGGTCGCGTTCGCCGGGCAGCCGGTCGCCGACGCCCAGCACGCCCTCCAGGATAAGCCCCTCGATCTGCAGGACGACCTCGTCCGCAGTCTTCGAATGCTCGATCCTGGAAAAAAGCTCGCCCAAGAGTGCTCGCCCGTTGGTCACGGCAAGATAGAGGCGCGGCCCGCAACTGGTCAAATAAATTATCCAATTGCTCGCCCAATTGGTTGCCGGCGTCGCAGGCGCGATAATTTCAGGCGCGACATTGTCGCACATGGGAATGACGTTGCCGTAACGTCATAACGGACAACGATTTTCCCTGGAGCGCGCCATGTCCGTCGAGCCGTCGAAACTCGACTTCACGCCTACGTTGACCGGATCGGTCATGGGTTTTCCGGCCCATGACGGCCGTCCGGGCGCGCTGGGCGAAGTGCATGCGCGGCCGCACCCGCTGATTTCGGCGCCGCGGGTCGTGGTGCAGCTCTCCTTCATGACGGAGGGCGGCTCCGGCGTCGATCACGCGGTTCTGTCGGAACTGTCGCGGCGGCTTGGCATCGCGGCGCCCGACCGCAATGCGCGCCACCATTCGATGAAATGGGGGCCGGGCACGCTCTCCTGGGAGCGGCACACGGAATTCTCCTCCTATCTCTGGGAAGGCCCGCTCGGCGCCCGCGACGGCAGCCAGGCGGAGGCCTCGCCCTTCGGCCACGGCTTCATGCCGCCGGGCACGGTCATTTCCGGCATCCGGCTGGAGATCCGCAAATGGACGCCGCAGGCGGAAAAACTGATCGCCGGTTTCGATCCCGCCAGCCTCTGCTATTCCGTGGTCGAGAACGGCATGGCCGCGGTGGTGACCGATTTCCGCCAGGATGGAGACGGGCTGACCCGCATGCTGGTGCTCGACCGCGGCCTGTCGCCGGCGCGCACCGGCGCGCTGGCGCAGCGGCTGATCGAGATCGAGACATATCGCACGCTCGCCATGCTTGGCCTGCCGCTGGCGCAGTCGCTGTCGGCGCGCGTGCGGCGCATGGAGGATCGCCTGGTGCAGGTCACCACGGAGATGCGCGCCAACGGACGCCGCAACAGTCAGGGGCAGCTTTCGGAGCTGACCGTGCTCGCCGCCGAACTCGAGGCGGACGCCGCGGCAAGCCTCTACCGTTTTGGCGCGAGCCGCGCCTATGACGGCATTGTCGAGGAGCGCCTGGCAGCGCTCGATGAGGAGGCTGTGCCGGGTTACGACACCTGGGCCGGCTTCCTGCAGCGGCGCGTCGCGCCGGCGATGCGCACCTGCCGCTCGGTCGAGGAGCGCATGGCGAACCTGTCGCGCAAGTTGACGCGCGCCACGACGCTGCTCCGGACCTGGGTGGACGTTGAGGTGGAAAAGCAGAACCGCGATCTGCTCGCTTCGATGAACAATCGCGCGCGGCTGCAACTGCGCTTGCAGCAGACGGTGGAAGGACTGTCGGTCGCGGCGGTGTCCTATTACGTCGTCGGGCTGATTTCCTATCTGGCCAAGGGTACAGGCCTGTTCGGCGAGACGCTGAAGCCGGAACTCGTCACCGCGCTTGCCGTGCCGGTGGTGGTGGCCGCGGTGTGGCTGTTCGTGCGCCGGCTAAGGCGTTCCCATCGCGAGGAAGACAAGGTCCCGACGCCGGTTCGCTAGCGGCCAACAGGCTGTTTGCACGCCACTGCGCTTACTGGTAAACAGATTTGACCAGTAGCGCGGAGCCATGAAATGACCGGTCTCGCCATGCCGAAAGCCGATCCGGCGACGCTGTCGAAGCGCGCCGAGATCGTCGCCGACATGCGCATCATCGTGCCCGGCGAAGGCGTGGTCGACACGATCAATGAGATGCGCGCCTTTGAGAGCGACGGGCTGACGGCCTACCGCCAGCTTCCGCTCGTCGTTGTGCTGCCGCAGACGGTCGCGCAGGTGTCGCGCATCCTCAAATATTGCAACGACCGCAACATCCGCGTCGTGCCGCGCGGTTCCGGCACCTCGCTGTCGGGCGGCGCGCTGCCGCTGGAAGATGCGGTGCTTCTGGTGATGAGCCGCTTCAACCGCATCCTCGACATCGATTTTCTGAACCGCTGCGTCGTGGCGCAACCCGGCGTCACCAATCTCGGCATCACGCATGCTGTCGAGCAGGAAGGCTTCTACTACGCACCGGATCCGTCATCGCAGATCGCCTGCTCGATCGGCGGCAATGTCGCGGAAAATTCCGGCGGCGTGCACTGCCTGAAATACGGGCTGACAGCCAACAACGTGCTCGGCATCGAGATGGTGCTGATGAATGGCGAGGTGGTGCGGCTCGGCGGCAAGCATCTGGACAGCGAAGGTTACGACCTGCTCGGCGTCATGACCGGCTCGGAAGGGCTGCTCGGCGTCGTCACCGAGGTGACGGTGCGCATCCTGAAGAAGCCGGAGACGGCACGCGCGCTGCTGATCGGTTTTCCGACCAGCGAGCAGGGCGGCCAATGTGTCGCCGACATCATCGGCGCGGGCATCATTCCCGGCGGCATGGAAATGATGGACCGGCCGGCGATCCACGCGGCCGAGGATTTCGTCAAGGCGGGCTACCCGCTCGACTGCGAGGCGCTGCTGATCGTCGAGCTCGACGGGCCGGGCGTTGAGGTCGATCATCTGATCGGCCAGGTCGAAGCGATCGCGCTCAAGAACGGCTCGACCACCTGCCGGATTTCGCAGAGCGAACAGGAGCGGCTGTCCTTCTGGGCCGGCCGCAAGGCGGCCTTCCCGGCAGTGGGTCGCATCTCGCGGGACTATTACTGCATGGACGGCACGATCCCGCGCAAGGAACTGCCCAAAGTGCTGGCCGGCATGCGCGAGCTGTCGGAAGAGTACGGCCTGCGCGTCGCCAACGTCTTTCACGCCGGCGACGGCAATCTGCACCCGCTGATCCTCTACGACGCCAATCTGCCCGGCGAATTGGAAAAAGCGGAAGCCTTCGGCGCCGATATTCTCCGGCTCTGCGTCAAGGTCGGTGGCGTGCTGACCGGCGAGCACGGGGTTGGCGTCGAGAAGCGCGATTTGATGCCCGAAATGTTCAACGAGATCGACCTCGACCAGCAGATGCGCGTGAAATGCGCCTTCGACCCCAACCATCTGCTCAATCCGGGAAAAGTCTTTCCGCAACTGCGCCGCTGCGCCGAGCTTGGCCGCATGCATGTCCATCGCGGGCAGGTGGCGTTTCCGGACATTCCGAGGTTCTGAGCCTTGCTGTTTCGGCGCGAAACCCTGGACGGCATCGCGGATGGCAGCGTCACGCTGGCCTTTCGCCGCTGGAAGCGCCCGGGCGCGAAAGCCGGCGGATCGACACGCACGCAGGTGGGTGTTGTGCGTTTCGGCAAAGTCGAAACGATCGAAGCCGCATCTCTGGCCGAGGCAGATGCGAAGCGCTCCGGCTTTCACGATCTGGCCGCGCTGAAGGACATGCTCGGCCCGGACGATGGCAACCCCGTCTATCGGATCGAGCTGAAAGGCATCGAGGCGGACGCGCGCGAGGCGTTGCGCGAGACGGCGTCCTTCACGGATGCCGAATGGCGGAAGCTCGAAGCGCGGTTCGCGCGCTGGGAACAGGAACGGCCGGGTTATTTCCCGGGCATCCTGAAGCTGATCGGCGAACGTCCCGCGACCGTCTCGACGGAACTGGCCAAAGCGCTCGGCGCGGAGCGCTTCGCCTTCAAACAGGATGTGCGCAAGCTGAAGGAGCTTGGCCTGACGGAAAGCCTCGAGGTTGGCTACCGGCTGTCGCCAAGAGGCGAGGCGGCGCTCAGGAGGCTCGGCACCAGTTCCTCTCCCCAATGGGGAGAGGTGCCGACCGGAGGGAGGCGGTGAGGGGGAATCAGAACTTGGGTTCCTCTCCCCCGCGAAGCGGGGGAGAGGTGGCTCGGGCGAAACAGGCGGCGAATGCCGCCGCGCCCGAGACGGAGAGGGGGGCGGAACAACCCGGCCGCCGCTCGCCGAAGAGTATCGCCCGCGCTCGCCTGCTGCGCCGCGGCGACAACCAGGCGGAAGCGACGCTCTGGGATGAGGTGAAAGCGAAGAAGCTCGGTGGACATAAGTTCGTCCGCCAGATGCCGTTCGGCCCATACTTCGCTGATTTTGCATGTCGCAGCGCGAGGCTCGTTGTGGAACTGGATGGCAGCCAGCATGCTGAAAGCAACTATGACCGACGGCGCGACGAATTCAGGCGGGATTCCGGGTATTCAGTCGTCCGTTTCTGGAGCAGCGATGTTCTGAAAAACAGAACCAGCGTTTGCGAAACGATTTTGGCGGCGCTGGAGGGTCAGTTATCGGAAGACACGGTCGGACCGGACCTGCGATTTGTTTTCGCCAAGTCGACGTCGGGGGAGCCGTAGATGGTGCCCCCCTCTCCGCCTCGCTTGCGGCTTTGCCGCGCTCGGCACCTCTCCCCCGCTCCGCGGGGGCGAGGAACCCAAGATCGGGGGCGCTCATGACCACCCTGACCCCCACCACCGCCGCCGATGTCCTCTCCGCCGTCCAGTGGGCGGCGGGCGAAGAGCAGCCGCTGGAGATCGTCGGGCATGGCTCGAAACGCGGGATCGGCCGACCGGTGCAGGCGGCGCATACGCTCGACCTGTCGAAGCTGGCGGGCGTCACGCTCTACGAGCCGGAGGAGCTTGTGCTCTCGGCGCGCGCCGGCACGCCGCTGGCGGAGATCGAGGCGCTGCTGGAGAAGAACGGCCAGGAACTCGCCTTCGAGCCGATCGACTACGGTCCGCTGCTCGGCGGCAGCGGCCAAGGGCGCAAGACCGGCACGATCGGCGGAACGCTGGCGGCGAACCTTGCCGGTCCGCGCCGCATCAAGGCGGGCGCGGCGCGCGATCACATCCTCGGCGTGCACGCCGTGTCCGGACGCGGCGAGGCGTTCAAGTCGGGCGGGCGCGTGGTGAAGAACGTCACCGGCTACGATCTGTCGAAAGCGATGGCCGGTTCGTGGGGCACGCTCGCCGTGCTCACCGACGTGACGTTCAAGGTATTGCCGCGCGCGGAGACCGAGACGACGATCGCCGTGCGCGGCCTGCTCGATGAGGACGCGACGCGCGCAATGGCATTGGCGCTTGCGTCGAGCGCGGAAGTGTCGGGCGCGGCGCATCTGCCGGAAGGGATTGTCGGCCGCGTTGCGGGCGGCGTACTCGGCAAGGACGCGGCGACGCTGTTGCGCGTCGAAGGCTTTGGACCGTCGGTGGCCTATCGTGTCGAGACGCTGAAGACGCTGCGGAAAAATGCGGGGCCGATCGAGGCGCTTTCGGTGGAGCAGTCAAAGCGCGTTTGGCGCGACATCCGCGACTGCATTCCGTTTGCCGACGGCAGCGAGACGCCGGTATGGCGCATCTCCGTCGCGCCGTCCGACGGGCACGCGCTGGCGCTGGCGCTCCGCATCGAGGCGCCGGCCGAAACCTTCTACGATTGGCAGGGTGGATTGGTCTGGGTTCGCCTAAACGGTGATCCCGAGGCCGATCTCGTGCGCCGCCTGACGAGAAAATTCGGCGGCCACGCGACGCTGGTTCGCGCCAGCGCGGCGCATCGCGCCGCCGTGCCGGTCTTCGAACCGCAACTGCCGGCGCTTGCCGCGCTGTCGGTGCGGCTGAAAGAACAGTTCGACCCGAAGGGTATCCTCAATCCGGGGCGAATGGGGTAGGATGGTGCTCGCTATTCAAAGGACTGCGACATGAACATCGATGATGTGTTGAGCAGCGATCCCGAGATTGTTTCGGGTGCGGTTGTCTTCAAGGGAACGCGCGTGCCGATCGAAGTCTTCTTCGTGAATCTTGCCGCCGGCGTAGGCCTGGATGAATTTCTCGAGAACTTCCCGACAGTTGAACGGCATCAGGTCGAGGCGTTGTTGCAGATCGCTCGAGACGATATGGAATCGCATTTTGAGAGAGCAGCTTGAAGGCTGTTCTCGACGAAAACGCACCGCGTGCTCTCGTCGCGGTGCTGCGGGGTTTTGATTGCTCCATTTCGCCCTTTCCGAACGCCTGGAAGGGCCTGAAGAACGGCAGACTTCTGGAGCGCCTCGAGATCGACGGCTTCGATCGACTCCTTACCTGCGACAAGAACATCGAGTGGCAGCAGCCATTGCGAAATCGAAAAGTCGCCGTGGTTGTCCTTCCTGTTCAGGACATCAAGACGCTGAGTGCCGGAGCGGAACGGATTGCGCTGGCGCTTAAGTCGGCGAAACCCGGGGCAGCAACCCAAGTCCACCTTGACATTGATTTGAGATAGTTCCGAGCGGTCGTGCAAACCTCCTTCACCCTCGCCCAGCTTGCCGATCCGCATGTCGCGGAATCGGAAAAGATCCTGCGCAAATGTGTGCATTGCGGGTTCTGCACCGCGACCTGTCCGACCTATGTGACGCTCGGCAACGAGCTCGACAGCCCGCGCGGCCGCATCTACCTGATCAAGGACATGCTGGAGAACGGCCGTCCGGCGGACACCGAAATCGTCACGCATATCGACCGCTGCCTCTCCTGTCTCGCCTGCATGACGACCTGCCCGTCCGGCGTGCACTACATGCATCTCGTCGATCATGCCCGCGCGCATATCGAGAAAACATACCGCCGGCCGATCCTCGATCGCATGATCCGCGGCGTGCTTGCGATGGTGCTGCCCTATCCGGCGCGGTTTCGCGCGGCGCTCAAGCTGGCAGCGCTCGGCCGTCCCTTCGGTGCCTTGTTCGAGAAGATCGGGCCGTTGAAACCGCTGGCCGCAATGCTGAAGCTTGCGCCGTCGTCGCTGCCGCCGCAGGCGAGCACGGTGCGTCCGATCGTGCACGTGCCGTCGAAAGAGAGGCGAAGGCGGGTCGCGCTGCTCACCGGCTGCGCGCAGTCGGTGCTGGAGCCAAACATCAATGACGCGACGGTCCGGCTGCTGACGCGCCTCGGCATTGAAGTCGTGCTGCCGGAAGGCGAGGGGTGCTGCGGCGCGCTGGTCCATCACATGGGGCACGAGGACGATGCGCTTGCCGCCGCGCGGCGCAATGTCGACGCCTGGACGCGTGAGATGGAAAACGGGCTCGACGCGATCGTCATTACCGCATCCGGCTGTGGCACGACGATCAAGGATTACGGTTTCATGCTCCGCCTCGACCCAGCCTATTCGGACAAGGCGGCACGCGTCTCGTCGCTGGCGAAAGACGTGACCGAATTTCTCGCCTCGCTCGATCTGCCGGCGCCGGCGGTGAAACCCGATCTCGCCGTGGCCTACCACTCGGCCTGCTCGATGCAGCACGGCCAGAAGCTCACGCGGCAGCCGAAGGAACTGCTGGCCAAGGCGGGCTTTACCGTGCGCGAGCCGCGCGAGGGACATTTGTGCTGCGGTTCGGCCGGCACCTATAACATCCTGCAGCCGGACATCTCGGCGCGGCTGCGCGACCGCAAGGTGAAGAACCTCGCAGCGACCGGTGCGTCGATCATCGCGACAGGAAATATCGGCTGCATGACGCAGATCGCCGATCGTGCCGGCATGCCCATCGTGCACA
The DNA here is from genome assembly GCA_035503715.1 of Rhizobiaceae bacterium. GTDB lineage: Bacteria > Pseudomonadota > Alphaproteobacteria > Rhizobiales > Rhizobiaceae > OAS926. Next base: position 122 of record DATJTE010000075.1, on the reverse strand, counting down.
CGGTCGAGCTGCTCGACTGGGCATGGGGCGGGCCGAAGCCCGCGGCGCTGGCGCGAGCCCGTCAGCCCGTTACCGGTTGAGCCCCACCAAGCCGGCGGCGCCACCACAAGACGTAAGGCACC
>DATJTE010000074.1:0-13712 GCA_035503715.1 Rhizobiaceae bacterium | reverse complement strand
AGATGACCGCCGATGCAGCAGCCGGACTGACAGAAGCAGAAGCGGCCCGCCGACTCGGCCAATATGGCGAGAACGCCTTCGCCGAACATCATATCAGTGCTTTCGAACGGCTGGCGCGCTTCTTTTGGGGGCCGATCCCTTGGATGATCGAGATCGCAGCCGTGCTTTCCGGCGTGCTCAGGCATTGGGATGACCTCACGATCATTCTCGTGATGCTCTTCATCAATGCCGGCGTCGGCTTCTGGCAGGAATTCAAGGCCGACAACGCCATTGAGTTGCTGAAGCAGCGGCTTGCTCTCAAAGCGCGCGTCAAGCGCGACGGCAAGTGGAAGGACATCGAGGCGCGGCTCTTGGTTCCAGGCGATGCTGTGCTAGTCAAGCTCGGCAATGTCGTGCCCGCGGATATGAAGCTGATCGAAGGCGATTATCTCAGTGTCGACCAATCGGCGCTGACGGGAGAATCGCTTCCCGTCGACAAAAAGGCTGGCGATGTGGCCTATTCGGGTTCAATCGCCAAGCAGGGTGAGATGACTGGCGTCATCACGGCGACCGGCATGAACACCTATTTCGGCAAGACAGCCCATCTTGTCGAACAAGCCAAGACCATCTCCCACTTCCAACGCGCGGTGCTGCGCATCGGCAACTTCCTCATTTTGACGACGATCGGCTTGGTTCTGATCATCGGGCTCGCCGCTCTGTTTCGCCACGACCCACTCCTTGAAACCATACAATTCGCGCTCATCCTCACTGTCGCCTCTATTCCGGTGGCGCTGCCCGCGGTGCTGTCCGTCACCATGGCCGTCGGCGCCGAGCGCCTGGCAAAACTCAAGGCGATTGTTTCACGTCTCGTTTCGATTGAAGAGATGGCCGGCATGAACATGCTGTGCAGCGACAAGACCGGAACGCTGACCAAGAACCAACTTACGCTGGGCGAGTTGCAGCCGGCGCCGGGCGTCGAGTCCAACGACCTTCTATTGACTGCCGTCCTGGCGTCGCGGCGTGATGCGCCTGACGCGATCGATGAGGCGATTCTCGCGGGTGCTCCGTCCGGCGAAAACCGCGATGCTTATAAGGTGCAAAAGTTCCGGCCCTTTGACCCGGTGTCGAAGCGGGCGGAGGCAGAGATCGAGCATGACGGCAACCGCTTCAAAGTTGCCAAGGGCGCGCCGCAAGTGATTGTTGATCTTTGCTCACCCGGCGACGAAGAACGCCGGGCGATTGCCACGCTCGTGGACCAGGATGCGGCAAAGGGGTTTCGAACATTGGGTGTTGCGCGCACCGATGAATCCGGCAAATGGCGCTTCCTCGGGCTTCTGCCGCTCTTCGATCCACCCCGGGAAGATTGTGCCGTGACGATCGCGACAATGCGCGCCATGGGCGTCGGCATCAAGATGGTGACTGGCGACCACGAAGCGATCGCCAGGGAGATCGCCGGCCAGCTCAATCTCGGGCAGAACATTGTGGTTGCGGAGACCGCTTTTGGGAAAGACGGCGGCGATCCTGAACTCTCTCGCATTGCCGCCGCCGATGGCTTCGCCCGTGTTTTTCCAGAGCACAAATTCAAGATCGTTCAGGTGTTGCAGAGAGCCGGCAATATCGTCGGCATGACCGGCGATGGCGTCAACGATGCGCCCGCGCTAAAGCAGGCCGACGTCGGTATTGCCGTCAGTGGTGCAACGGACGCGGCCCGTGCCGCGGCCGATCTCGTTTTGACGGCGCCCGGACTCTCCGTGATCACCACAGCGATCGAGGAGGCCCGTCGAATTTTCGAGCGCATGAATAGCTATGCAATCTACCGGATCGCGGAGACGATGCGGCTCTTGCTGTTCATGACCGCCAGCATCCTGATCTTCAACTTCTACCCTGTCACCGCGATCATGGTGGTGCTCCTGGCACTCCTCAATGACCTGCCCATCATGATGATCGCTTATGACAATGCGCCCATCGCGCCGCAGCCGGTCCGATGGGACATGACTCGGGTTCTCACCGTCGCATCAGTGCTCGGCGGCTATGGCGTGCTCGAAAGCTTTGGCCTTTTCTGGATTGTGCGGGATTATTTCGCGCTTTCGCAGCCGGTTGTCCAGGCGCTGATCTTCCTCAAACTGCTCGTCTCGGGCCATATGACGATCTATCTGACGCGCAACAAGGGTCCAGTCTGGGAGCGTCCCTGGCCGAGCTGGAAGCTCGTCGTTCCCGCCGAGGCGACACAGCTCATTGGCACACTTGTTGTTGTTTATGGCTTGTTTATGGCCCCTACGCGATGGCCGCTCGCGCTCATGGTCTGGGCCTACACGCTGGGGTCTTTCATGGTGGCGAGCGCGATTAAAATCGGAACCTATCATCTGCTGGAGCACCGTCCGGTTTGGCAATCGAGGCATCTCGCGCGTGTCGAACGGGCATCCACGGCGCGCCCTGTCCCAGTCCATCTCCGGTCTTTCCTCATCGGAGGCGCGGCCCTTGGAATATTTGCCTTGGCGTTCCTCTGGTTGGCAAGTTTCACAGAGGTGCCTGGCCGATTCGTAACGGCGCCGGTTAGCCGTGGCCCTATTCTGCGGACCGTTGAGGCCAAGGGCACGATCAATCCGGAGCAGAGTTTCTTTATCAGTCCCACTGTGTCCGGGATAATCCAGAACGTTTTCTGCGACGTTGATATGCAGGTGACGAAGGAGCAGGTTTGCGCCAAAATAGATCCGCGTCCATTTCAAGACGCTGTTAACCGAAACAGAGCCGATCTCGCGGTCGTTCGGGCGCAGCTTGCTACGGACGAGGTGGGTTTCGCCGAAGCAAAAGCTGTCTTTGAACACGATGTTAGAGCCAGGAGACGCCATCGCGTCTCGCTGCACGGCCCGGGCGAACCGGCAAATGACATGACCTTGGCAGAGGCGCGACTCGAGTTCGACAAGGCAACGATCCAGCAAAGAGAGGCCTCGCTCCGCGCCGCCGAAGACAATCGTGATTGGACCAGCCTCGTTTCACCGGCCGACGGCACGGTGATTTCACGCAATGTCGCAATCGGCCAAAGGGTCGCGCCAAGCACCGAAGCGCCTCCTCTCTTTAGGATCGCCGCCGATCTCACTCGCTTGAAGATTGACGCTGACGTCGACCAGAGCGAGATCGGGGAAATTAAGCTGGACGACAAGGCGACCTTCAGCGTCGAAACCTTTCCAGATCGGTCGTTCGATGCGATCGTATCCCAGCCTCCTTTGGCGCCCCAGATGGTTCATGACGTCCCGACCTACAAGGTTGTTCTGGCCGTCGACAATTCCAAATTCTTGCTGAAGCCGGGCATGACCGCAATGGCACGGATCGTTACCGCAAAGCGGTCCGATGTTCTAAGGATTCCGGATCAGGCCCTTCAGTTTTCGCCGAGCGGCATTGCCACACCGCCTGGGCTAACTGCGGGACAGAGCCGGGTTTGGGTTCTCCGTGAGGGCAAGCTCAGAGCCATTCCTTTGAAGCTGGGTCTCGACGACCATCATTTCTCCGAAGTGATCGAGGGCGATCTGCAAGCCGGGGACAAAGTGATCATCGGCGAGGGAAAGCCCCGCCCCGTAATCAGCGTCATCGAACAGCACCTGTAAGTAGCCCCTGGCCAGGGGCTTTAGGATTTGAGCCGCTCAAAGCGGAAGAAGGGGTCGCTGACGCGGCCCCTTAAGCTTGTAAGCCCCAAAGGGGCTTGATCAACATCAGAAGCTTATTTGATCCAATCGTTGATCCGCTTTCTCTTGGTTGCGGATGTGGGCCCGGATAGCTTCCTCGTGCGCCCCACTGTTGATGAAGAATCATCTGGCCAAAAAATGTTGCCCAACGAAGCTGTGCTCGCGCTCTCCATAGACCCTGGCCAGATGGATGGCGCTCTTGCCCTTGATGAATTCAACAACCTGTGACACCGCGTATTTTGGCGGAATCGAAAGGAGCATAAGCAGTCACTGGACGGCAGCATAATCGAGTCCTGACCAGAGCCTCCAAAAACAGACGCCATCCGGAGCATGTCCGACTCGCATTGAACTTAACTCCGTTTTCGCAATCTTTATTGTAAATCGCTATCGATTAACGATAGTGATGAGCCAAGCAGTTATTGAAATATTCTCGGCTCACACCACGATCGCTTACGGCCGGCCGAAGCGATGTCACAACACGGAATATTCATGGACTTCAGCCGCCGCTCCAAAATCGCAAAGGATAGCCGCAGCTGGACGGGCCTCTCATTCGAGGGCATCGCCAAGGCTCCCTTCACGCGACGCCACAAAATGATGGCGCGGTGTTCCGGTTCTCTATGTTGCGCAGATGCTTAGCTTGAACGCAGCGATCTGAGCGACTGAAACAAAAGAAAACAATTCGGCTGATGACGCGTTGAGGCAAAAGAACGATCCTCTCACGCGAGGATTTTGCCCATGCTGCAGGCACCGCTTTCATCCGCTCTCCCAGCTGCGACCGAAAAATCGGCGCGCATTCTGTTCGTCGAGGACGATGCGACGATTGCGCAGCTGCTGACCGAAATCCTTGAAGAAAACGGCTTTGTCACCGCCTCCGTGACCTGTGCCGAGGAAATGGACCTTCGGCTGGCGCAGGAGGATGTCGATCTGGTGGTGCTCGACGTCCTGCTGCCGGGCGAGGACGGCTTTTCCATCTGCCGTCGGCTGCGCGCCGTCTCGCCCGTGCCGATCATCATGCTGACAGCTCTCGGGGAAGACGTGGACCGGATCATCGGACTCGAGATCGGTGCTGACGATTATGTGACGAAACCTTTCAATTCGCGCGAACTCGTCGCGCGCATCCGGGCGCTACTGCGCCGAACACGCGCCCCCATGGCCCGCAATCTCCTAGTCAAGCTAGGCTTCGCCGGCTGGCGACTCTATCCGGCCGAAAGGCAGCTCGTCAGCCCGGACGGAGCTCGGGTGACCATGACCAGCGCCGAATTCGACTTACTGCTGGCGTTCTGCCAGAATCCCTGCCGCGTCCTGTCGCGCGAGCAATTGCTCGACCTGACCCATGGCGGCCTCGCCGGACCGATCGAGCGTAGCATTGATGTCCATGTCAGCCGGATCCGTCAGAAGATCGAGGCCGACCCGCGGGATCCAACGCTGATCAAGACGGTACGGCTTGGCGGTTACGTCTTCACCGCAAATGTGGAGCTGCTGTCGTGAAGCTGCTGCGCCGGCTAGCGCCGCAGACCATTGCCACGCAAATCGCCTGCCTCGTCGTCGTCGCGGTCGTGCTTGGCGTCGCACTGGCGTCGGCGGCGCTTCTGCATTTCTTCAATGCAAGCGCGGTGGGCGCCAATAGCGATATTCTCCCGGCGGTGCGCGCGGCGCGTATCGCGGGCATCGTCCGGAAGGCGCAGGAAACGCATTCGCCGCAGGAATTGACGCGAATGCTGGAGACCGCGCGTTCAGCCTCCGTTGCGATCGAACGCGTCTCTGTGGCCAGCCTGGAACGGGAACGGACGTCCAACGCGCCTGCGTCGGCTTTCACCGCTGCGATCGAGGAGCGGCTCGTTCGCACATGGGGCGTGAAGCCATTGCCAAACCACCAGGACGACGCGATTTTCGTCAGGATTCATGACGACGTCGCGCTGAAATTCAAATCGGCGAACACCATCTTTGCAGTTCACAATCTTCTGCTGATTCAGGTGACCTGCGCCCTGGCGATCATCACGGTGATGATCCTTCTCCTCTCTTTTTATGCGCTGAAGCGGATCACGGCGCCGCTTTCCGCCATCGCTTTGGCGGCGCGGTCCTTCGGGCAAGCCGGTGGCGAGGGCGGCCCGCTCAAGGGAACCGGGCCGCGGGAAATCAAGCAAGTGGCCGAGGCGCTGCAGGAGATGCGCGAACGCACGCGCCAGCTCGTCGACGAACGCACCCAGATGCTGGAGGCGATAAGCCACGACCTGCGCACGCCGCTGACACGCCTGCGGCTGAGGGCCGAGCGGCTATCTGACATTGTCACGCGCACCAACATGCTGCAGGACCTGGCGATCATCAACGACATGGTAAGCGAAACCCTGACCTACCTGCGCGACGGTGGCCGCACGGAGGAAGCGGAGCTCACCGACCTGCCGAGCCTGTTGCAGACGATCTGCGCGCAGTTTTCTGACGTCGGCCATGACGTGGCCTATGAAGGCCCGACCCGGTTTCCTTTCGCCTGCCGCGCTCATGCGCTGTCGCGCGCCGTCGCCAATGTCGTCGACAACGCCACTAAGCATGGCAAGCATGTCACTGTGGTGCTGCTTGCCTCGCAGAATGACACGGCGCGGATCGAAGTCTCCGACGACGGACCGGGCATTCCGTCGGCTTGGCGCCAAAGAGTCTTCGATCCCTTTTTCAAAGGGGACAGCGCGCGCCGCGCCGGAAAAAGACACGGCGGCTTTGGCCTCGGCCTGTCGATCGCGCGTGACATCATCCGGCGCCACGGCGGCGAGATCGAATTGCGAGACCATGCGCCCAGGGGGCTGACGGTCGTGATTTCACTCACCAGAGTGACGTCCGACGAGGACAGAGCCTTCTTATCGCATGATTCCGCACAGTCCCATTCCCTGTTCAGCGCGAGCGCCGCCACGAGAAGCGCAAACGCATCCGATCGAGATAAAGATAGACGATCGGGGTCGTGTAGAGGGTCAGCGCCTGGCTCACGATGAGGCCGCCGACGATGGAAATGCCCAGCGGTTCGCGCAATTCGCTGCCCTCGCCGAAACTGAAACACAAGGGCAGCGCGCCAAGCAGGGCGGCGGTGGTCGTCATGATGATGGGGCGGAATCGGACGATCGCCGCATGATAGATCGCGTCGCGCGTGCTCATCTCTCCCCCGCGCTCGACCTGCAGGGCGACGTCGATCATCAGGATGGCGTTCTTCTTCACAATGCCGATCAGCAGGATCACGCCGATCAGCGCGACGATGGTGAAAGGCAGGCCAAACAACAGCAGCGCCAGGGTCGCCCCGACGCCCGCCGACGGCAGGGTCGAAAGAATAGTAATCGGGTGGATGAAGCTTTCGTAGAGAACGCCCAGCACAATATAGATCGCGATCAGCGCGGCGGCGACCAACAGCCTTTCGTCTTCGAGTGACTGCGTGAACAGCAGCGCGGTTCCGGCGAAGCCGCGGATCAGATTGGATGGCATGTGGATTTTTTCCTCAGCGCGATGGATCGCCGCCTCGGCGTCGCTCAAGGACTTTCCTTTGGCGAGGTTGAAGGAGATCGTCGCTGCGACAAACTGACTCTGATGGTTGACCGCCAACGGCGTTCTGCCTGGCGAGAAATGCGCGACTGCCGAGAGTGGAACCACGGTTTCGACGCTGGTAGCCACTGCCGCGCCAACCGAAGCGCTGCTCGATCCGGTCGAGCCACTGGCGGCGAGCGTCGCCTGCGCAGCTGTGCGGACGGCGTTGTTGGCGGCAAGGCTCGCGCTGTTCGTCGCACTCGACGAGCTGGCGGTCCGGCTGCTGGCGTTGCTCGTCGCAAGCGAAACGGTGAGATTAGGGAGAGTCACGGCGACATTGGAAAGAGCCGCGGTGGGATTGGTTGCGGAAGCCGCTGCGGCGGAAAGATTGGGCGTCGCCGGCGGTGCCTCGATCACCGAGACGGGCAGGACGCCGAGTTGCGAGCCTAAGACCACCGAGCCGGCGCTGAGTGCCGTCGTCTGCGAGCCGGCGGGCTGTGCGGCGGACGTACTCACCCATACGCGGTCGAGGGTATCAGGCCTCTGCCAGAATCGTGGCGCCGCCTCCATCACCACACGGTATTGGTTGAGCGGATTGTAGATGACGGAGACCGCACGCTGGCCGAAAGCGTCATAAAGCGTGTTATCGATCTGATACATGGTGAGGCCAAGCCGCGAGGCATTGTCGCGATCGACAGTGACGTCTTCCCCCAGGCCGTTCTGCTGTTGGTCGGAGCTGACATCAGAGAATGTGTCGCGGTCCTCCTCCAGCGCCGCCATTAGTTTGGGAGTCCACTCATAGACCTCCGATGTCGTGTCGCCGAGAATGCTGTATTGATAGAGCGCGTTGCTTTGCCGGCCTCCGACGTGAATGTCCTGCACAGGCTGCAGATAAAGACGCGCGCCTGGCACTTGCGCGAGAGCGTCGCGCAACCGCGCGATGACCGACATAATGCTGTCGCGCTGGTTCCGTGGTTTCAATTGCAGAAACATGGCGGCGGTGTTGGTCTGCGCCGAGACGCCTCCGCCGCCGGTCCCCGTATAGCCGACGACGCTCGCTAGATCCTTGTCGGCGTCGACAATGGCCATCATCCGAGCGAGCTTTTTGCTCAGCAGCTGAAAGGACATGCTCTGGTCGGCGACGAGCACTGCAACGATGCGTCCCGTGTCCTGCAACGGAAAGAAATCCTTCGGGATCATGACAAGCAGGAGGACGTTCATGGCGACCGCTGCGAACAGGCTGAGTAGGACCAGGAAGCTGTGATCGAGCGCAATTCGCAGCGTTCGCGCGTAGAAATTCCGCGCCCGCTCGAACAGGCTCGGACGGCCTTGCTCCGCCCGCTCGGGCACAACCCTGAGGATCGCAGCGCACATCATCGGCGTGGTTGTCAGCGCGACGAACATCGAAATCAAAATCGCCATCGACAGGGTCACGGCGAATTCGCGGAACAGACGGCCGACGATTCCACCCATCAGCAGGATTGGGAGAAAGACCGCAATCAAAGAAAGTGTAATGGAGACGATCGTGAAACCGATGTCGCGCGCGCCCGTCAACGCCGCCTCGAGACGTGGCATGCCCTCCTCAAGATGGCGCGAAATGTTTTCCAGCACGACGACGGCGTCATCGACGACAAAACCCGTCGAGATCGTCAGCGCCATGAGCGAGAGATTGTCGAGCGAATAGCCAAAGAGATACATAGCGCCGAAGGTCCCAATGACGGAGACCGGCACGGCGACGGCTGGCACCAGCGCGGCGCGGCCGTTCTGCAGAAAGACGAAGACCACACCCACGACCAGCAACATGGCGATGATCAACGTGCGCTGCGTCTCGGCCAGCGAATTGCGGATGGTGATCGAACGGTCGGAGGCGAAGCCGATGTCCATTGCTGCCGGCAAGGCCGACTTCAACTTCGGCACCGCCTCGCGCACAGCCTCGACCGTCTGGATGATATTGGCACCCGGCTGGCGGAAGACGACGAGAATGACGGCTGGCTGGCCGTCGGCTAGGCCGAGATTGCGCAGATCCTGGGCCGAATCCACGACGTTGGCGACGTCGCTGAGCTTCACCGCCGCGCCATTGCGGTAGGCGACGACCTGCGAGCGAAAATCGGCGGCGTGGCTGGCCTGATCGGTCGTATAGATCTGCCAGCGATGGGCGCCAACGTCGACGGCACCCTTGGGCGCGTTGGCGTTAGCACTTGCGAGTGCCGAGCGGATGGCTTCGAGACCAATCCCGAAGTGGAAGAGTTGCAAGGGATCGAGTTCGACGCGCACGGCCGGCAACGCCGAGCCGCTGATGAACACCTGGCCGACGCCGGAAATTTGCGAAAGCTGTTGCGCGAGCAGCGTGTTCGCCACGTCGTACATCTGCACGGGCGTGAGGGTTTTCGAAGTCAGGGTGAGGATCAGGATCGGCGCGTCGGCCGGATTGACTTTACGGTAGGTTGGTTGCGTCAGCAGATTGGTCGGCAGATCGGCCTGCGCCGCATTGATCGCCGCCTGCACATCCTTGGCAGCGCCGTCGATATTGCGGTCGAGACCGAATTGCAAAATGACGCGCGACTGCCCCGTTTGGCTCTGCGACGTCATTTCGGTGACATCGGCGATCTGGCCGAGATGACGCTCGAGCGGTTCGGCCAGGCTCGTCGCGGCGACGTCGGGGCTTGCACCAGGCAATTGCGCCTGAACCATAATGGTTGGGAAATCGACCTGTGGCAGCGGCGAGACTGGCAGACTGAAGTAGCCGAGCGCGCCGGCGAGCGCGATGGCCAAAGTGATCAGCGTGGTGGCGACTGGGCGCTTGATGAAGGGCGCGGAAATATTCATGACGCCGGCCCGCTACGCTCCGCCGCGGCCCGAAACGCGGCGTCCAAGCCGGTCGATCGCCAGATAGACCACGGGCGTCGAGAACAAAGTGAGCAGCTGGCTCACCAGCAGACCGCCGACAATGCACAGACCGAGCGGCCGGCGCAGCTCGGAGCCGGTTCCGGTTCCCAGCATTAGCGGCAGCGCGCTGAGCAGCGCGGCAAAAGTCGTCATCAGGATCGGCCGGAAGCGCAGCAGGGAGGCCTGATGGATCGCCTCACGCGGCGGCCGGCCTTCGACGCGTTCGGCCTCGAGCGCGAAGTCGATCATCATAATGGCATTCTTCTTGACGATGCCGATCAACAGGATGATTCCGATGATCCCGATGACGTCGAGATCGTTTCCGGTGACACGCAAGGCGAGCAGCGCGCCGATGCCGGCAGAGGGGAGGGTCGAGAGGATCGTGATCGGATGGAGGAAACTTTCATAGAGCACGCCAAGCACGATATAGACGGCGACCACGGCGGCGAGGATCAGCATCAGTTGGTTCGACAGAGATTTCTGGAAGGCTGAGAGCACGCCCTGGTAGGCCGTGTTGAAATATTCGGGGAGGCCAATGTCGGCCTCCGCTTGTTTGGTACCCGCGACCGCGCGCTCAAGGGACACCCCCTTCGCCAGATTGAAGGAGATCGATTGCGACGGAAGTTGTCCAAGGTGATTCAATTGCAGCGGGGCGTTTTTCAGTGAGACATGGACCATCGCCGTCAAGGGTGCTTGGCCGGTCGTCGCCGTGGCCGAAGGAAGATAGATTCCAGTCAGCGCCTGGGCGGGATTCTCCAGCGCGCTCAGTGAGGATCGCATGATCACCCGGTACTGGTTGGACTCCGTGTAAAATGTTGAGGCGATTCGCTGGCCAAACGCGTCATAGAGCGCATTGTCGATCGAGGCAGGAGTGATGCCGAAACGCGCCGCGGTCGGACGGTCTATGGTAAGCAGCATTTGCCGACCATTCTCCGCGAGATCGCTCGAAACATCCTCGAAGATCGGCGACTGCTGCATCCGCCGAACGAGCCGCGGCGTCCATTCGGACAGGTCGGATTGTTTCGGGGCTTGCAGGAAAAATAGATATTGGCCCCGGCCGACGGCGCTGTCGATCGTCAGATCCTGCACCGGCTGCATGGCGAGGGAAATGTTGGGAAGGTCGCGGGTCTCCCGCTTTAATTTCGCGATGACCTCGGTCGCGTTGGAATCGCGCTCGTCATGCGGCTTGAGCGTGATCAGCATGCGGCCGGTGTTGAGCGTCATATTGGTTCCGTCCACGCCGATGTAGGAGGAGAGATTGACCACGTCGCGATCGCGCAGAATGAAGTCCGCCAGCGCTCGCTGATGCTCTTCCATCGCTCGAAAGGAAATATCTTGTGCCGCGGTCGTCACGGCGGAAATCGCACCAGTGTCCTGCACCGGGAAGAAACCTTTCGGGATTTCCACATATTGGAAGATCGTAACCGCCAAGGTGACGAAAAAGGCGACGAGCGTCGCGACCTGGTGGTCTAGCACCCAGCGCAGGCCACGATCATATTGACCGATGATCCATTCGAAAACGCGCTCGGCTGCGAGGTCGACACGACTGCGCTCGCTCTCGGGCCGATGACGCACGACCAGGGCGCACAGCATCGGCACGAGGGTGAGCGATATGACGGCCGAGAGAACGATGGCCGCCGCGAGGGTCACGGCGAATTCGTGGAACAGGCGCCCGATGACGTCGCCCATGAAAAGCAGCGGGATCAGCACCGCGATCAGCGACACGGTGAGGGAGATGATGGTGAAGCCGATCTCTCCGGACCCCTTGAGCGCCGCGTCCAGGGGACTATCGCCCTGTTCGACGTAACGCGTGATATTCTCGATCATGACGATCGCGTCGTCGACGACGAAGCCGGTGGCGATGGTCAGCGACATCAGTGAGAGATTGTCGAGCGAAAAGCCAAAGAGATACATGCCGGCGAGCGCGCCAATCAGCGACAGCGGCGCGGACAGGCTCGGGATGACCGTCGCCGGCAGATTGCGCAGGAAGACGAAGATCACCAGAACGACCAGTACGACCGCGAGCCCCAACTCGAATTCGACGTCGGCGACGGAAGCACGGATAGTCACGGTCCGGTCCGAAAGCACCGACACGTCGAGGCCAGCTGGCAAGGACTGGGTCAGTTTCGGCAATTGCGCCTTGACCGCATCCACCACGGCGATGACGTTGGAGCCTGGCTGGCGCTTGACGTTGAGAATAATCGCTGGCGTCGTGTTGGCCCACGCCGCGAGTTCGGCGTTTTCCGGCCCCTCTACGACTGTCGCCACATCCGACAGCCGCACCGCCGCGCCGTTCCTGTAGGCGACGATCACGTCGCGGAATGCGCCCGCAGTCTGTACCTGATCATTGTTGTTGATCGTGACGTTCTGGGTCGGACCGTCGAAATTGCCCTTGGGCAGGTCCGTGTTCTGATTGGTGATGTCGGTTCGAATATCATCGATTGCGAGGCCATAGGAAGCGAGGGCACGCGGATTGACCTCTACGCGCATGGCGGGCCTTTGACCGCCGACGATCGATACTAGGCCGACGCCGGGAACCTGCGAAAGCTTTTGCGCCAGGCGAACCTCGGCAAGGTCCTCGACCCGGATGAGCGGCAGGGTCTTGGAGCTGACCGAGAAGGTGATGACTGGCGTGTCGGCCGGATTGACCTTGGCGTAGATCGGCGGCGCCGGCAGGCCGGAGGGCAGCAGGCTCGAAGCCGCGTTGATTGCCGCTTGCACTTCCTGCTCGGCGACGTCGAGCGGCAGATCAAGCACAAATTGCAGGGTGGTGACGGCAGCCCCGGCCGAACTGATCGAGCTCATCTGGTTGAGCCCTGGCATCTGACCGAATTGGCGTTCCAGCGGCGCCGTCACCGCCGTGGTCATCACTTCGGGGCTCGCGCCCGGATAGAAGGTCGAAACCTGGATGGTCGGGTATTCGACCTGTGGCAAGGCCGATACCGGCAGGAAGCGATAAGCGACGACGCCGACCAGCAGAATCGCCGCCATCAAGAGCGTTGTACCAACCGGACGCAGAATGAAAATTTGGGAGGGACTCATGGCGACTGCTTGCCGTCGGACGCGTACGGGCCGCTCGTTGCAGGATTGCCACGGTCTGGCACGACGCGTATCTTCGTGCCCTCGCGCAGCCGGTCGGCGCCGTCCACCACCACTTCGTCGCCGGGGTCAACGCCTGACAGGATCTGCACGTGGTCGCCTTCGGTGACGCCGGTCTTGACGACCCGCACTTCGACCGAGCTATCAGGCGTGATACGATAAACATAGGCGCCGGGCGCGCCGTGCTGCATGGCCGAGACGGGCGCGATGGTTGCCCCCGGCACAAGGCGTAGGAGCAGGCGCGCATTGACGAACTGATTGGGAAAAAGCTTCAGATCGTTATTAGGAAAATTGGCGCGGACCTTCACGGTGCCGGTCGTCGTGTCGGCAAGGTTGTCGATCGCTTCGACCACGCCGGTGGCGAGCTCTTTGTCGTCCGATTGGTCGGTCGCGATGACGGCCAGACTCGTTCCCCGCCTTTGCTCCTCCCAGACCTCCTGGATGACCTGTTGCGGCAGAACGAAGACGACAGTGATGGGCTGCAGCTGAGCCAGGACGACGATGCCGTTGGTATTGGGCAGATTGATGTAGTTGCCCGGGTCGAGCAGGCGCAGGCCGACGCGACCGGTC
>DATJTE010000073.1:0-65970 GCA_035503715.1 Rhizobiaceae bacterium | reverse complement strand
GACGGGCCGAAGACCGGGACATATTATGCCGCCTACGCCTCCCGAAAGGACAGAATCCGCTATCGCCACAGCCATGAGGACGTGCTAGCCGCCCACGGCGACAAGATCAGGCACCATCAGCGGATCGAGAAAATCTTCTCCAAGGCGATGGGCAATTACGCCTACCAGATGCGCCATGCCGACAAGGCGGCGCTGCGCGAGGCGGTGAATTTCATCCACGCGGAAGCGGAGTGACGATGCAGGTTGAATACCGGAAGGCTGCGAGCAAAAACCTCGGCCGTGACATGGAGACGAAGCGTTACGGCCATGCCGGGCGGCCGATCGTCATGTGGCCAACCTCGAACGGCCGCTTCTTCCAGTATGAGGACACCGGCACGATCAACGCGCTCGCGCCCTTCATCGAGCGTGGCGAGGTGCAAATCTTCACCGTCGACTCAATCGACGGCGAGACCTTCACCAATCGCGGCGGCAATCCGGAGCAGCGCATCGCGCGCCACGAAGCCTGGTTCCGCTACATCCGCGAGGAAGCGCTGCCGGAGATGCTCGGGCTGGCGCGCGCCTCGAATGGCGGCGCCGAACTGAAGCCGATCTTTTCCGGGTGCTCGATGGGCGCGTTCCATTCGTCAAACTTCACCTTCCGTTTTCCCGAACTCGCCGCCGGCTGCATCGCTTTGTCGGGCGTCTATTCCGCGGCTGACTTTTTTGGTGGCGCGCTGGACGGACAGATCTATTTCAATTCGCCCGTTCACTATCTCGCCAATCTCGAAGACGAGCGCCTGCTGGCGAAGATTCGCGGGCTGCGGATGACCTTCTGCGTCGGCCGCGGCGCGCATGAAGGGCCGATGATCGCCGACACGCATGAGCTCGAAAATGTGCTCGCCTCAAAAGGCATTCCGGCCTGGGTCGATTTCTGGGGCGAGGACGCCTCGCACGACTGGCCGTGGTGGCACAAGCAGCTGCCATATTTCCTCGAACACTGGCTCGACGCAGACCGGAAGCAGGCGGTGGCCTGAGCGGCCATCTATTCTGTCGCTCACGATCCATATCAAAGTAATACAGGCGAAGGGCACTGTATTAGGACTCGCTTTTTCACCGGCTTCGTTTTTATAAGTGCGCGATGATTTGGTTCGGCCGATCCCTGGCAGCACTGACGCTGGCGTTTGGCGCCACGCTCCCGCTCGCCGGCTGCTCGGGCATCTCCGTCTACAACGAGTTCGCCGCACAGGGTGATGCCGGCGAGGTCGTCGTCGAGGATGTCGCCTACGGTCCGGACGCGCGGCAGAAGGCGGATATCTTCTTGCCGGCGAACGCTGACGGGGCCGCGCCGGTGATCGTCTTCTTCTACGGCGGCAAGTGGAGCACCGGCTCGAAGGCCGACTACGCCTTCGTCGGCGAGGCCTTTTCGCGGCGCGGCTTCGTCACCATCGTCGCCGACTACCGGCTGGTGCCTAAGGTCCGCTACCCCGCCTTCGTCGAGGACACCGCCAAGGCGGTTGCCTTCGCGCATCGCATGGCGCCGCGCTATGGCGGCGATCCGCAGCGGCTTTTCCTCGTCGGCCATTCGGCCGGCGCCTACAATGCGATGATGGTGACGCTCGCGCCGGAATTCCTCGCTGCCGAAGGCCTGTCGCCATCCGTCATCAAGGGCCTGGCCGCGATCTCCGGCCCCTACGATTTCAAGCCGCTCTCCACCAACATCACGCTGGAAGCCTTCGCCGGCACGAAGGATTTCGCTCCGACGCAGCCGATCAACCGGGTGACCGCGGAAAGCGCAACGCCGCCGATCCTGCTCCTGCAGGGGAGCGCGGACAAACTCGTACGCCCCCGCCATGCGCAGACGATGGCGGAGGTGCTTCGCCAGAACGGCAAGCAGGTCGAGACGATTTACTACAAGGGCGCCGGGCATGCCCGCCCGATCCTCGCGCTCGGTGAGCCGCTGCAGGCCAGGCTGCCGATCCTCGACGACATCGTTTCCTTCTTCACGCGCGTCGCGCCGCAGCCAGTCGCCACCGCCGCCATCCAAGGTTGACAGGCCAGAGCCGCGACCGCACTCTGCCATTCGAAGGGGCAGGACTGGGAGCAGCCGGTCCGGTTGGAGAGTCGTTTGCATGGCGCTGCGTATCCTTCTGGTGCAGATCGTCCGGGCCGTTCCGTTCGCCGTGCGAGATCGATATGCGCAGCTTCCCGCATTTGAGTGCAGCCGTGCTGATCTTGCCGCTCATCCGCTGACGTCCGACAGAAGGACAGCGGCATGACCGTCAAGAACAACGAGCCGCTGGCGATTGTCGGGATCGGCTGCCGCTTTCCCGGCAACGCGAACGATCCGGAAGCGTTCTGGACCCTGATGATCGAGAAGCGCTCGGCGTTGCGCGAAGTGCCCGCCGATCGCTGGAATGCCCAGCGCTATTACGACGACGATCGCAATGCGCCGGGCCGCGTGATCACCACGCGCGGCGGCTACCTCGATCACCATGATCGCTTCGACGCCGGCTTCTTCAACATCTCGCCGCGCGAGGCGGTGCGCATGGACCCGCAGCAGCGCTGGCTGCTCGAGGTTGCCTACGAGACGCTCGAAGACGCGGGCATTCCGGCGAAGCATTTGCGCGGCACGCAGACCGGCGTTTTCGTCGGCATCTCGGCTTACGAATACGGCACGCTGCAGACACGCAACACCTTTGGCACCGACGTTCACACGTCGAGCGGCGTTGCGCTGTCGATCGCCTCGAACCGCATCTCCTATCAGTTCGACCTGCGCGGCCAAAGCGTGTCGGTCGACGCGGCGTGTGCGTCGGCGCTCGTTGCGATCCACCAGGCCTGCACGTCGATCTGGACGGGCGAATGCGACATGGCGATCGCCGGCGGCGTCAACGCGCTGCTCGCACCAGATGGCACGATCGGCTTCTCCAAGGCGGGCATGCTGTCGCCCGATGGCGAGTGTTTCGCCTTCGATGCGCGCGCCAACGGCTTCGCGCGCGCCGAGGGCGCCGGGCTGATCTTCCTGAAGCGGCTGTCGAAAGCCCAGGCCGATGGGGATCGCATCTACGCGACGATCCGATCGACGGCCGCCAATCAGGATGGCCGCACGTCTTCGATGCTGGTGCCCGGCCAGGCATCGCAGGAAGCGCTGATGCGCGGCGCCTATCAGAAGGCCGGCATCGATCCGACGCGCATCGCTTATGTCGAAGCCCATGGTACTGGCACGCCGGTCGGCGACCCGATCGAGGCCGGCGCGATCTCGTCCGTCATGGCGGTCGATCGCGCTTCAGGCAGCGCACGCTTCCGCATCGGCTCGGCGAAGTCCAACACCGGCCATCTGGAATCGGCCGCCGGCGCCGTCGGCGTGGTGAAGGCCGCACTCATTCTCGACAAGGGCATCATCCCGCCGAACCAGAATTTTGTCACGCCCAATCCGAGCATTCCGTTCGAGGCGCACAATATCCGCATCGTCACCGAGGCCGAGCCGCTCGCCGCGAATGGCGATCTGCCGGTTGTCGGCGTGAATTCTTTCGGCTTCGGCGGGTCCAACGCGCACGTTGTGCTCGAGCAGGCGCCGCCGGCGCGCGAACCGGCACCCGTTGAAGTAACCGCCGACCGCCCGCTCGTTCTGACGCTCTCTGCGCGCGACGAGACGGCGCTGAAATTGCTGGTGCAGAAGTATCGCAGGCTGCTCGCGGCGAAGACTCACGAAGCGCGGGACGTCTGCTTCAACGCGGGGGCGCGGCGCGAGCATCATCCACACCGTCTCGTCTTCATCGGACGCGATGTCGCGGAACTCCTGGCGCGCATAGACGCTTGGCTGTCGTCCAATGGCGAGACGTCCGGCATCGTCGCCGGCAGCGGACCGGAAACGGAGCCGCGCATCACGTTCGTCTATTCGGGACAGGGTGGTCAGTGGTGGCGCATGGGACGCGACTTGCTGGCGCGCGAGCCGATCTTTCGCGACGCGGTCACCGAGATCGACGCCATCATTCGGACGATGGCCGACTGGTCGCTGCTCGAAGAGCTGCAGCGCCCCGAGGACGAGTCCAACATCGACCGGACGGACATTGCGCAGCCAGCGATCTTCGCGATCCAACTTGGCCTGACGCGGCTTCTGCAATCGTGGGGCGTCACGCCTGCGGGTGTCGTCGGCCACAGCGTCGGCGAGGTCGCCGCAGCTCATGCTTCAGGCGCGCTGTCGTTCGAGGATGCGGTGCGGGTCATCTTCCATCGCAGCCGTCTCCAGCACACGACGGCGGGACAGGGCGGCATGGCCGCTGTCGGCCTGTCGGAAAGCCAGGCGCGGCTGATGATCTCGGAAGAACCCGGCCTCGACGTGGCGGCGATCAACAGCGCCTCGATGGTGACGATCGCCGGCGAGAACGACGCTCTTTCTCGCGTGCTCTCCGCGCTGGAGAAAGACGGCGTGTTCGTTCGCAAGCTGCCGATCAACTACGCCTTCCACACTGGCCAGATGGAGCCGATCCGCGACGACCTGCTGGCGTCGCTCGCAGCCATTGCGCCGCGCGAGGGCGATGTGCAGTTCATTTCGACCGTCACTGGCGAGGCCTTCGCAGGCGCCGGCATCGACGCCGCCTACTGGTGGCGCAATGTCCGCGAGCCGGTGCGGTTCGAAAGGGGTATCCGCGCCTGCATCGATCTCGGCACGGAGATTTTCCTCGAAATCGGACCGCACGCCTCGCATATCAACAGCATCACCGAAACCGTCTCGGCGATGAAGGCGAGCGCGACTGTCGCGCATACGCTTCGCCGCAATCAGGACGATTCCGCCGAACTCCTTGCCAATGTCGCGAAGCTGCATATCGGCGGTGTCGAGCTTGATTGGGCTGCGCTGGTGCAAAGCAACGGACGTTTCGTCCGCCTGCCGTCTTATCCGTGGAACCGGAAAACCTTCTGGACTGAAGCCGCGGAGACGGCGCAGCTTCGTCTATCGCCTGAAATCTCGCCGCTGCTCGGCTGGCGTCAGCCCGGTTCGGTCGCGATGTGGGAATCGCTGCCCGATCCGCGCCGGCTCGACTGGCTCGACGATCACCGTATCTGGAACAGCATCGTCATGCCGGCCGCGGCCTTTGTCGAGATGGGCCTGACGCTGGCGCATCACCTGCATCCCGAGGAAGCTTACGCCGTCGAGGATGTCGAGATCGAGCGCGCGCTGATCGTCTCGCCGGAGAACCTGCCCTATCTCCAGACGGTCTATGACGAGGCGGAAAAAAGCTTCGCAATTCGCAGCGGCCAGAAGAGCCAGGAGAAATGGGAGCGCCATGCGCGCGGCCGGCTGGTGAAGCTGCCCGCGAAAGAACGCACTCCAGTCTCCGTGCAGTCGCTTCACCAAGGCCTGACCGGTCCTGTGGAGCACGACGAGTTCTACCGCGGTGTGCTCGAAGCCGGCTACCAGTTCGGCGATCATTTCCGGCAGGTCCGCCGGATCTGGGGCGGACCCGGCCGCGCGGTCGCGGAGATCGTCGCGTCGGACGCCCTCGCGCCGAAGGCGCCGTCGTCGCTTTTCCATCCGTCGCTGATCGACGCGTGTCTGCAAGCGCTGACCGGTGTCGTGCCTCCCGAGGGCGTTTCGACGAAAAATGCGCTTTATCTGCCCGCGCGCTTCCGGCGCGTTCAGTTGTTTGTCGAGCGGGTGCCGAACCATCTCTGGGTCGACGTCAGGAACGGCGAGTGGACTCACAGCGCCGGCATTGCCGACATGCTGGTCTACGACACATATGGGCATCTCGTTGCCGAAATCCTCGGCTTCCGGGTCGAGCGTTTCGAGCAAAGCCAGTCGGCCGACGTACCGGCGCTTTACCAGTATCGCTGGAAGCCGAGTCATCTACGCGGCAGCCGCGCGACGAGCGCTGTGGAGTTTCCGCCGGCGAATGCGATCGCGACGGCGGCGCGGGCCGCGATCCCCGAAACTTACGCGCGCTATGATCTGGGCTTCTATCACGACGCGGCGGCGCGCGGCGGCGAGCAGCTCTCGCGCGCCTATGTGCAGACGGCCTATCGTGCGCTCGGCTGGAATCCCGCCGTTGGCAGCACCTTCACGCTGGACGAGGCGGTGGCGGCGCTCGGCGCGCTGCATCGCTATCGCCGGCTGATCCGCGCCCAGCTCGACAATCTCGCCCAGGAAACGGGCGTGCTGGAAAGCGACGGTGAAGAGGCGTGGCGCGTGCTCCGTCCGTGGAGCAAGGAGACCCGCGACGACGTCGCGGTCGCACTCGGTGAAAACTTTGGCGCTGCGGAAGCGGCGAACCCGTTGCAGGTGGCTACCGGCCCGGAGCTCGCGCGCGTCATGACCGGAGCCGTCGATCCGCTGGAGGTGATGTTCCCGAATGGCAGCAGCGAGCTGGCAGCGCAGTTCTATAGCGAGTGGCCCGATTTCAAGGCGTTCAACGACCTGCTCAAGGTTGCGCTCGCCGAGACGATGAAGGCGTTTCCGGAGCGGCGGGCGATCCGCATTCTGGAGATCGGCGCGGGCACAGGTTCGCTGACGCAGGCAATTCTGCCGATGCTGCCGCCCAATCGAACCGAATACGCCTTCACCGACTATGGCGCGCCCTTCATCATCGCTGCGAAGCAGCAATTCGCGCGTTTCGATTTCGTCGACTACAAGGTCTTCGACGTTGAAAAGTCGCCCGAGAGCCAGGGCATGGAGCCCGGATCGCTCGACATCGTGATCGGCAGCAATGTTGTTCATGCGACGCTGTCGGTTCGCGAGACGCTGGACAACCTTCGCGCCTGCCTCGCGCCGGGCGGCATGCTGATGTTCCTGGAGCCGACCAGACATCTTTCGTCGCTGCAGAACACCTTTGGCCTGCTCGATGGCTGGTGGCGCTTCGCCGACACGGAGCTGCGCAAGGATGCTCCGCTGCTCTCGCCGAACGAGTGGAAGCGGGTGCTGCAGCAGCAAGGTTTCGCCGATGCGGACTATTTCACGACGTCGGCGGACGAGAGCGAGGCCGTGCAGTGCGTGATGGTCGCACGCGCTGGACCCGCGCCCGACCAGGCGGTCGACCAGAGTGAGGCCATCGCACCGTCAGAACAGTCGCGCCGCGCCGTGTTGTTCGCCGATCTTGGTGGCGCCGCCGAGGCGCTTGCCGCGTCCCTCGGCGCGCGTGGATGGCAAACGCATCTGGTCGGCGTCGATGCTGTCCGCGTCGGTGACGAGGCGAGTCTCTTGGCGGCGCTCATGGCGGCAGCGCCGGACGATGCACCTGCCGTTGTCGTCGATTGCTGGAGCCTCGATACGCCGAAGAAAACCGGCGACGACATTACCGACATGCTGGCGGCGCAACAGACCGGTGTTCATCACGTGCGGACACTGGTGCGGGCGCTGGCGTCACGCTGGCAGGATCTGGCGCCGAAGCTCGTGGTGCTGACGCGCGGTGTGCAGAGCGTCGTCGATACGGATGTGGTGGACCGCGTTGACGCGTCTCCCACCCTCGGCCTGATGCGTGTCGCGCGGAACGAATATCCGCAGACAACATTCACGCTGATCGACCTCGATGCCGTCGGCGACGCTCATGAGATCGAGGACCTCGCCGACGAGCTGTCGCGGCCTGATGGCGAGACGGAAGTCGCCTATCGCGCCGGCCGCCGTTATGTGAACCGCATCCGCAAGCTCAGCGATGCCGACCTGCCAGACC
The DNA here is from genome assembly GCA_035503715.1 of Rhizobiaceae bacterium. Lineage (GTDB taxonomy): Bacteria > Pseudomonadota > Alphaproteobacteria > Rhizobiales > Rhizobiaceae > OAS926. The sequence continues at coordinate 58,330 of DATJTE010000073.1, read as the reverse complement.
GGCTGGAGAATGCGAAGCAGCCAAGCGGCGAGGTTCAGCCCTTCCGGCTCGAGTTCGACAAGGCCGGCACGCTGGCAAGCCTCGGCCTCAACGAGATCGAGCGCGCGGAGCCGGGGGCCGACGAGGTCGAGGTTGAAGTTAAGGCCGCCGGCATCAACTTCCGCGATCTGATGAAGGTGCTCGGCATGTATCCAGGCGATCCGATCGACCTGAAGATGCTCGGCGACGATTTTTCCGGCGTTGTTACCCGTGTCGGCGCGACCGTCACGAATGTAAAGCCGGGCGATGCGGTGTACGGAATCTCGACGCGCTCGTTCTCCTCACACGTCATCGCGCATCATCGGCTCGTTGCGTCGAAGCCGGACGGCATGTCTTTCCCGGAAGCAGCGACCCTCGCGACTGTCTTCATGACCGCGCACCACGCGCTGATCGGCCTGGCGCGTATGCGGCCGGGCGAGAGCGTGCTGATCCACGCCGCGGCCGGCGGCGTCGGACAGGCGGCGATCCAGATCGCCAAGACGCTCGGCCTCGAAGTTTTCGCTACGGCGGGATCGCCGGAAAAGCGCGAGATGGTGAAGGCGCTCGGCGCCGATCACGTGATGGATTCGCGCACGCTGCGTTTCGCCGACGAGGTGATGGCGATCACCAGGGGCCGCGGCGTCGACGCGGTGCTGAATTCGCTGTCGGGCGATTTCATTCCGAAGAACCTCTCCGTGCTGGCGCCCTTTGGGCGCATGCTGGAGATCGGCAAGATCGACATTTATGCGGACAACCGGATCGGGCTCGGTGCCTTCCGCAACAATCTCTCGCTGATGGCGATCGACCTGGCGCAGCTGATGCAGGTCGCGCCGGCCGAGACGGCAAAGCTGTTCGACGACGTGGCGGCGAAGATTGCGGACGGCGCCTACAAGCCATTGCCGCCGACCGTGTACAAGATCACGGAAGCCGTAGATGCCTTCAAGTTGATGGCGCAAGGCAAGCATTCCGGAAAGGTGGTGCTCGACTTCGACATCGATCCTGTCCCGGTCGCGCCGTCGCGCGACAAGCCACGACTCTTCCGTCCCGACGCCTTCTACCTGATCACCGGCGGCGCTTCGGGCGTCGGCCTGGAGGTTGCGCGCTGGATGACGATGCTTGGCGCGCGTCACGTCGCGCTAATGAGCCGCTCCGGGCCGCGCGACGAGCAGGCTGCGAAGGCGATCGCCGACATGCGCGCGCATGGCGTGCAGGTGCTCGATCTGCGCGGCGACGTGACCAGCATCGACGACGTGCGCCGCACGCTTGCGCAGGCCAATCCGGCGCATGCGCCGCTGAAAGGTATCTTCCATTGCGCGATGGTGCTGAACGACCAGTTCATCCGCGACCTCGATGAGGAACAGTTCGACGTCGGCTTCAAGCCGAAGCTGGCCGGCGCCTGGAACCTGCATGTCGCCTCGCGCGACATGCAGCTCGATCACTTCGTTGCGTTCTCGTCGCTATCGGCACTGCTCGGCGGCATGATGCAGTCGAACTACAATGCCGGAAACGTCTTTCTGCAGTCGCTGGCTGAGCATCGCCGCGCGCGTGGCATGCCGGGCCTGACGGTGGACTGGGACCTGATCCGCGGCACCGGTTTTGTCGAGCGCGATGAGAAGACGCGGCTCTACCTCGAACGCGTTGGGCTGCGCGGCGTGTGGCGGGACGAGGTCATCGAGAACCTCCAGTTGCTGCTGACCAAGGATACGGCCGGTGCAGGTGTCGCGCGCATCGACTGGCCAAAGATCATGAAGATCTATTCCGCCGTGCGCGCCTCGAAACCGTTTGAGGCGATGGCGACGGGCCGTGGCGAGCGCGGCCAGAGCGCTTGGGTGCGCGAAGAGTTGCGCAACGCGACCCAGGCTTCGGAGGCGCGCGCCATCCTCCTCGACTATCTCATCGAGCAGGTCGCGCAGGTGCTCGATTCCGACACCTCGTCAGTGCAGCCCGGCAAGCCGCTGTCGCAGATCGGGCTCGACTCTCTGATGGCGGTGGAGCTTGTCCATCGCGTCGAGGCCGATCTCGACCTGACACTCTCTATGGGTACGGTGATGGGCGGCTCGACGTTGCGCGACCTCGCCGAATCCATCCTGCGGATGGTGCGCAGCGACACCGAAGCCGGCGCTGTTGCCGAACCGGCCGCGATGGCCCCGGCGCTGGAGAAACAACTTGCGGACGATTCTCGCCTCGCCGATACGTTGCGTTTCCACACCGGGGCGCCGGCACCGATCGAACGCATCCTGCTGACAGGCGCGACCGGCTATCTCGGCGCTTATGTCTTGAAGGAGCTGCTCGACACCACCGACGCCGAGATTGTCTGCATCGTGCGCGCTCCAGATGAACGCGCCGCACGTCGGCGGGTCCGGCAGAGCCTCGCAGGCTACGATCTGGCGGTTGGTCAGGCGACCCTGGACGCCCGGGTCAAGGTGATCGCCGGTGATCTCGGCACGCCGCGCTTCGGCATGGAGCGCGAAGCGTTCGAGGTGCTCGCCCGTTCGACGCAGCGCGTCTATCACATCGCCGCGCACGTCAATCACCAGGCCGACTACGCCACGCTGCGCGATGGCATTGTGCTGGCGACGAAGCACGTGCTCGACTTCGCGACGCATGCGACACCCGCGCCTGCTGTCCACTATCTCTCCTCGCTTATCATCTTCTCGGACGTTCGCGGCACGCGCTCGGACATCGTCTCGGAAGGCGACATGCGAGCCGACATGGTCGGTCTGCCGGGCGGCTATTCGCAGGCGAAGTGGGTCACCGAGCAGATGATCGCTGCGGCGCGCGATCACGGCTGTCCCGTCACGGTCTATCGTGCCGGCTATATCAGCGGCGATGCGTTGAACGGCATCGTCAAACCGGACGACTTCGTCTGGCGCAACGTGAAGACCATGCTGAAGCTCGGGGTCCTGCCGGTGATCGACGCGCCGATGCATCTGACACCTGTCGACTTCGCCGCTCGCGCGGTCGTCGGCCTGTCGAACCGCACCGACGGCGTGCGCCAGACCTACCATCTCGTCGGCGATCTGAAGGCCACCAACAAGGACCTGATTGAGGTCGCCCAGTCCATGGGTTATGCGGTGACGCGCATGCCCGCCGAGGAATGGTTGAAGACGGTCTCGAGACGAATGAACGACAAGGCGCTTGAGCCGATCGCGCCCTACCTGATGGCGTTTCCGGAGGAGACCTTCCGGCGTATGCTCGATCCGATGGCCTTCCCGCCTGTGTCCGCTGACCTCACGCGCGCGCATCTTGCGGAGCAGGATGTGGCGCCGGCGGAACCCAGCCGTGAGTTGCTGCGCCGCTATCTGGAGTTCCTTGTCGATATCGGCTTCCTTGATGCGCCGAACGAAGCAGCGCGCCCGTCGGACGCAGCGGAGTAGAGATTGTCAATGCAGAGGGGAGAGATCAGCCGCGCGGCAGCCGGAGCGATCCTCACGATCGATCTTGGCGCTATCCGCGCGAACTATCGTCTTTTGGTGAAGAAGCTTGGCCGCGCGAAATGCGCGGCCGTGGTCAAAGCCGATGGTTACGGTCTCGGTGGCGTTGAAGTCGCTCGCGCGTTGCAACAGGACGGCTGCGATACATTTTTCGTCGCGCACGTGTCCGCCGGCATCAAGCTTCGCAAGGCGTTGGGCGCGTCGCCCGCCATCTTCGTTCTCAACGGCCTGCCGCCTGGTTCGGAACGCGAATGCGCGGCCTCTGGATTGATCCCGGTGCTGAATAGCCTCGGGCAGATTGAGGCATGGCGTATAGAAGCCAAACGGGCCGGTCGCGCGCTTCCCGCCGCCCTTCAGGTCGATAGCGGCATGGCGCGCATGGGCATGGCGCCAAGCGAGGTCGACAGACTCGCCGCCGACCCATCGCTGCTCGACGGCATCGATGTCGCGCTCGTTATGAGCCACCTCGCCTGCGCCGATGAACCTGGCAGCGCGGTGAATGGCGAGCAGCTTCGCCGCTTCAAGGCGCTGCGCAAAAAGTTGCCTGCCGCGCCGGCTTCGCTCGCCAACTGCTCCGGCATCTTTTTGGGGAAGGCTTTCCACTTCGATCTCGCACGGCCGGGTGTCGCGCTCTATGGCGTCAATCCGACGCCAGGCAAACCGAACCCTATGAAGCCTGTTGTTCGGCTCGACGCGAAGGTGATCCAGACGCGTGATGTGCCGAAAGGCGAAGGCATCGGCTACGGTCACACGTTCCGAACGAAGAAGGCGCTCCGCGCTGCTACCATCTCGCTTGGCTACGCCGACGGATGGCAGCGCCGCGCCAATGGCAAGGCTTTCTTCAACGGTGTGCCATTGCCTTTCCTCGGGCGTGTGTCGATGGACTCGATCGTGCTGGACATCTCGTCACTCGCCGAGGACGCGATTCGCGCCGGCGATCTGGTCGAGCTGATCGGCCCGAACCAGACCGTCGACGATGTCGCGAGGCTTTCCGGTACGATCGGATACGAGATCCTGACCGGCCTCGGCGACCGGTTCCACAGGGTCTATCTCGGCGGGGGCGCTGAATGAAGGTTCTGATTCTCGGCAGCGGCGTGATCGGTGTCGCCAGCGCATGGTTTCTCGCGGAGGCGGGTCATGAGGTGGAGGTCGTCGAGCGTCAGCCCGGGCCGGCGCTTGAAACCTCCTTCGCCAATGCCGGCGAAGTGTCGCCCGGTTATGCCTCGCCCTGGGCGGGACCGGGTGTGCCGGTCAAAGCGGTGAAGTGGCTGGTGATGCGCCACGGCCCGCTGGTCATCAAGCCGATGCTCGATCCGGCGATGTGGCGCTGGGTTTTCATGATGCTCAGAAACTGCACCGAAGCGCGCTACATGCTGAACAAGTCGCGCATGGTGCCGATCGCCGAATACAGCCGCGACGTGTTGAAGGCTTTGCGCGCCTCCACCGGCATCGCCTATGACGACCGCGCGCTTGGCACACTCCAGCTCTTTCGCACCGACACGCAGGTGAAAGGAACCGCGAGCGACATCGCGGTCCTGAAAGATTTTGGCGTGCCCTACGAGTTGCTTGACGCGGAGGGCTGCATCGCCGTCGAGCCCGCGCTGAAGAATGTGCGCGGCAAATTCGCGGGCGGACTCCGCCTGCCCGGCGACGAAACGGGCGACTGCAAGCTCTTCACCGAACGGCTGGCGAAGATGGCCGAGGCGAAAGGCGTGAAATTCCGTTTCAACACGACGGTCGAGCGCATCGAGGCGCTGGGTGGCGGTCGGGTCACGGGCGTGAAAACGTCAGCCGGCCTGCTGACGGCGGATGCCTATATCTCCGCCCTCGGCAGCCATTCCGCGAAGATGCTGCGTCCCATCGGGATCAATATTCCGGTCTATCCGATCAAGGGGTATTCGATCACCGTGCCGATCACCGACGCATCCGGCGCGCCGGAATCGACGGTGATGGACGAGACTTACAAGGTGGCGATCACGCGGCTGGGGAGCCGCATTCGCGTCGGCGGCACCGCCGCGATCTCCGGCTACGATATCAACCTCTACGAATCCCGCCGGGCGACTCTGGAGCACTCGGTCGGCGATCTCTTCCCAAAGGGTGGCGATCTGTCGAAGGCGACGTTCTGGACCGGACTTCGCCCCATGACGCCGGACGGCCCACCAATCATCGGCGCGACGAAGATCCCGAACCTCTATCTCAACACGGGCCATGGGACGCTTGGCTGGACGATGGCCTGCGGTTCGGGCCGCGTCATCGCCGACATCGTTTCGGGCAAGAAGCCCGACATCGACGTCAGTGAGCTGGGACCTGGCCGGTACGCCTAAAGCTCAGATATTCTGATGAGAACGTTGGAGGCCTCGCCCTGGATTCGAACCAGGGATGTGGGGATTTGCAGTCCGCCGCGTCTCCACTCCGCCACGAGGCCGTACGATGATCCTAAACCGGCGAAGATTAATATCGTCCTGCCGTGACTGTTCGGATTTCATCGGAGGCGACACGTACATCGGCCGCGCAGAACGCGGCCGATGTATGTGGTTGTCAGAAGATATTCGACACCGGCTGTCCGAGCGCCATGGCGCCGGCATAACGCGCCTGAGGCCCCGCTTGCAGCGGATGGAATCGCGCGCCCTGCACGTCGCGGAATCGGCGCTCTATCCCGTTCGCGCGATAGAAGCCCGCGCCGCCAGCAAGCTCCATTGCAAGTTCCACCGTCTCGATCGCATGTTTGGCGACGAGCGAGCGGCCGATCATCACTTCGTTGACCGTGTCGGCGGAGGGCGCGTTGCGGGCGACTGTGTCGAGCATGTGCCGGTGGGCCAGTTGCGCGCACCGCAGCGTCGTGTCCATCCGGCCCGCGAGATTTGTTGCATGATCCGTCAGCGGCTTTTTCTTCGCGAGGTCCACCGCGAGGTCTCGCGCACTTTCCGCCACGCCGAGATAGACGGCATAGATCAGCGGGAAGGCGATGGTCGCGATGATCTGGAAGACCGGATGCCATTCGCCGGCCTTTCGCGAGAATGAAACGTTGCCATCCGGGATGAAGAGACTGTCGATGACAACGTCATTGGACGCTGTCCCGCGCATGCCGAGCGTGCGCCACGTGTCTTCGATCTTCACGCCCGCGGCCTTCATCGGCGCGCCGAAATGGATGACGTTGCGCGTACCATCCTCGGCTTCGTGGATCGCACCCGTCATCAGGATGCTGCCGGCTTCCGCGCCCGACGTGAACACTTTGCGCGCGGTGACTTTGTAGCCACCCTCGACTTTCTCCGCCTTGCCCGAGCCGCCAATCCAGTCCGAGCCGCCGCTGGAGAGGAGGATCAGCCGCTCGGCAGCGACACGTTTCAGCAATGGCTCCACCGCCGTGACCTTTTGATGCCGCCAGCGCCAGCCGGGGATCGCCACCTGGTGCGTATGCATGGAGAAGGCGAGCGCGGTCGAGCCGCAAGCGCGCGCCAATGTCTTCAGCATCTCGGCCAGTTCCGGCACGTCCGCGCCGCCACCGCCCAGTTCCGTCGGCACGCCTGCCTCGACGAGGCCAGCCTCTTTCAGGAGCTGATAATTCTCCGAGACGAAGCGGTCGCTCTGATCGATTTCGGCTGCGCGCTCCGCAAGCTTCGGCGCGAGAGCTTGCGCGATCCCGACGACGGATGCTGCAGCTGCTTCATCCTTCATTTTTGCCATCACGGCCATGTCCATATCCTCCTTTGGATGGGATGATGGAGGATCGGACGGTTTGGCGTTCCGCTCCAGTTCAGGAACTGTACTATCGACCGTTTCCGCAAACGCCGATTTGATCTATTCTAGCGGCAGCTAATGAAAGGTCGAGATGGAAGAACGCGGCGGATACGGCCAGTTTTGCCCGGTTTCGATGGCGTCCGAGGTTCTGTGCAGCCGCTGGACGACGCTGGTGGTGCGCGAGCTTCTCTGCGGCTCGACCCGTTTCAACGATCTGCGCCGCGGCGTCCCGAAAATGTCGCCGGCGCTTTTGTCCAAGCGGCTCAAGGAGTTGGAGCGGGCCGGTGTCATCCAGGCGCACAAGGTCAAAGGCATCACCGAATACCGCTTGACGGAATCCGGCGAGGAATTGCGGCCCGTTATCATCGGGCTCGGCAATTGGGCGCAAAGATGGGTCGAATCGCGCCTTTCGCTGAAGAATCTCGATCCATCACTGCTCATGTGGGACATGCGCCGAAGCCTTGACGTGAAGCGTTTGCCGCAGAAACGCTGCACGATACAGTTTCTGTACCCCGAGCTTTCGGCCAATCAGAAAAGCTGGTGGCTGGTGGTGGAGCACGGGAAGGCCGATTTGTGCAACTTCGATCCCGGCTATGACCTCGATCTTCTCGTGCAGAGTTCGCTGCGCACCATGACGGCGATCTGGATGGGGCTGAGCACTATCAAGCACGAGGCCGAACACGGCCACCTTGAACTGAACGGCGATCCTGCAATCGCCAGAAGCATGCAGCAATGGCTGGGCCTCAGCACCTTCGCGCATGAGTCCCGGCGGGTCGCCTAGACGAACGTCGTCTTCTCGCGCTCGATCGTCTTTGTGATGAATTCGGCAACGGCCTGAATGCGCCGGAGCGGTCGCACGCTCTCATGATAGACAAGCCAATAGGCGCGGCGGATCGGCTTTGTCGCGAGTACGGGCACGAGGTCCGCATGCGCTCGCGCGATGAAGGTGTGGAGGATGCCGATGCCGGCGCCCGATCGTACCGCCTCAACTTGCCCAAGCGCCGATGAAATCGAAAAGCGGGCGGTGAAGTCGCGGGCGAACTCCGCCGCGTAGTCGAGCGACGGACTGATCACGAGGTCCGGCACGTAGCCTACGAGCCGATGCGCGGAAAGCTCGCCGGCTGTTTGCGGCAGACCGTTCTCCTTTGCATAGCCCTTCGAGGCATAGAGGCCGAGCGTGTAGTCCACCAGCTTGCCGGCGACCAGCCGCCCTTCAGTTGGACGTTCCACCGTGATCGCGATATCGGCCTCGCGCCGCGACAGGGAGAAGGAGCGCGGCACAGGCACGAGCTGGATCGAAAGATCGCGATGCTGGGCGGTGAGCGCGCCAAGTCGGGGCGCAAGCCACGCGACCCCGAACCCGTCGGGCGCGCCGATACGAACGGTGCCCGACACCGCGTCGCCCTCGCCGGCGATTTCGGCGCGCGCAGCGATCATGTCCGCTTCCATCCGCTCGGCGACGGTGAGAAACCGTTCCCCGGCGGGCGTAAGCTCGCTGCCGGTGGTCAGCCGCCGGAAGAGCTTTGCCTTCAAGGCCTCCTCCAGCGCCGCGACACGGCGTGACACCGTCGCATGGTTCAGGTCGAGCCGCCGCGCCGCGCCCAGGATCTGCCCGGCACGCGCAACGGCAAGGAAAATGCGAACATCGTCCCAGTTCATGCGGTCAACCAATCATTTGCGAAGAATGATGTCCATCCAATTCCGCTCATCATTCTCTGCACAACGGATAGCGAGGCCGCCCGTGTTGCATCGGGCGGGGCGAAGCGGGAGAATGCGACCATCCAATCTTATCCAGGGGAGTGAAGCCGTGATCGAAGTCGGTCATTACATCGGCGGCAAGCGCGTTGCCGGAACGAGCGGGCGCAGCCAGGACATCATGCAGCCGATGGACGGCACCGTCCGTGGCAAGGTCGCGCTGGCTTCGAAAGCCGAACTGCGCGCGGCGGTCGAAAACGCCAAGGCGGCGCAGATCGGCTGGGCTGCGACCAATCCGCAGCGCCGTGTGCGCGTGCTGATGAAGTTCCTCGAACTCGCCAATCGTGAATACGATTCGCTTGCCGACATGCTTGCCAGAGAGCACGGCAAGACGATCGCCGACGCCAAGGGCGATATCCAGCGCGGCCTCGAAGTTGTCGAAGTGTGCATCGGCGCGCCGCATATGATGAAGGGTGAGTTCACCGACGGCGCCGGCCCAGGCATCGACGTTTATTCAATGCGGCAGCCGCTCGGCGTGGTTGCCGGCATCACCCCGTTCAACTTCCCGGCGATGATCCCGCTCTGGAAGATCGCGCCGGCCATCGCCTGCGGCAACGCATTCATCCTGAAGCCGTCCGAGCGTGACCCGTCCGTGCCGGTCCGCATCGCCGAACTGTTCGTCGAGGCCGGCCTGCCGGCTGGCGTGCTCAATGTCGTCAATGGTGACAAAGAAGTTGTCGACGCCATCCTCGACGATCCGGACATCAAGGCGATCGGCTTCGTCGGCTCGACGCCGATCGCGCAGTACATTTATGCGCGCGGCTGCGCGAACGGGAAGCGCGTGCAGTGCTTCGGCGGCGCCAAGAACCACATGATCATCATGCCGGACGCCGACATGGACCAGACCGTCGATGCGTTGATCGGCGCGGGCTATGGCTCGGCCGGTGAGCGTTGTATGGCGATCTCGGTCGCGGTGCCGGTCGGCAACGACACGGCGAACCGGCTGATGGAGCGGCTGATCCCGCGCGTCGAAAGCCTGAAGGTCGGTCCGTCGACGGATTCCTCGGCGGATTTCGGTCCAGTGGTGACGAAGCAGGCGCTTGAGCGCATCAAGGGCTATGTCGACATCGGCATCAAAGAAGGGGCTACGCTCGCGGTCGACGGCCGAAACTTCAAAATGCAGGGCTACGAGAACGGCTACTATATGGGCGGCTGTCTGTTCGACAACGTGACGGCCGACATGCGCATCTACAAGGAAGAGATTTTCGGGCCGGTGCTCTCGGTGGTGCGCGCGCCGACTTACGAGAACGCCATCAAGCTCGCCAACGACCATGAGATGGGCAACGGTGTCGCCATCTTTACCCGCGATGGCGACGCGGCGCGGGACTTCGCCAGCCGCGTGCAGGTTGGCATGGTCGGCGTGAACGTGCCGATCCCGGTGCCAATCGCCTACTACACCTTCGGCGGCTGGAAGGCTTCGAGCTTTGGCGACCTGAACCAGCACGGGCCGGACGCCTTCCGCTTCTACACCAAGACAAAGACGGTGACCTCGCGCTGGCCGAGCGGCATCAAGGATGGCGCCGAATTCGTCATCCCGACGATGAACTGACGCTGGCAAAATGAATTCGAAAGGGCGCGGCTTGGCCGCGCCCTTTTCGTTTCTGGTGCTCCGACCTAGCGACGGAACGGGAAGATTGCTCTGAGCGACGGGTCGCGCAGCCACAGGCCGCCCCACAGGAACAGTCCGAGATAGATGCTGAACAGCACGTGGCTGAACAGTGGGTTGCCGGCGCGGATCTGCGTGGCCATCGCGCCGCCGAGCAGGCCAATCCACAACACCGCACCCAACACATTAGTGCGCGGATAGATGTAGAGAAGCGTCAGCGTCAGCTCGAGGATGCCGATCGGCAGCGCGTAGCCACCGGGCCAGCCGAGCTGTGCCATAGTTTCCTCGGCGATGGGCATGCCGAGGAGCTTGGGCGTGACGGATGCCCCCAGGATAAAAAGCACAAACAGCCCGGACAGCACATAGCCGATGCGGGTCATCGTTTTCTCGCTCATTGCAGTTCTCCAATTGAAAACGGGTTACACAACGGCACGACGACCGGCCCCGAGCGGGATCGACAATCGCGCGAAATTTTTTGAAATGGCTGCGCGAAGCATTCACCGTGCGTAACCGTCCGTCACCCATTCGTGATGGAACGAGGCAGCCCTCGAACGGCTTGATCCGCAGACCGGATCGCTGAGGAGGAGCGCCCGGGCAGACCCGAAAACCGGACCGACGTGCCGGATGACGGAAGCATTGCTTCCGGCGCCCGATCCCGCTCGGCCAGCTTAAGGAGACGCCAAATGTTGCGCCCGATTATCCTTACCGCCGCCGTGGCATCGGCTGTCTTGATCGCTGCTCCGGCTTCGTCCCAGCAAAGCTTTTGCGGCAGCCGTGACGTGATGGTCCAGAAGCTCGCACAGGAATTCAAGGAAAACCCGATGGCCGTGGGCATGGTGGACAATAACGCCGTGCTTGAGATTTTTGTATCCAGCGAAGGCTCCTGGACAATCCTTGCTACGGGAACAGACGGCACCAGTTGCGTGCTGTCAGCCGGTGAAGGCTGGGATTCCAAGATGCTGGTCGCCGGCAACGACGTTTAACCGGCAATCGATGCTTTCTTCGCCCCGGCGCGCTCAGCGTGCCGCGGCTTCCGCGTGAAGGCGCAGCAGCCCGATCAGGCGGTCAGCCTCTCGTCCGGCGCCCTCAACATCACCTTCGAGAATCGCCCGAATGATCTGCACGTGGTGCTCAGCAGCTTCCGCCAGCCCTGTGTCCGCCTGGTAGCGGAACCAGAAGCGGCGGCTGTGGGTCTGCAGTGGCGCGGCGAGCCTCGCTGCAAAAGGGTTTTCCGACGCGGCCGCCATCGCCTCGTCCAACGCCTTGTCGGCTTCCAGGAAGGCGACGACATTCCCCGAGATGACCGCCTTTTGCATGTGAAGCGCCGCCGTATGAAACAGCTCCGCGCCCTCGCGGGTGATGAAGCGGGCGGCCGCACGGGCCAGAATGGATTCGACGCCGCGGCGGGCGTCCAGAACTTTCAGCCAGTCGCCTGCATGAATGGGTGCGATCGCCAGCCCGGCGCGCGGGCGAATCTCGATCAAGCCTTCCCAGGCCAGGCGCTGAATGGCCTCCCGGACGGGCGTGCGGCCCAACCCGACGCGCTCGATGAGCGAGCCTTCGGTCGTGATGCTCGCCGGCGCGAGTTCCAACGTGACGATAAGCTTTTCCAGCGCTCTATAGGCCTTGGCCGCTTCCGGCTCCTGCCGGGGAGGAGTTTGGTTCGACAAAACCCGGTCCATGGGCAGCCTCCGGTGATATACTTTTGATATATCAGTTAGGAATCGGGCTTGACAATTGCCCGCCTGTGGAAATATATCAGTGATATATCAGAGGAGAAAAGCCATGTGGGCCGGTGTTTTTCCAGCAGTCACGACGAAGTTCACCGAGGACGATCATCTCGATCACAAGGAGATGGAGCGCTGCTTCGGCATCCAGATGGACGCCGGCTGCGACGGTGTCATCGTCGCTGGTTCGCTGGGCGAAGGGCCGATGCTCTCGCATGACGAGAAGCTCGAGGTCTTCCAGACCGCGCGCAAGGTGGCCGGCAAAAAGCCGGTGCTGCTCACCATCAACGAGGCGGCGACGCGAGATGCGGTATCGCTCGCCAAACGGGCTGCGAAGGCCGGGGCAGACGGGCTGATGGTCGTGCCGTCGCCGATCTACCATACCAATCCCGAGGAGACGGAGGCCACGCTGAGGGCCGTTGCCGAGGGCGGCGACCTGCCAATCATGATCTACTCGAACCGGCTCGCCTACCGCGTCGATGTTACCGTCGACATCATGGAGAAGCTGGCAAACGACAAGCGTTTCGTGGCGGTGAAGGAATCCTCCGACGATATCCGCCGCTCGACCGACATCATCAATCGCTTCGGGACGCGCTATGATCTGTTCACGGGCGTCGACAACCTGGCCTTCGAGGCGCTGTCGGTCGGCTGCATTGGCTGGGTGGCTGGTCTCGTGACGGCTTTTCCGGCTGAAACGGTGGCGATCTATCAACTCATGAAGCAAGGCCGCCGGGAGGAAGCGCTGAAAATCTACCGCTGGTTCCGGCCGCTGCTCGATCTCGACGTGTCCACCTACCTCGTTCAGAACATCAAGCTGGCGGAGGTGCACGCGATTGCCACCAACGACCGCGTGCGCATGCCTCGAAAGCCGCTGTTCGGCGAGCGCCGGGCGATGGCCGAGCGGGTGATCAAGGACGCTATTGCGACCCGGCCGCTGTTGCCCGACCTGAAGCTCAGCAAAGCCGCCTGATCTTCGGGCATGGGGGAGGCAGCGCAGATCGATATTGCCATTGTCGGTGGCGGGGTCGTCGGCATCTGTACGGCGACGTTCCTTGCCGAAGCCGGCAGGCAGGTGACGGTTTTTGACCGAACGGGCATTTGTGAGGAGACGAGTTCCGGCAACGCTTCCGCGCTTGCCTTCTCGGAGGTGCTGCCGCTCGCCCATAAGGGCATGATGAGAAATCTGCCGCGCTGGCTGGCCGATCCGCTCGGCCCGCTGGCCGTCCCGCCAGCGTATTTGCCCAAGCTTCTTCCCTGGCTTTACCGGTTCTGGCGCGCTGGCGCGCCGGCAAAATATGAGGCCAGCCTCGCGGCGCAAGGCGCGCTGATGAAGCTTGCCGAGGCGGAGTGGATGGGGCTGATGGATCGCTCCGCCACCCGGCCGATGCTTCACGAAGACGGCTCGCTGGAGCTTTACGAAAATGACGCTGAGTTCAAGGCTTCGCTGCCCGGCTGGGCCGCACGCGACCGTTTCGGCATCGCCTACCGGCATGTCGAGGGCGACGAAATGGCGGCGCTGCAGCCAGGGCTTTCTGCGAAGTTCGTCAAAGGCACGTTCGTGCCCGGCTGGAAAAATGTCGATGATCCCAAGGATTTCGGCAAAGCCCTCTGGCGGTATGCCGAAAGCAAAGGTGCGCGCTTCCGGAAGGAAAGGGTAAGCGACCTGCGTTCGGATGGTGCCAGGGTGGAAATTGTTCTCGCCGATGGAAGCCGGCTAACGGCCGCCCAACTGGTGATTGCTGCCGGCGCCTGGTCGCACTTTTTGACGAAACAGTTCGGAGACCGTATCCCCCTCGAGACAGAACGTGGCTACAACACCACGCTGCCGAGATCAGCGTTTGACGTGAAACGCCAACTGATCTTTTCCGGGCACGGCTTCGTCATAACACCGCTCTCGACAGGGTTGCGGGTTGGCGGCGCCGTCGAACTCGGTGGGCTCACGCGGCCGCCGAACTTTGCGCGATCGAAGGCTATGTTGGAAAAGGCGCGACGCTTTCTCCCCGGCCTTGACCCATCGGGCGGGCGCGAATGGATGGGCTATCGGCCGTCGCTGCCGGATTCACTCCCCGTGATCGGCGGGCCGAAAAATCTGCTCAATGTGCATTATGCTTTTGGCCATGGGCATCTCGGCCTCACGCAGGCCGCTGCAACGGGGCGGTTGATCCGCGACCGGATGCTCGGGCAAAAGACCGCAATCGACCTATCGCCGTTTTCGGCACAGCGTTTCTGAGAGTTTTCGATGGCGCGCCATTCCTTCCACTGCATCGACGGCCACACCTGCGGTAATCCGGTCCGGCTGGTCGCCGGCGGCGGGCCTCTGCTTGACGGCAAGACGATGATGGAACGGCGGGCGCATTTCCTTGCCGAATACGACTGGATCCGCACCGGACTGATGTTCGAACCGCGCGGCCACGACATGATGTCGGGCTCGATCCTTTATCCGCCAACGCGTGACGATTGCGACATCGGCATCCTGTTCATAGAGACATCGGGATGTCTGCCGATGTGCGGCCATGGCACGATCGGCACGGTCACGATGGCGGTCGAGAATGGTCTGGTGAAACCGAAAACGCCGGGGCGGCTCAATCTGGACACACCGGCAGGACTGGTGGTCGCCGAATACAAGCAGGTCGGTGATCATGTCGAGGAGGTGCGCATCACCAACGTGCCGTCCTTCCTCTACGCGGAGGGGCTGACAGTCGAGTGCCCGTCTCTCGGCGAAATTGTCGTTGACGTTGCCTATGGCGGCAATTTCTACGCCATCGTCGACCCGCAGAAGAACTACCGCGACATGGCCGACTATTCAGCCGGCGATCTGGTGGCCTGGAGCCCGATTGTGCGGCGTCGGCTCAATGAGAAGTATAAGTTCGTCCATCCGGAGAACCCGAGTATCAACGGGCTTTCTCATATGCTTTGGACCGGCGCGCGAAAACACTCGGAAGCGCACGCGCGCAATGCCGTCTTTTACGGCGACAAGGCGATCGACCGTTCGCCCTGCGGCACAGGCACCTCGGCGCGCATGGCGCAGCTCCACGCCAAGGGCAAGCTCAGGGCGGGGGACGCATTCGTGCATGAGTCCATCATCGGCTCACTATTTCACGGCAAGGTCGAGCGCGAGGTTTCGGTCGGAAACAAACCGGCGATCATTCCTTCGATCGGCGGCTGGGCGCGGATGACGGGCTACAACACGATCTTCATTGATGACCGCGACCCGTTCGCGCATGGTTTCGTGGTGGCGTGAGATGAAGCTTCACACGCATCTCGGTGAAACACCCTGCACAATACTGTTTCGTGCAAAATTACGTGAACGGCATTCCACTTTCCGACGGTTTCTTCGAAAAATGGCCTCAAAAAGTTGTTGCGGACGCAAGACATTGCGTTATGCCAGTGCTAGCTTCCGCGCCGGTCCAAGAGGGGGCGGAGCACAAAAACTGCCCAGCCAAAAGCGTCTGAACGCTCGATACCGCAGTGCGAAATGCCGTTGCATTCAGGGTTCGAGACTTTAGGACTAGGGGAACAAAGACAAGGAATGCGACCGCAAGGCGACATTCCAGGGGAGCCGCGTAAGTATGGATTACTTCATCCAGCAGCTTGTTAACGGGCTGACGCTGGGGTCGATCTACGGCCTGATCGCGATCGGTTACACGATGGTCTACGGGATCATCGGGATGATCAACTTCGCCCACGGCGACATCTTCATGGTTGGCGCATTTGTCGCCCTGATCGTCTTCCTGATTCTTGTCAGTCTCTTCTATGCGATCCCCGTCGCCATCGCTTTGCTGATCATGATGATCGTGGCAATGCTTCTGACCAGTTTCTACAACTGGACGATCGAGAAGCTCGCCTATCGGCCGCTGCGAGGCTCCTTCCGACTGGCACCGCTGATCACGGCAATCGGCATGTCGATCGCGCTGTCCAATTTCGTGCAAGTCACGCAGGGCCCGCGCAACAAGCCGATCCCGCCGATGGTCTCGCGGGTTTACGACGTGGGTGGCATCTCCATCTCGCTCAAGCAAATCATCATCGTTATCGTCACGGTCTCGCTGCTCGCGATCTTCTGGTATCTGGTCAACAAGACGGCGCTTGGCCGGGCGCAACGCGCCTGCGAGCAAGACCGCAAGATGGCGGCGCTGCTTGGCATCGATGTCGATCGCACCATCTCGATCACCTTCATTATGGGCGCCTCGCTGGCCGCTGTCGCCGGTACGCTGTTCCTCATGTATTACGGCGTGGTCGTCTTCTCGGACGGTTTCGTGCCTGGTGTGAAGGCATTCACGGCCGCCGTTTTGGGCGGAATCGGGTCGATCCCCGGCGCAGTGCTCGGCGGCCTGATGATCGGCTTCATCGAGTCCATGTGGTCCGCCTATTTCTCGATCGACTACAAGGACGTCGCCGCCTTCTCGATCCTCGCCATCGTCCTGATCTTCCTGCCATCCGGCATTCTCGGCCGGCCCGAAGTCGAAAAGGTCTGAGTTCATGGCGATTTCGACCGAGTTGAATGGCGAGAACCTGTACGCGCGCGCGACGCGCGATGCGCTCTATGCCGGGGTGATTGCCTTTGGCCTGTTCGTGCTTTTGATCGGCATGAAGACCGACCAGAACATCCGGAACGAACTGATCATCATTCAGCGCTGGGGCACGCTGGCGATCGTCGTCGCGCTCGTGATGATTGTACGTTTTGCGATGGTCGCCTGGATACGGCCCTTCCTGGCGCGGCAGAAAGCTGTCGCCGCAGCGGCAGGCGTGGCGTCAAGCGGTGCCGCGGACCGTTTTTTTCAGTTGCCATACGCGATTGGAACAGCAGTTCTGGCGGGCCTGCTCCTGCTGCCCTCGGTCATTGAAACCATTGGCGAGGCGACACATCCGCGCGTCGGAGCTTATTTCATCCTGCTGCGTGCTTTTCTGATCGTCTATGTACTGGCGTTCCTGTTCTATAAATTCCGCGCCTTCATCATCCGCTACTTCTATCCGCTGGCAATCATCCTGCTGATCCTCTACCCGATGATCTGCGTCACCATCTTCAGCATCGGCTGGGCCGATGGCGGCCTTACCTGGTCGCTGCAGAAAGGCTTGCAGCAGTCGCTCAAATGGGTCGACAATTTCGGCATCCAGGTGATGATTTACGTGATGCTCGCATGGGGTCTGAACATCGTGGTCGGCCTCGCCGGCTTGCTTGACCTCGGTTATGTCGCCTTTTACGCGGTCGGCGCCTATTCATACGCATTGCTCGGCACCGAGTTCGGCTGGTCGTTCTGGATTTTGCTGCCGGCGGCAGGCGCGATGGCGGCTTTGTGGGGCGTGCTGCTTGGCTTCCCCGTGCTCAGGCTACGCGGCGACTACCTGGCGATTGTCACCCTCGCCTTTGGCGAGATCATCCGGCTGGTGCTCATCAACTGGCGCGAGGTCACCAACGGCTCGGCGGGTATCTCCGGCATTCCAAAGGTGACGTTCTTCGGGTTCTTCGACTTCAACGTCTCGTCGGAGTTCTACATTTCGAAGGTGTTCCCGTTCCTTCCGCAGTCGGGCACCTACTACAAGATATTCCTCTTCTATCTCATCCTCGCTCTCGCCTTGCTCACCGCGTTCGTGACCATCAGGCTTCGGCAGATGCCGGTCGGGCGGGCATGGGAGGCGTTGCGCGAGGACGAAATCGCCTGCCGTTCGCTCGGCATCAACACGACCAATACGAAGCTCACGGCGTTCGCGATCGGCGCGATGTTCGGCGGCTTTGCCGGGTCGTTTTTCGCGGCACGGCAAGGCTTCGTCAGCCCGGAATCGTTCGTGTTTCTGGAATCGGCAATCATCCTTGCAATCGTCGTTCTGGGTGGCATGGGTTCGCTCGGCGGCATCGCGATTTCTGCGCTGGTAATGATCGGCGGCACCGAGATTCTGCGTCAGCTCGACTTCTTGAAGGACTTGTTCGGTCAAGACTTCACGCCGGAGCTTTACCGCATGCTGCTCTTTGGTGTGGCGATGGTCGTCGTCATGCTGTGGAAACCGCGCGGGTTCGTCGG
Source organism: Rhizobiaceae bacterium (assembly GCA_035503715.1). Lineage (GTDB taxonomy): Bacteria > Pseudomonadota > Alphaproteobacteria > Rhizobiales > Rhizobiaceae > OAS926. The sequence goes on along the minus strand of DATJTE010000073.1, from coordinate 40,038 downwards.
CACGCGCGAACCGACTGCGTTCCTCTTCGAGCGAAAAGCGATCTCCGGGTCCTTCACTAAGGAAGGGCACGGCTGATGAATACGCAACCAAACGCCGCGGCGCCGATCCTCAAAGTCGAACATCTGTCGATGAAGTTCGGCGGCCTAGTCGCGATTGGCGATCTGTCGTTCGAAGCCAAGCGCGGCGAGATCACCGCGCTGATCGGACCGAATGGCGCCGGCAAGACAACTGTCTTCAACTGCATCACCGGTTTCTACAAACCCACCGAGGGTATGATCAGCAAGGCCACTGGCGACGGCCGGGTTTTTCTACTGGAACGCATGTCCGACCACGAGATTACCGCGCGTGCGAAAGTGGCTCGGACGTTCCAGAACATCCGGCTGTTTTCAGGCATGACTGTGCTCGAAAACCTGCTTGTCGCGCAGCACAACAAATTGATGGTGGCGTCGGGTTTCACTGTACTCGGCCTTCTGGGCCTCGGCGGCTATGCCAAGGCTTCCGCCGAGGCGACGGAGCTGGCGAAGTTCTGGCTGGACAAGACCGATCTGACGCAGCGCGCCGACGATCCGGCGGGCGATCTCCCCTATGGAGCGCAGCGCAGGCTCGAGATCGCGCGTGCCATGTGCACGGGACCGGACCTCCTTTGCCTTGACGAGCCTGCGGCGGGTCTCAATCCGCGCGAATCCGCTGCGCTCAACGAACTGCTACTCGACATCAAGGGCAACACCGGAACGTCGATCCTGCTCATCGAGCACGACATGTCGGTTGTCATGCAGATATCGGACCATGTCGTCGTGCTGGAGTATGGCCGCAAGATTTCCGACGGCAATCCGGCGCATGTGAAGAACGACCCGCGCGTCATCGCCGCTTATCTCGGTGTCGACGACGAAGAGGTCTCGGGCGTGCTCTCCGAAGTGGGCGACGAGGGCGTCATCGAGGAACTCGACACCGGTCCCGATGCGCAGCACGGGCCGTCATCCTCATCGTCCATGATGGCGGGTCCGATTTCCGACACGATGGAACATGGCGACCGGGGTGAGGCAGTGAAGGTCTCGCGAGGAGCATCGCGCGCTGACCGCGTGCCAAGTGCACCGGTGCCGGAAGAGCATAGGGGTAAGGTTGCCGAGGAAGTTGCGAAAACACCGCAGCGGCAACCTGAAGACCGAACCAAAGGCACCAAGCCTTTGCCCGACGACAAGAATAGCGGGGAGCGCGAATAATGGCGAACCAACCGCTGCTCAAGGTCGAGGGCGTCGAAACGTATTACGGCAATATCCGCGCGCTGAACGGCGTGGATGTCGCCGTGCACGAAGGCGAGATCGTCGCGTTGATCGGTGCGAACGGCGCCGGCAAGTCGACGCTGATGATGACGATCTTCGGCAACCCACGCGCCCGCAAAGGGACGATCACCTTTGCCGGTACCGACATCACGGAATTGCCGACGCACGAGATCGCGCGTCTGCGCATCGCGCAGTCGCCGGAGGGCCGCCGGATCTTTCCGCGCATGACGGTGCTCGAAAATCTGCAAATGGGCGCGAGCCTCGACAATCTGAAATTTTTCAACGAGGACGCCGAGAAAGTCTTCACGCTCTTCCCGCGGCTGAAGGAGCGTATCAGCCAGCGCGGAGGCACGTTGTCGGGCGGCGAGCAACAGATGCTCTCCATCGCGCGCGCCCTGATGGCGCGGCCGAAGCTTTTGCTGCTCGACGAGCCGTCGCTCGGACTGGCGCCGCTGATCGTCAAGCAGATTTTTGACGCCATCCAAGAGCTCAACAAGTCACAGGGCCTGACCGTGTTTCTGGTCGAGCAGAACGCGTTCGGCGCGCTCAAGCTCGCCAACCGTGGCTATGTGATGGTCAACGGCAATGTCACGATGAGCGGCTCCGGCAAAGAACTGCTCGCCAACCCGGAAGTGCGGGCGGCTTACCTCGAAGGCGGCCGGCACTAGCGTCCCGGACGGAGGAGATCGAAGATGCAAGGCATCCTCTACGAAGAAGCATCGGTCTGGCAGTTCTTTTTCGTCACCTGCCTGCTCGGCGGTTGGGCGGCCTGGATGACCGGCAAGGCGTGCGCCCAGACCTGGCGCCCCTATGCGAGCCTGGTGATCTATCTGCTGGCGCTGGGCGTCGCGGTGCGGTTCATTCACCATGCCCTTTTCGAGGGCACGATGACGAGCTTCCAGTTCTATCTGGTCGATACGATCATCCTGCTGATCCTAGGCACCATCGGCTATCGGTACACGCGAACCAGGCAGATGGTTACGCAGTATCACTGGCTTTACGAACGCTCTTCGCCGCTGTCCTGGAAACCGAGGGGAACCGCCGGCTGACGTTCACCATTCGCGCCGATGACGACGGGATTCGGCGTGACAACTGCCGCAAAATCGGCAAAGTACGTTTTCTGCGATTGGGTGGGCATCGCACGAAAAAGCAAATTTCTCGGCCCACTCTGTTAATGGGAGTGTCTCAATGAAGAAATCTCTGTTGTCCGCAGTTGCCCTGACCGCGATGGTAGCGTTCAGCGGCAGCGCCTGGGCGGACATCCTCATCGGCGTCGCCGGCCCGATCACTGGCCCGAACGCCGCTTTTGGCGCACAGCTCCAGAAGGGCGCCGAGCAGGCCGCTGCCGACATCAATGCGGCTGGCGGCATCAATGGCGAACAGGTCAAAGTCGTCGTCGGTGACGACGTTTCGGACCCGAAGCAGGGCATTTCGGTTGCCAACAAGTTCGTCGCTGACGGCGTCAAGTTCGTGGTCGGCCACTTCAACTCGGGCGTTTCGATCCCGGCCTCGGAAGTCTATGCCGAAAACGGCATCTTCCAGATTTCGCCGGCTTCGACCAATCCGACGTACACCGAGCGCGGTCTCTGGAACACGTTCCGCACCTGCGGCCGTGACGACCAGCAGGGCATCGTGGCCGGCCAGTATCTCGCGGCGAACTTCAAGGACGCCAAGATCGCGGTCATCCACGACAAGACGCCTTATGGCCAGGGCCTCGCTGACGAGACCAAGAAGGCTCTCAACGGCGGCGGCGTGACCGAGGCGATGTACGAAGGCATCAACATCGGCGACAAGGACTTCTCGGCCCTGATCGCCAAGATGAAGGAAGCCGGCGTCTCCGTCGTGTACTATGGCGGCCTGCACACTGAAGCAGGCCTGATGATGCGCCAGCTGGCCGATCAGGGTCTGAAGGCGACCTTCATGTCGGGTGACGGCATCGTGTCGAACGAGCTCGCCTCGATCGCCGGCGACGCGGTCAACGGCACGCTGATGACGTTCGCTCCGGATCCGCGCAAGAATCCGGCCGCGAAGGACATCGTCGAGAAGTTCCGCGCTGCGGGTTTCGAGCCGGAAGCCTACACGCTCTACTCCTACGCTGCTGTGCAGGTGATCGCCGCGTCGATTGCCGCCGCCGGCTCGAACGATCCGCAGGCGGTTGCCGAGGCGACCAAGGCTAAGGGTCCGTTCCAGACCGCCATCGGCGAACTTGGCTTCGACGCCAAGGGCGACATCACGCGTCCTGACTATGTCATGTACGAGTGGAAGAAGGGCGACGACGGCAAGTACAGCTACTTCGAAATGTAAGCCGAACCTTCGGTTCTCAAGGGAAATGCCCGGCCTCGCGCCGGGCATTTTCGTTTGCACGACTGCCTTGGTTTCAATCGATTCAATGTTCTCGCCGATTTTGTTTGCACTGCAACAAAATCCGGCTAAACGTTCTTGTCGTCTCCCGTCAGACCCTGCGGAGTGCGGCCTTGCCCATCAGGAAGCTTCTTGTTGCCAACCGCTCGGAGATCGCGATCCGCGTATTCCGGGCCGCGAGCGAACTGGGCATTCGTACTGTCGCGATTTGGGCCGAGGAAGACAAATATTCACTGCATCGTTTCAAGGCCGACGAGAGCTACCAGGTCGGACGCGGCCCGCACCTCGAGCGTGATCTTGGACCTATCGAAAGCTACCTATCGATCGACGAAGTAATCCGCGTTGCCAAGCTTGCGGAAGCGGATGCCATCCATCCCGGTTACGGTCTACTGTCGGAAAGCCCGGAGTTCGCGGAAGCGTGCTCCGCCGCAGGCATCGTCTTCATTGGGCCGACGCCGGAAACGATGCGAAGACTTGGCAACAAGGTCGCCGCGCGCAATCTGGCGATCGAGGTCGGTGTGCCTGTCGTGCCGGCGACCGAGCCGCTGCCGGACGACATTGCCGTCGTGAAGAGGATGGCAGCCGAGATCAGCCTGCCAGTGATGCTGAAGGCGTCATGGGGTGGGGGCGGGCGCGGCATGCGCGTCATCCGCTCGGAAGCGGATCTCGCGCGCGAGGTGACCGAGGCCAAGCGCGAGGCAAAGGCCGCCTTTGGTAAGGATGAGGTCTATCTCGAAAAACTGGTGGAGCGCGCACGGCACGTCGAAGTGCAGGTGCTCGGCGACACGCACGGCAACGTCGTCCACCTCTTCGAGCGGGACTGCTCGATTCAGCGCCGCAACCAGAAGGTCGTGGAGCGCGCGCCCGCGCCGTATCTGAACGACGCGCAGCGTGAGGAACTCTGCGGCTACGCGCTGAAGATCGCACGTGCGACCGACTATGTCGGCGCCGGCACCGTCGAATTCCTGATGGATGCCGACAGCAGCAAGTTCTATTTCATCGAGGTCAATCCGCGCATCCAGGTCGAGCACACCGTCACCGAGCAGGTGACCGGCATCGATATCGTCAAGGCGCAGATTCACATCCTTGAAGGCGCCGCGATCGGCACGGCGGAAAGCGGTGTGCCGCAGCAGGCGGACATCTGGCTGAACGGCCACGCCCTGCAATGCCGGATCACGACCGAAGACCCGGAGCAGAACTTCATTCCGGATTACGGGCGGATCACCGCCTATCGCGGTGCGACCGGCTTCGGTATCCGGCTCGATGGCGGCACAGCCTATTCGGGTGCGGTCATCACGCGCTTCTATGATCCGCTGCTTGAGAAGGTGACGGCGTGGGCGCCCACGCCGCTCGAGGCGATCCAGCGCATGAACCGCGCATTGCGCGAATTCCGCATCCGCGGCGTCGCCACAAACCTCACTTTCCTCGAAGCGATCATTAACCACGCGGATTTCCGCGACAACGCCTACACGACCAAGTTCATCGACTCGACGCCGGAGCTGTTCGCGCAGGTCAAGCGGCAGGACAGGGCGACGAAGCTGCTCAACTATCTCGCTGATGTTACCGTCAACGGCCATCCCGAGACACGCGGGCGTGCGAAGCCGAACTCGGATGCGGCTGCGCCGATCGTGCCTCATATCGACGCCAAGATTCCAGCCGGCGCGAAGCAAAGACTCGATGCGCTCGGTCCCGAAAAATTTGCGATCTGGATGCGCGAGCAAAAAGAAGTGCTTGTTACCGACACGACAATGCGTGACGGGCACCAGTCGCTGCTCGCGACGCGCATGCGGACGCACGACATCGCACGTATCGCAGGTGTTTACGCCCGTGCGCTTCCCAACCTGCTTTCGCTTGAATGCTGGGGCGGCGCCACCTTCGACGTGGCAATGCGCTTCCTGACCGAGGACCCGTGGGAACGCCTTGCCTTGGTGCGCGACGCGGCCCCGAACCTGCTGCTGCAGATGCTGCTTCGCGGTGCGAATGGTGTTGGCTACACGAACTACCCGGACAACGTCGTCCGCCACTTCGTGCGTCAGGCAGCGGCCGGGGGCATCGACCTGTTCCGCGTTTTCGATTGCCTCAACTGGGTCGAGAACATGCGCGTCTCGATGGATGCCGTCCGTGAGGAAAACAAACTGTGTGAAGCGGCGATCTGCTACACCGGCGATATCCTCGATCCAACGCGCGCAAAATTCGACCTGAACTATTATGTCGGCCTGACAAAGGAGCTGGAGAAGGCGGGCGCGCACATCATCGCGGTCAAGGATATGGCCGGACTGCTGAAGCCTGGCGCGGCACGCGTGCTGTTCAAGGCACTGCGCGAGGCAACCGGCCTGCCGATCCATTTCCATACGCACGATACGTCGGGGCTGTCGGCGGCGACCGTGCTGGCGGCCGTCGATGCGGGCGTCGACGCGATCGACGCGGCAATGGATGCGTTCTCCGGTAACACCTCGCAGCCCTGCCTCGGCTCGCTGGTCGAGGCGCTGCGCGGAACCGAGCGCGATCCCGGCCTCGATCCGGAATGGATCCGGCGTATCTCGTTCTATTGGGAGGCGGTGCGCAATCAATACGCCGCTTTCGAGAGCGATCTGAAAGGGCCGGCTTCGGAGGTCTACCTCCATGAGATGCCGGGCGGGCAGTTCACGAACCTCAAAGAGCAAGCGCGTTCGCTCGGGCTGGAGACGCGTTGGCACGAGGTCGCGCAGGCCTATCACGACGTGAACCTGATGTTCGGCGATATCGTCAAAGTGACGCCGTCCTCGAAGGTGGTGGGCGACATGGCGCTGATGATGGTCAGCCAGGATTTGACGGTCGCCGACGTCGAGAACCCGTCGCGCGACATCGCCTTTCCCGACTCTGTGGTGTCCATGCTGCGCGGCGATCTGGGCCAGTCGCCCGGCGGTTGGCCGGAAAAGCTGCAGAAGAAAGTTCTGAAGGGAGAGAAGCCGATCACGGTCAGGCCCGGCTCCTTGCTGAAGGACGCCGACCTTTCTGCCGGTCGCAGGGAGATCGAAGAGAAGCTCGGCCGCAAACTCGACGAGTTCGAGTTTGCCTCGTGGCTAATGTATCCGAAGGTGTTCTCCGACTTTGCCGCTGCACAGGACATGTATGGCCCTGTCAGCGTGCTGCCGACACCGACCTACTTCTATGGCATGGCTTCGGAGGGCGAAATCTTCGTCGACATCGAGAAGGGCAAGACGCTGGTGATCCGTTGCCTCGCGATCGGCGATGTCGACGAGAAGGGCATGGTGACCGTGTTCTTCGAGCTCAACGGCCAGCCACGGCGCGTCAAGGTGCCTGACCGGGCGCATGGTGCGTCGAACGGCAAGCTCAGGCGCAAAGCAGAAGCCGGGAATGAAGCGCATCTCGGCGCACCGATGCCGGGCGTCATATCGACGATCGCGGTCAACCCGGGTCAGCCGGTGAAAGCAGGTGACGTGCTGCTGTCCATCGAAGCGATGAAGATGGAAACGGCGTTGCATGCCGAGCGAGACGGCACGGTGGCGGAGGTCCTGGTCAGGGCGGGAGACCAGATCGACGCGAAAGATCTGCTGATCGTTTTCGGGTGATCATTGCAGCGTGGTCCAAAGAGTGATCGGCCAATCGGCTTGACACTTCGCTGAACCGATTTAGCTTCCGCGCCGTCTCAACAGAGCTTTCCCATGGACGCTACGAACGTCATGCAATCTGCGGCTCGCGGCCGCTGGGCAGTCGCCGCGATGTTCCTAACAAACGGCTTCATGGCCGGGAGCTGGGCGCCGCAGATCCCACTGGTTCTGACGCGGCTGTCGATTACCGAATCCACCCTGGGGTTGTTGATTTTTTGCTTCGGCATCGGTGCGCTCATCAGCATGCCCTGGTGCGGATGGTTGATGGCGCGCTTCGGCCAGCGGCCGGTGCTCAGCACATTCGGACTGCTTCAGGCGTTCGGACTGCTCCTGGTCGTGCTGTCGCCCACAGTTGCTCTATCGGCAGTTACGATGATCGCATTCGGCGCGTTCATCGGCTGTACCGACGTCGCGATGAACGCCGCGACCGTCACCGTCGAGCGCAAGCTCGGCAGGGCGGTGATGTCGTCGATGCATGGCTTCTGGAGTCTTGGCGGCTTTGCGGGAGGCGGATTGGGCGGCTTTATGCTGCAGTCGCTCGGTCCAACGACTCATGCGGCGATCGTTGCCGTCCTAGCCTTCGGTGTCGCCGTCATCGCGGTGCCGAACATTCTGCATGATCCGGAGCGGCCCGCTGGCGCCGATCAGAAGAAGCGCGTCGGCCTGTCCATCCCCACCAGCCCGACGCCCTATCTGCTCGGACTGATGGCGATGTTCCTTTTTGTGTCCGAGGGCGCAGTGCTCGATTGGGGGGCGCTTTACATGACCCAGGAGAAGGGGGCGGACCTCGGTGTCGCAGGCCTTGCCTATGCCTTCTTTGCCGGCGCGATGGCGCTGATGCGTTTCGTCGGCGATAGCGTGCGCAACCGCTTCGGCGGTGTTCTGACGCTGCGCGTATGCTCTTTTCTGTCCGCCGTGGCCATGCTCGCGGCCGCGCTTGCGCCGACGCCGTTTCTTGTCATCCTCGCATTCGCGATCTGCGGGCTTGCGGTTGCCAACACCGTGCCGATCGTTTTTTCGGCGGCCGGCAACCTGCCCGGCATCTCTTCCGGCGCGGCGATGAGCGTGGCGACCACTATGGGCTACGCCGGCATACTCTTTGCTCCATCCAGCATCGGATTCGTCGCCGAGGAAACTGGCTTTTCGCCGGTCTTCATCGCGCTGTCGGGGCTGCTACTCGTGGTGGCGGCCCTCGCCAATCTGGCGAAGGCCGCGGATTTTGATCACGGCGAAACGTCCGTCAACGAACGTGCGCCGATCGCATAAGTCCAGCTAGACAGCCTGCCGGTCCGTCAAATCCTGCCCATGAGAACCAGGATCAGGAGGATGACGAGGATCACGCCGACAATGCCGGACGGCCCGTAGCCCCAGCCACGCGAATGAGGCCAGGTCGGAATTGCGCCGAGCAGGATGAGGATAAGAACAATGATCAGAATGGTGGTAAGGGTCATTGAAATCTCCGCAAGGCTGTAAAAATCGGAGCTTCAATGCGCGAACAGGGCCGGCGGTTCCCCGCCGGCCCTGTTCGCTGTTGCGCTAAATCAGTCCCGAGCCGTTATTCGGCGGCCTTCGGGAAGGGGATCGGCGCCGATACATGCTCGGGTTCAGCCGTGGCTGGCGGCGTCGGCCCGGTAACCAGCTTGCCGCGCCGGAAAAGTCGCGAGAACCAGCCGCGGCGGCGGCCTTTCTGTTTCTCACGCGTGAAAACCATCAGCATGGCCGGTGTGACGACCAGTGTGAGGACCGTTGCAAAAGACAGGCCGAACACGATCGCCGACGAGAGCGCGATCCACCATTGCGTCGACGGCGCGTTGATCGTCGTCTCGTGGTGGAAGATTTCGAGGCCAAGGCCGAAGGCGATCGGCAGAACGCCGAGCACCGCCGAGGCTGCCGTCAGCACGACCGGGCGAGCGCGCTCGCGGCAAGTCTGCAGCACGGCATCCATCTTGCTCCAGCCTTCTTCGCGCAGCCGGTCGTAGGTGTCGATCAACACGATGTTGTTGTTCACCACCACGCCTGCCAGCGCGATCACGCCGATACCCGACATGACGATGACGAACGCCTGGCCGGTTAGCAGCATTCCGAGCAGCGCGCCGACCGTTGCCATGACGACGCAGGACAACACCAGCCACACGCTGGTGAACTTGTTGAACTGCGCGAGCAGCACGATGAAGATCAGGAAGATCGCGGCGCCAAACGCGTTGCCAAGGAAGGCAGACGCTTCGGCGCTGTCTTCGTTGGAACCGGCGAGCTTCCAGTTGATGTTGCCGAGGTCCGTCTCGTTCATGAGCTTGGCGACATCGGCCTGAACCGCGGCCACCTGGAAACCAGATGCGACGTTGGCTTGCACGGTGATCGTGCGCTCGCCGTCGATGCGGTTCAGGATGCCAACGCGCTGCTCGGGCTTGCGGACGACGAAGTTCGAGATTGGCACTGCGCCTTGCGAGGTCTGTACGCGCAGTTCATCGAGCGTCGACAGCGTACGGCGGTCCTCGGGCAAGCGGAGGCGGATATCGACTGCGTCGTCGGCGCCCGCCGGGCGATAGTCGGTGAGCTTCAGGCCCGTGGTGACGAGCTGCACAACCGTGCCGACCGACATTGGGCTGATGCCGTATTGGGCTGCCTTGTTGCGATTGACCTCGATTGCCCAGTCGACGCCAGGAGGCGGCAGACCGTCGGACACGTCGATCACGCCTGGCACCTTAGCGAGCGCTGCGGCCATCTCCTTGGCTTTCTCGTTCAACCCTTCCGGGTTGACCGCGGAGAGTCGAAGCTGAACCGGCTTGCCAGTGGGTGGGCCTGCATCGGGAACGCGGACCTCGACATCCACACCGGGAATGCCGGCCATCGCGACGCGAAGTTCGTCGAGGATCTGGTGCGCTGGTTTGCGCTGGCGCCAGTCGATGAACTCGTACTGGATAACGCCAACAACATCTTCCGGGATGTCCTGGCCACCGCCCTGCGCCTTACCGGCGCGGGTGTAGACCGACTTGATTCCGGGCCAGCCGAGGATCCGGCTTTCAGCTTCCTTGGTCGCGAAATCCATCTCGGCAAGAGAGAGGTTGCCGCGCGCATGCACGTAGAGCAGGCCGTAGTCCGGCTCGACAGATGGGAAGAACTCGACGCCCTTGCCGAATTGTCCGTAAGCCCAGATCGAACCGCCGAGCAGCGCCACGGTAAGAACCAGAACCGTTATCGGATAACGCACCGCGCGTTTCACGATCGCCATATAGACGCCGTCGCGGGTTTCATGTTCATCGTGGATTGGTGCCTTCGCAAACATCGCGCCGAGTGTCGGCGCGAAGATCAGCGCGTAAGCCATTGACGCTGCGAGCGTGACGATCAGCGTGATCGGCAAGTACTTCATGAAGTCGCCGACAATGCCCGGCCAGAAGAGCAGAGGCGAGAAGGCGGCGATACGGGTCATCGTCGCTGCGACGACCGGACCGGCCATACGTTTCGCGGCGAGCTCAAAAGCTTCGGCCTTATGCATGCCTTCCGACATTCGACGTTCGGCGAACTCAGTGACGATAATCGCGTCGTCGACGAGCATTCCGACAGCAAGGATCAGGCTGAACAGCACGATCATGTTGATCGTGTAGCCCATCATGGCGAGCAGCAGGATGCCCATCAGGAATGATGATGGGATCGCGAGTCCGATCAGTAGGGATGCGCGGCCGGACAGCGCGTAGAGAATGACGATGAAGACCAGGATGACCGCGATCATCACGTGGTTCTGCAGGTCGTTCAGCAGCTGGTTCACGAACACCGACTTGTCCTGGGTGTACGTAACCTCCATGCCTTCCGGCACCTGCTTCTGGAACGCGTCGGCCACGGCCTTGGCGCCATCGATCGTCTGGACGATGTTGGCGCCAACGCGCTTCTTCACCTCGATCGCGATTGCCGGCTTGCCGTTCAAGCGCGTGATCGTCTCGGCGTCCTTGAAGGTCGAGCGCACCGTCGCGAGATCCTGTACCTGCACAACCGCTTTCGGGCCGGCGACGACAGGTAGCCGCGCGACATCTTCGGGTGTCTCGATGAGAGACGGCACCTTTACCGAGTACTTGCCCTCCTCGCCTTCGATCGCGCCGGCGGCCACAAGACTGTTCGAAGCGCCGATGCCCTGGATCAGCTGATCGAGCTGCAGGCCGTAGGACGAGAGTTTCACAGGATCGATGATTGCCTCGACGAGCTCGTCGCGCGAACCCTGGATCGTGCCTTCCAGCACGCCCGGTACTTCCTCGATGCGATCGCGAAGTTCCTTCGCGGCTGTCACCAGCGCGCGCTCCGGCACGTTGCCAGAGAGTGTGATGACGAGCACCGGGAACTCGGAGATGTTGACCTCGGTCACGGTTGGCTCTTCGGCGCCCTGCGGTAGATCGCGCTTGGCGTCCTGCACCTTGTTGCGCGTATCGACCAGCGCATCGCCGAGATCTGTCGACGGGTCGAACTCGACCAGAACGAAACCGCCGCCCTGATAGGCGGCGGACCGCATTTCCTTGAGGCCTTTGAGGTTCTTGAGCTGAGTCTCGACCGGGCGAAGCAGTAGCCGCTCGGAATCTTCCGGCGAGATGCCCTGATACGCCAGGCTGACATACATGATGGGAATGGCGACGTCCGGCTCTGCTTCCTTCGGCACGGCCTGATAGGCGAGCGCACCGGCGATCACCAGGAAGACCAGGATCGAAAGAGTCAGACGTGCATTTCGGATCGCAAGTTTAACGATGTCCATGCTTACGGCCTTATTGCGTTCCGCCCGAAACTTCGCCGATGAGGCGATCGATGGTTTCCTGGTCGGCCTCGACGGGGTTCACAGTGTCGCCGTCGGCGACCAAATCCTGGCCCGCTACGATGATGCGCGCGTCAGCCGGAATGCCGCCAAGCACGAGACCGGTGGTTGTGTCGTCGACGAGGTCGATCGGATAGAAGACGACCTTCGCGTCCTTATCGACGGCACGGATGCCGAGGTCGCCGTTGTTCGAAAGCGTCACCACTGAACGCGGCAGAATCACCGCATCGGCCGGTTCGGTCTTCAACGTGATCTCCGCCGTCATGCCCGCAGGGATCGCGCCTTCCGCATTCGGAATCGCGACTTCGAGCGGGAAGGTGCGCGTCGTCGATGAAGCGTCGCGGCTGATCCAGCGGAGCGTACCGGCGACGGTCTTGCCATTGACCAGCTTGATGTCGGACTCGTCACCGACCTTGAGATAGCCGAGATCGCGCTCGCTTACCTCGCCTGCTGCGATGATTGGATCGAGATTGAGGAGCGTCGCGACCTGCGCGCCCTGTCCGACAGAGCTTCCCTGCTCGACATCGACGCGGTCTATGATGCCATCGAACGGCGCGCGAACTTCGTTGCGGGCGAGTTCGGCGGTTGCTGCCTCGAGCTGGGACTTGGCAGCTGCCAATGCGGCGCGCGCCGTCTCCAGCTGGAGCTTCGGCATGTTGCCAGTATCCGCCAGCCGCTGCGCAGCAGCAAACTCAGCTTCGCGCTGTGCGACGAGCGCTTTCGCCATATCGATCATTGCCAGTTTGTCTTCGGCGTTGAGGACGAGAACGACGTCGCCTTTCTTGACGACGCTGCCCTTCTTCACCGGCAGCTCACCGATGACGCCTGCGGCGCGGGTGGTCAGCACGGCGCGCTGATTGGCCTGCGTCTGACCCGCGATCCGGATGGCGCGCGCATGCTGAACGCGCGGCGGCATGACGACCGCGACGGTTCGGACAACCGGCTTTACCTCTTCCGCTTTGGGGGCGGCTTCTTCCTGGCCACCTTCGCTCTGCGCGCTGCCAACGGAGGAGAACTCGCCGGTGGCGATCCAGGCACTGAAACCGATCAGGACGGCAATCGCCGCCAGCTTGTGAAACCTGAACTTCATGGTCGCTTTCCGTGGCGCAGGTCAGGGCAAGCCGGCGCTCTTCACATTTTCGGCATCGGTTCCGATATGGGTGCACCGACAACCACATTCAATGCGCCCCGGAAGCATTCCAAAGCGCGGCGGACTTCTACATCAAGTTTGCACTGCAATATAGTCAGAATTTTTCATGATCTCATTAGTTTGACGGGCATGGTGAACCAGATGCTGCCCAATTTTGCAGCGCCTGGAATGTTTCTTCAGCAGAGCCTGGAGCGGGCTCGCGGCCGGGTCCCGGAGCCCAGCCCCAAGCGACCAGTTTGTCGTCGCGAATATGATCCGCAACCTCCTCCAAAGTGCGGTCGCCATTGCGTGCCGGATCCTTGATCTGCGCGCACACTTCTGCCGAGGATTTTTCCCACCAGGCCATCTCAACTGGTGCCAGGTGCCAATTCGGCGCACCGGGTGGGCCGTGCAAAACATTGGAATTGCTGTCGAAATGGCAGGTCGTACAGCGCAGGCCGGCGTTACCGAAGCCTGAGCCATCTTCGCCGCGTTGCACGTTAAACGCGTGAAATCGGGTTCCGCCGTAGTGCTCGCCCGACCAGCGCGGGTGGTCGTCTTCGACGTGGCAGCTTGCGCAGCGCGGGTGAGAAAAGACCGCGTAAATCTTCTCCCATTCGGGGAGGCCCTTTGCCGGATCGACGGTGGTCGGCGGCGATACGGGTGGGGCTTCTTGCGCGACCGCATTGTGAGCAATCGCAGCAATGGCAAGAGCTGTCAGCAATGTGGCGATCCGCCTCATGCGAAGGCCACCTCTTTGCTCAGTGGCAATGAACGGATTCGCTTGCCGGTGAGGGCGAAGACTGCATTGGCCAGAGCGGGTGCCGCCGGCGGCGTTCCAACTTCTCCGACACCTCCCATCTTGTGATAGTTCTCCAGCACCGCCACCTCGAAGGCAGGCGACTGGTGAATGCGCAGCGCGTCGTAGTCGTGGAAGTTAGACTGCTCCACCATGCCGTCCTTGAACGTGATCTCCTGACCCATCGCCGCGGACAGTCCGTAAATCGCGCCGGAAAACAGTTGCGCCTCGATGATCGACGGATCGAGCGCGGTGCCGACATCGACGGCAATCCACATCTTCTCGAGCTTGATGCCTGCGGGCGTATCGGCGACCTGGATGACCTGTCCGCACCAGCTGCCGAAGGCGAGCGTAAAGGCGACGCCCTTCGCCTTGCCGGCCGGCAGCGCTTCGCCCCAGTTCGACATTTCGGCAACCTTATTGATGACGGCCAGCGCAGTCGGAAAGTCCTTCATCAACTTGCGCCGCATCTCGACCGGATCAACTTTTCCGGCGGCCGCGATCTCGTCCATGAAGCTTTCATGGAAGAATCCGTTCTGCGATGCGCCGACCGAACGCCAGAAGCTGACGGGAATCGTAAGCGGAACCTTGATGCCGGTGACGCGATAGTTCGGGATCGTGTAAGGCTGGTCGTGCGAGCCGTCAGTGATCGTCTTGTCCGGTCCAAGTCCGGACTGGCCGGGAAATATGCGACCCACAAGGCTGTCGATCAGCGATTGTCCCGCAATACGCATGTCGACCGCGACCGGCATGCCATCGTCGGCCAACCGCGCCTGCATTTTTGCAATCGACGCCGGTCGATAGCAGTCGTGCCGCGTGTCTTCCTCGCGCGTCCACGTCACCTTCACCGGCCGGCCCTCCGCTTCCTTGGCAAGCAGCGTGGCGTACAGCGAATAGTCGATCTCACCGCGCCGGCCGAAAGCGCCGCCCATGGAGGTGGTGTGAACAGTCGTTTTGTCCTGCGGCACGCCGACAAGATCGGCGCAGAGCCAGCGCACGATCGTCGGCGCCTGGTTGGGCGCCCACACGGTCAGCGCACCGTCCTTCAACTGTGCGGTGCAGTTCATGGGCTCCATCGGCGCGTGCGACAGATACGGCACGCGGTACTCGGCTTCTACCATGCGATCGCGCGGTGCGTCGGCGAAAGCGACGTCGACGTCGCCGTCATCACGCATGACCGACCCGTCCCCGGCGGCTGCTGCGTCGGCGATGATCTGCATCAGCCCGGCGCTGTCTGGCGGATTGACCGGCTTTTCCCACTCGACCTCGATCGCCTCGGCGGCCTTGAACGCCGCCCAGGTGTTATCCGCGATCACGCCGAACCCGCTTCCATAGGTTGTTTCGAGCGGCACGATCTTCACCACGCCAGGCATCTTCTTGGCCTTCGACAGGTCAGCCTTCACCGGCTTCGCGCCGAACACCGGGCTCATGCGCACCGTGCCGTACAGCATGTCGGGCAGTTGAACATCGATGCCGAAGATCGGCGCGCCGGTAACCTTGTCGAGCATGTCGACGCGGGGCTGCGACTTGCCGAGCAGCTTCCACGCGGACTTGTCCTTGAGGGTTACTTCGCCGGGTGGTGGTAGCTTGCCCGCGTCGAGTGCGACCTCTCCATACGTCACGCTGCGGTCGGAGGGTTTGTGGACGATCGAGCCGTTGTCGGTCGTGAGCTCACGGGCTGGGACTTTGAATTTTGCCGCAGCGGCTTGGACCAGCAGGATGCGCGTCGCGGCACCCGCCTGACGCATCTTGTCAAAACCGTCACGGGTGGAGGCTGACCCGCCGGTCCCCTGCACTGCCAGCACTTTGCCGACCATGCCGATCGCGGACCGCACTGTCTCCGCGATCGCGCTGTCATCGAAGAAATTGAACGGTGCCGATTCCGACAGCATGGCCGCGTTGAAATAGGCGTAGGAAGCCGGGCCGTGCTCCACCGTCACTTTGTCCAGCGTCACGTCAAGCTCTTCGGCGACGAAGGCGGCGAGCGTGGTGGAAATGCCCTGGCCCATCTCGGCGCGCGGCGCGATCACGGTGATCGTGTTGTCCGAGGCGATCTTCACATAGGGATTGAAGGTCGCCTCGCCTTCGGCAAGGCTGTCTTCAAGCGGGTTGGGATAAGGGCGCTTGTAATACCAGTAGCCGAACACTGCCCCGCCGGCGACAGCAGCTGCGCCAAACAGGAAGGTGCGGCGAGCGATCTTGCGAATCGACGCCATTTTCAGGCCCTCGCCAGCTTGAGCTGTGCTGCCTTCTTGATGGCCGTGCGGATACGGGGATAAGTGCCGCAGCGGCAGAGATTGCCGCCCATAGCGTTGTCGATGTCTTCGTCGGTCGGCTCAGGGATTTCTTCGATCAGCGCCACCGCGCTCATGATCTGCCCGGCTTGGCAGTAGCCGCACTGCGACACCTGCTCCTCGAGCCACGCCTGCTGCACCGGATGCAGCTCGCCGTTCGTGGAGATCCCTTCGATCGTGGTGATTTCGCCTGCCGCCGATCCGACAGGGAGCGAGCAGGAACGCACAGGCTGTCCGTCGATGAGCACGGTGCACGCACCGCAAGCAGCAATTCCGCACCCGAACTTTGGACCCATGATGCCGGCCAGATCACGCAACGCCCAGAGCAGGGGCATCTCTGGATCAGCTTCGAGGTCGATGGCTTGTCCGTTCACGGTGAGGCGCATAGGGATACCCATCGTTGTCGTCTATGCCGCGCAAGCCTTAACGGCCGCTCTTGAACATTCTGACAAAATCCGTCAGAATGTCAACATGTGACGGAAAGCCAATTTTGGACGTCTTGGAAAAACTGGAACTGGATGCAGACCCGAAGCGCGCGCGAATCCTCGAAGGCGCGATGAAAGTCTTTCTCGCGTACGGTTTCGATCGCACAACGATGGATGACATTGCGCGTGCTGCTGAAGTGTCGCGGCCGGCGCTCTATCTCCAGTTCAAGAACAAGACCGAAATCTATCGGGCGCTGGTGGCCGTCATCTGCGGCAGAATGGTCGCCACCTGGTCGACGGAGCTGCCTTCGGATGCGGTGTTTGCCGACCGCGTCACGCGCTCGTTCGACGCCTCTTTCATCGCCATGAAAAGGGAGGTCGAAGAGTCACCACACGGTGCCGAATTGATGGATTTGGGCAATCGCCTTGCCGGCGACATCATCGAAGAGTGCCGGGGCAAGATCTCCGGATTGCTTGCCGGCGCAATTGCCCGCGAGGCGGACATAAAGGGAACCGATCTTAGCCGCCGCGGACTTAGCGCCCAGCATATGGCCGATATCATGCTGGATGCGCTCGATGGGCTGAAGATGCGCCGCGGCGACAATGACTGCCAGGCCGCAACCGTAAAAACGCTGATCGCCATGGTCGAACAGGCGATCCGGCCGTAAGACCGTCACACGCGCGACCTATTGTCCGGCAACGTTGACAGATTGCCTCTCATGTTCCACCTCAGATGCGGTTTCTCAAAGGTTCGCCCGATATGACCGGGTACTTTTCCTCTCCTTTTCCGCGCAGGCATTCCGTCGGCGTCGATGTTGGCGGCGTGATGGTCGGCGGCGGTGCGCCCGTTGTCGTCCAGTCGATGACCAACACCGATACGGCAGACATCGATCAGACAGTAGCGCAGGTAGCGGCGCTGCATCGTGCCGGATCGGAAATCGTGCGTATTACGGTCGACCGCGACGAAAGTGCTGCCGCGGTTCCTGCGATCAAGGACAGGCTCGACCGGCTTGGCATCAACGTGCCGCTGGTCGGAGACTTTCACTATATCGGCCATAAGCTGCTGGCAGATCACCCGGCCTGCGCCGAGGCGCTGGCGAAGTACCGCATCAATCCGGGCAATGTCGGCTTCAAGGAAAAGAAGGACAAGCAGTTCGGCGCGATCGTCGAGATGGCGATCCGCTACGGCAAACCCGTGCGTATTGGCGTGAACTGGGGGTCGCTTGACCAGGAACTGCTGACCCGGCTCATGGACGAAAACCAGAAGAACGGCTCGCCTTTGACAGCGCAGCAGGTCATGCGCGAGGCGATCGTCCAGTCTGCATTGCTGTCGGCGGACATGGCGGAAGAGATCGGCCTCCCGCGCGATCGGATCATCCTGTCGGCCAAGGTGAGCCAGGTGCAGGATTTGATCGCGGTCTACACAGAGTTGGCGAAGCGCTCGGACCATGCACTGCATCTCGGCCTCACTGAAGCGGGTATGGGTTCCAAGGGTATTGTCGCTTCGTCGGCCGCGATGGGCATCCTCCTGCAGCAAGGCATTGGCGATACCATCCGCATATCGCTGACGCCGGAACCGAATGGTGACCGCACACGCGAAGTCCAGGTGTCGCAGGAACTGCTGCAGACAATGGGATTTCGCCAGTTCGTGCCGATCGTCGCCGCGTGCCCCGGCTGTGGCCGCACGACATCGACCGTGTTCCAAGAGTTGGCGCAAACCATTCAGGACGACATCCGCAAGAACATGCCGGTCTGGCGCGAAAAATATCCGGGCGTCGAGGAGTTGAAGGTTGCGGTGATGGGCTGCATTGTCAACGGTCCGGGTGAATCAAAACACGCCGACATCGGAATCTCGCTGCCCGGCACCGGCGAGACGCCGACGGCGCCGGTTTTCGTCGACGGCCGCAAGGCTGCAACGCTGCGTGGTCCGGACATAGCCGAGGACTTTCAGAAGATGGTCGCCGAATACATAGAGCGCCGCTTCGGCCAGACCGGCAGGCAGGCGGCGGAATAGTTTGATGCGCGCGGTTCTTGCCGCTGCTGTTATCGTGGTGTTTGTTTCGTCGGCGCTTGCAGATCCGCCAGGGCGCAATCGGCCAATCACGATCCACCGCATTTGCGATCTGATCGAAACGAACGCGAAGCAATACGCGTTGCCGGAAGCGTTCTTCGCGCGGCTGATCTGGAAAGAGAGCCGCTTCGATCCGAATGCAGTCAGTCCCGCCGGAGCAGAAGGCATCGCACAGTTCATGCCGGGCACGGCAGCGCTGCGTGGCCTGGAAGATTCTTTCGACGTTGAGCAGGCGATTTCCGCTTCGGCCGAATATCTCCGCGAGTTGAAAGACGATTACGGCAATCTCGGTCTAGCAGCCGCTGCTTACAACGCCGGAGAAGCGCGCGTATCGCGTTGGCTCGACCGCGGCGGATTCTTGCCGCTAGAGACAGAGAGCTATGTGCTCGATATCATGGGCGAAGCGCCGGAGAGCTTTTCCGACCGTGCTTATGCAGGTGTCATCCGACCCCTTGATGAAAAGAAGAGCTTCGACGACGCATGCCGGGCCATGCCGGTCGTCGATTTTGAGACGGTCGCGATGGCGAATGTGCATCTGAAGCCTTGGGGCATTCAGGTAGCAGGCAACTTCCGCCGCTCGGCAGCGATCAAACAGTGGCAACGCGTGAAGGGTCGCTACGGTGTGTTACTCGCAGACTATGAGCCGGTCGTCAGCCGTGTCCGCACGCCAATTGGCCGGCGCGGGGTTTATGCAGTTCGCATCGGCATCGACAACCGCGCCAATGCCGACATTTTATGCCAGCAGCTTCGCGGTGCTGGCGGCGCGTGCGTCGTGATGCGGAACTGGTAGGCTATGCTGTCTTCGCCAGCGCGTTTTCGCTGAGCCAAGTCCCGATCTTGGCGCCGAGGCGATCAGGCGAGATCGGCTTGGGCAGGTAATCGTCCATGCCGGCTTCGATGCACTTTTCGCGATCGCCTTTCAGCGCGTGGGCAGTGACACCGATGATCGGGATGTGGGCGCCGGTCGCCTGTTCGGCTTCGCGGATCGCGCGGGCAGCCTCGTAGCCGTTCATCTCGGGCATCGAGACGTCCATCAGAATCACCTTCGGCTTTAGCGACCGCCACATCTCGACCGCCGTGCGACCGTTGCCCGCAATGCGATAGGAGAGGTTTAGGCTGTTCAAGATTTGCCCGAAGACGAGTTGGTTCACCTCATTGTCCTCGGCGATCAGAATATCGAGCGGTGCCGAAGACTGCAGCGCTTGTGCCTCGCGAGTGTCGGTGACTGCAGGTTGAGACTGCGTGACGATCTGCGGCCTGAGCACGGTGACCGGCGCATCCGGTGCCGGCCGTATAAATGCGGCCGCTTTGCCGAAATTGCTGCGTGCTTTCTGGATGACAGCTATGACGGTCCCCAGCAGAGCCGAAGAGCGCGCTGGCTTGGTGAGGTGCGCCGCGATACCGAAATCGAGCACCAGTCGGCCGAAATCGACCTGATCGACAGAGGTGAGCAACACGATCGGGATGTTGTCGGTGCGCGAGTCAGACGACATCGCCTTGGCGACGTCCGCACCGTTCATGCCGGGCATCTGGTAGTCGAGAATCACGCAATCGACGCGCGCACCGAGTTGCGCGGCGCGGTCGAGGAATGCCAGGCCCACCGCGCCGCTTTCGGCGGCCGCGCAGTCAAATCCCCAGCTCCTGAGCTGTTCGAGCAGGATGTCGCGATTGACCTGATTGTCGTCGATGATGAGAACGCGCGCACCGCTGACGTCCACCGGGACAATCGCTTCCGCTTCGTGCTCATGATGCACAGGCAGCAGAACATCGAACCAGAAGACCGAGCCGCGACCGACTTCGCTCTCGAGCCCGATGGTGCCGCCCATCAGGTCGACAAGGCGGGCGGCGATGGCGAGACCCAGACCGGTGCCTTCGTGACGACGCGTGGACGATGAATCAACCTGCGCGAACTTTTCGAACACGCTCTGCAGCTTGTCTGACGGGATACCTATGCCGGTGTCCTCGACCCGCACGTGTAACCGCGCGACACCGTCGATCACATCGCCGGATACGTCGATCAGGACGTGCCCCTTTTCGGTGAACTTCACCGCATTGCCCAGAAGGTTGGTGGTGATCTGCCGGAAACGACCGACGTCGCCAACGAGGTGACGCGGCAGCCGCGGATCGACCCGCACGATCATTTCCAAATTCTTTTCCGCGACGCGCGCGGAGATAAGTGTTGCAACGTCCTCGACGGCTTCGGCGAGTGCAAACGGTGCGGGGTCGAGCGTTAGCTGCCCGGCGCTGATCTTCGAGAAGTCGAGGATGTCGTTGATAATCGTGATCAGCGCGTTGCCTGACTTCACGATGACATCCGTGAAGGTCTTCTGACGCGGATTGAGATCGGTCTTGGCGAGCAGTTCCGCCATGCCGAGCACGCCGTTCATCGGCGTGCGGATTTCATGGCTCATATTGGCGAGGAACTCGGACTTCGCGCGGTCCGCGGCCTCGGCCTTGACCAGCAGCGCGGCGGATTCATCGAAGGCGCGGTGGATGGCTCGCTCCATCGGGCGGAAGACGGAAAAAGCAACGACACCTAAAACGGCGATCAGCAGGCCGCTAGCCCACAGGAGCAGCGTGTCGCTTTGCGCTTCGGTCAACCGCCGCTCGTCGTCCATGGCTTTCTTGGCGCGCGCAATGGCCGGCTGCGCGAAAAGGTCGTTCTGGTTGCGGATTTCGCGGTAGCTCCACTCATCGGCCTTCTCGGCGGCGGCGAGGAGGCCGAGATTGCGGACGATGTCGCGCGAGGTCCAGAAAAGATCGTCGTTGATCGAGGCGGCGGTGATTTCGTCCGCGGCTTTTTTTGAGAACTTGGGACGAATGGCAGCGATCTCGCCGGAAATGATGTTGATGCCGCCGTTCAGCGTTTCGACATGGCCCCACGCCGCACTCGCAAGCTGAGCCCGCGTGTCCGGGCGCCAGTTGCGTACGGCCTGCTCGGCAAAATTGGTGGCGTTCCTGAGGTCCTGCGAAAAGGTCGTCAGGTCTCCGCTGATGCGGTCGACCTTGTGGCTGTAGTTATTATAGCTGTTGAGGGCCAGCATGATGCATGCGGCGGCAACGGCAATGATAAATAAGCCGGAAAGATAACGAATCCGGATCGACCGGATGAAGGACGAGTACTTAGGCACGCATACGCCCCGCAACGAATACGGAAAACCTTAATGCGGGCGATTACGCATCATTTACATTAAAATTCCGTTTGTTAACGCGGCAAGCGCCGCTCAACTGCGCCGGATCGCAACGAATTTGGCGGCTTCCCGAAGCATCGCCGCCCTTTCGCCGAAGGGCTCCAGCAAGGCATTGGCCTGCTCGACCAGGCCGAAGAGCTGCGTCTGCGCCCATGCGGGTCCGTGAAGTGCTGCAAGCGTGGCCTTGCCGGCCGCGACGTCCTTGCCAGCGGCCTTGCCGAGCGTCTGTTCGTCGGAGGTGAGGTCGAGCAGGTCGTCCGCAAGTTGAAAAGCCAGCCCAACCGCGGATCCGAAGGCCGCGAGCCGCTCGCGATCCTCCGGTTTGGCAACGGCAACTATCGCCCCCGCCTCGCACGCAAAACGGATCAGCGCACCGGTCTTCATAGCCTGCAATGTGATGATGCCGACTTCGTCGGGGGCCTTCTTTTCCGCTGCAAGATCAAGGGCTTGACCTCCAACCATGCCGCCAATGCCTGCCGCGCGGGCAAGTTCGGAAACGAGGTCGACCTTTGCCGTCGGCGGCAGCTCGGTCTCAGGGGCAACGACAACATCAAAGGCAATAGTCAAAAGGCTGTCGCCGGCAAGAATGGCGGTCGCTTCATCGAAGGCCTTGTGGACCGTGGGCTGTCCGCGCCTCAAATCGTCGTCGTCCATGGCCGGCAAATCGTCATGGATCAGCGAATAGCAATGGATGCATTCCAGCGCCGCCGCGACCCGCTCCGCCGCCTCGTTGTCCGCGCCGAACAGGGCAGCGCTTTCCATCACAAGGAAGGGTCTCAGCCGCTTGCCGCCGTTCAGAACGCCGTGGCGCATGGCGTCGAGCAGACGTTTCGGACGCATCGTTTCGCCCGCTTCCGGCTCCTGGCGAAGGATCCGGTCCAGCAGCGCTTCGATGGAGCGGGCGCGCCGTTCCAGGGCGTCCGTAAACGACAGATCAGCGGTTTCGACCATGGCTGAAGCGTTTACGGCAACCAGTTCTGGGGTCAAGCCAGGCTGCGGATTGTGCCGATCAAGCGTTGCGCACGGCGTTTGTCGCCTTTATTCGGGTGATCCGTGACAACAAGGTATGAGAGCGTGTCGGCGCCGATCGTCGAGCCTGACGAGGAAGGGCCAGGAATGGCGAGAGCGAGGGGGCGAAAGCGGGCCGGGCTACGAGTCTGGTTGCGCCGTGCCTTCTGGACCTGCGTCGTTCTGGGAGCGATTCCGACGGTTCTCACGCTCCTCTACTGGCCGCCCTTCGTCCATCCGATCTCGGCGCGCATGGTTGGCGAGGTGGTGACGCTGAACGGCTACGACCGCCGCTGGGTGCCGATCGACGATGTCGCGCCGGCGCTGGTCAAGTCGGTCATCATGTCGGAGGACGGGCAGTTCTGCTGGCATCGCGGGGTCGATTTCGCGGAACTGAGCGCCGTCGTGCAGGACGCGCTCGAGGGGGAGGGGGTGCGCGGCGCCTCCACGATCCCGATGCAGACCGTCAAGAACCTTTACCTCTGGCACCGGCCGTTCGGCACGATCCGCAAAGTAATTGAGATACCCTTCGCCATTTACATGGACGTGGTGCTCTCAAAACGGCGCATCATGGAAATCTACCTGAATATCGCTGAATGGGGGCCGGGCATCTACGGGATCGAAGCCGCGTCCCAGTATCATTTCGGCAAGTCCGCCAAGGACTTGAGCCGTCGCCAGGCCTCCCTGCTCGCCGTCACACTGCCAAATCCGATCGCCCGAAACCCCGCAAAGCCCGGCAATGGACTGAAAAGGCTCGCCGCCAATGTCGAAAAACGCGTCGCGCAGGCGGGAACGACGCAGTTCAACTGCATTGGCTTTAAATAGGTGGTTCCGCCGGTCGGCCCGCGACAAAAAATATCTCCGGAATGCTGGTCAAACCCGCATCCCTTGTGTATAGGCACCCGACTTTCAGAAGATACCGGTCCGTCTGAGCGGCCCAATCTATCGGGCGCGTGACGGGCTTTTGACCGATCTGGTGGAGTGATCCATGGCTGTTCCAAAAAGAAAAACGTCGCCGTCCAAGCGCGGCATGCGCCGCTCGGCCGACGCGCTGAAGGCCCCGACCTATGTCGAGGACAAGAATTCCGGCGAAATGCGCCGTCCGCACCACATCGACCTGAAGACCGGCATGTACAAGGGCCGGCAGGTGCTGGAGCCGAAGGAGAGCTGAGGCTTTCCGGACGCAGGACTTCAAAGGCCGGCCTTGCGCCGGCCTTTTTCGTTTTGTGAGCCTTGACGCGCCAGCGGTCGGCCCTGTTAGTCAGCGCCGAGTCCTTCGTCCGGGGAGACAGACGATGCTAGGCGCCGTGCCGCTGCTGATCATACCTTTCATTCTCTACAATCTCGGCCTGACGGGCGTGTTCGGCGGCGATCCCGGCGACGTGTGGGCCACGCAGCTCCTGTCGGTCCAGATGATGTCCGGCGGCGTGTGGACAATGACGCTCGGAGACGTGCTGATCGTGATCGCGCTTATCCTCTTCTTCGTCGAGATCGTGAAGGCGACCCGCACGTCGAACACCTCTGTCGTCGATCATTTGCTCTCGACGTTTGTGTTCGTCGCCTTCCTCGTCGAGTTCCTGCTTGTCCAGGGCGCGGCGCACTCAGTCTTCTTCACGCTGATGGTGATCTCGTTGATCGATCTGCTCGCCGGCTTCTCGGTGTCGATCAAGTCGGCGGGCCGCGACGTCAACCTGAATTAGCGTAGCCACACGATGAGAGCATTCGACCGGCCCGGCCGTTCACCCGTCTATGCCGAGAACGGCATGGCGGCCACCTCGCATCCGCTCGCGACAGCGACGGCAATCGACATCCTGAAATCGGGCGGCAACGCGGTCGATGCCGCCATCGCCGCGGCCGCAACGCTCGCTGTCGTCGAGCCGCATATGACCGGCATCGGCGGCGATTGCTTCGCCATTGTCGCGGAACCGAACGGCAAGGTGCACGGGTTGAACGGGTCGGGCCGCGCGCCGGCCGCGGCAGACGCGGAACGGGTGCGTGCACTCGGCCATGCAATGGTGCCGGAGACCGGTCCGTTGCCAGTCACCGTGCCCGGCGCGGTAAAGGCCTGGGAGACGCTTCTCGAAAAGCTAGGCACGCTGCCCTTAGACCGGCTCTTCACCGACGCCATTCGATACGGCGAAGACGGTTTTGCCATTCATCCACGTGTCGCGCGCGACTGGCCGAAATGTGTTGACGATCTCACCCAGGACGAGGGTGGACGGTTACACTGCCTGACCGACGGCAAGGCGCCAGCCGTCGGGGCGCGCTGGCGTTTTCCTGCTCTTGCCCAAACATTGCGCAGCATTGCGGGGCACGGCTCAAAGGCCTTCTATGCTGGCGAGATTGCTGCCGAGATGGCTGCGATCGTGCAGGCCAAAGGCGGGTTCCTCGCCGAATCCGACCTTGCAGCGGTCACGGCCGACTGGGTCGAGCCGATCTCGGTTCCCTATGGCGGGTATGACGTGCTGGAGATCCCGCCAAACGGACAAGGGATCACAGCGCTCATCCTTTTCAACCTGTTGGAAAAGTTGAAGGCGCGAAACCTCCCGGCGGACAGTTCGCAGCGCCGGCACATGATGCTCGAAGCTGCGCGCCTGGCCTATTCGGTGCGTGACGCGATGGTGGCTGATCCGGCGGCCATGACGGTAAGAGTCGATGACATGCTATCCCCCGCCTTCACCGACGCACTGGCGCGGCAGTTCGACCCGGAGCACCGCAACCCGAACATCGTTCTGCCAAAGCGGCCGAACGCCGACACGATCTACCTGACGGTCGTCGATCGCAATCGGCTCACTGTGTCCTTCATCAACTCGCTGTATGACAGTTTCGGCTGCCGGATCGTAACGCCGAAATCGGGGATCGCGCTGCAGAACCGCGGCGCATGCTTCACACTGGAGCCAGGGCATCCGAACGAGTTCGGTCCGGGCAAGCGCCCGATGCACACGATCATCCCGGCAATGGCGTTGAAGGGCGGCCGCGCGGCGGTGTCGTTCGGCGTGATGGGCGGCGCGTTCCAGCCGATGGGGCATGCCCATGTATTCAGCAATCTCGTCGACTACGGAATGGATGCGCAGGAGGCGATCGACCATCCAAGGCTGTTCGAAGTCGAAGACCACGTCGTCGAGGTCGAGGCCGGCATTCCGGACGAGATGCGCGCCGATCTGAGATCGCGCGGACACACCCTTCGTGACGCAGCCTCGCCGCTCGGCGGCGGACAGATGATCGTCATAGACGAGAAGAGCGGTTTCCTGATCGGCGGTTCCGACCCACGCAAGGACGGCGCCGCACTCGGCTGGTAACTTTTTGTGCGCAAAAAACCGGCGGTGATGACTCGCTGCCATCTTGCGTATCGTCGCGTCGCGGCTATGGTTAAAAAACCATGAATACGCTGACGATCGATATTCGCAGGGCAGAGCCGAGGGACGCTGGCGCAATCGCCGACGTCCACAACACGGCTTGGCGCAATGCGTATTCCGGCATCATTCCGCACAAGGCGCTGACTGCGATGATCAATCGCCGTGGCAGCGACTGGTGGGCAACGGCGATTCGCCGTGCCGCGTCGATCCTCGTGATCGAGATCGGCGGGGAGGTGGCTGGCTACGCCACGCTCGGCCGCAACCGCGCCAAGGAATTGCCGCAGCAGGGCGAGATCTACGAACTTTACCTGAAGCCGGAATGCCAGGGCATCGGCCTCGGCACCCGCCTCTTCAAGGCGGCGCGCGAGAAGCTCCGCGCGCATGGCCTGAAGGGCCTCGTCGTCTGGGCGCTCGAGGAAAACAATAACGCGCTCGACTTCTACGCCGGCGCCGGCGGCCGCGATATCGCCGAGGGTGTCGAGGTGTTCGACAGCAAGGCGCTGCGCAAGGTCGCCTTCGTCTGGGAGTGAACTCCCGTCGGCGCATTGCGCGCCATCCCAAGCCCGATTAACGATGGCGGCTGAACCGAGGGAACAGCCATGCGCATCGACGCCATTCCGACCGGCAACAATCCGCCAGACGATGTCAATGTCATCATCGAAGTGCCGATCGGCGGCGAACCGATCAAGTACGAGATGGACAAGAATGCCGGGACGCTCTTTGTCGACCGGTTCCTCTACACGTCGATGCGCTATCCTGGGAATTACGGCTTCGTGCCGCACACGCTGTCCGGTGATGGCGATCCGATCGACGTGCTGGTGTGCAACACGCGCGCGCTGGTGCCCGGCTGCTACATCAATGTCAGGCCGATCGGCGTGCTGGTGATGGAAGACAATGCCGGCGAGGACGAAAAGGTGATCGCGGTACCGTCGCCGAGCCTCACCAAGCGCTACGAAAAAGTGTTCAACTACACCGACCTGCCGCCGATCACGCTGGACCAGATCTCGCACTTCTTCGCACACTACAAGGATCTCGAGCCCGGCAAATGGGCGAAAATCGGCGGCTGGCACGACGCTTCGCACGCGAAGAAGATGATCGTCGAGGCAGTCGAACGGGCGAAGAAGGGCTGAGGGTTTGGCGCGCTATCTCTGGGCTCGCGCCTCTTTCCGGTACCAGCCGTCGCCGGCCAGCGTCTTGCGATAGATCTTTTCCCGTTCGGCGAATTCCGTCGTGGTCTCCGCCCGGATGTCTGCCTTCGCCTCGTCGCGATAGAACGGGATGATTTGCACCAGCGGCGTGCCCCGCTCGACCGTATAGACCCCGTCCGGTGCGGCCGCGAAGAACGGGAAGTGGATGTGCGCCGAATAGGCGTCGGTATCGACGATGCCGGCGACGCATTCGAAGGGCTGTGCAGGCCGGTTGAGCGGCGGCACGAACAGGCAGCTCCAGCCCGGCGCGGTGCGGATCGACCAATAATTATGGAACTTGCAGGGCGGCGCAGGCTCCTTCGGATTGCCGGCGACCTGATGCGGTCCGTGGTTCGACACCATCTTCTTGTCGAACTCCCAGCCGGTCTCCACCGTCCTGCCGCCGTCACGGATATCAAGCCGCACGGTCGCGGCGATCGGCAGCAGGTAGCCGGTCATCATCGCGTCAAGGAAGGGCATGCACCGCTTCACGGTGAGCCCGTTGTTGGTCACGCTTTCGGCGGAACGATCGACAGCCGGCAGTTTCCTGAACCATTCCGGCAGCACGCTTTTTGCTGGCACTGGCGGCGCGATCACGCCGTCGTCCTCGGCGCTGCACAAAAAGCGGATCGCGCTCGAATGGCTGCGTGAAAAATGAAACATGAAAATCTCCCTTCGTATGAAGCGAAGGAAGAACGGGTGATTTCGCGAATTATTCCGGCGGTTATTGCTGCTGGCGTCGGGCCATGAAAGCCAAGCGCTCGAACAAGTGCACGTCCTGCTCGTTCTTTAGCAAGGCGCCATGCAACTTCGGCAGCGCGTTCTTCGGATCGGCGCGCAGATCGGCTGGATCGATGTCGTCGGCGACGAGCAACCGGATCCAGTCGAGCGCCTCGGAGGTGGAGGGCTTCTTCTTCAGGCCGGGTGCGTCGCGGATTTCGTAGAATTGGGTGAGCGCCGCGCGCACCAGGCTCTGTTTGATGCCAGGATAATGGACATCGACGATCTTCTGCAGCGTGTCGACGTCGGGGAAGCGGATATAGTGGAAGAAGCAGCGGCGCAGGAACGCGTCCGGCAGCTCCTTCTCATTGTTCGAGGTGATGATGACGATCGGCCGGTGTTTCGCCTGGACGGTCTCGCCGGTCTCGTAGACGAAGAACTCCATGCGATCGAGTTCCTGCAGCAGATCGTTCGGAAACTCGATGTCGGCCTTGTCGATCTCGTCGATCAAAAGCACGACCTTTTTGTCTGCAGAGAACGCGTCCCACAGCTTGCCGCGTTTGATGTAATTGCGGATCTCGTTGAAGCGCGTGTCACCGAGCTGGCTGTCGCGCAGCCGCGAGACCGCATCGTATTCGTAAAGGCCTTGCTGTGCCTTGGTCGTCGACTTGACGTGCCATTCGATCAGATCGAGCTTTAGAGCCGAAGCGATCTGGCGCGCGAGTTCGGTCTTGCCGGTGCCAGGCTCACCCTTGACCAGAAGCGGCCGCTCCAGCGCGATCGCCGCGTTGACCGCCACCATCAAATCCTTGTCGGCGACATAGGCCGCCGTTCCTTCAAAGCGCATGAAACGTCTCATTCCTGTTTTACGCGCGGACCCTACGGAGCCGGCGCACGCGAGGCAAGCAGCGGCTGTTTGGCACAGCCGCGAAACCTTGCGGCCGATCGGCTCGTATCTCCCCTCAGTGGCAAAGCCGATCTTCACCGAGAAAGCGATCCTGCAGACGATCGTCGGCTTTGCCGCCTTTACCCCTGTAGTAACTGGTCTGGCCGGTTTGCTGAACGGCCCGTCCTTTCTTGGCGTCGAGGCCTGGCCAGTCGATCTCGACAGTCATTTTCGCTTCTATTCCGGCATTTTCCTCGCGATCGGCATCGCCTGGTACTGTTGCATCCCGGACATTGAGAGAAAGACGCAGCGCTTCCGGCTGCTCGCGGCGCTGACCTTTTGCGGCGGTCTGGGTCGGCTGCTGTCGCTCATCATGGTTGGAGCGCCGTCTGTTGGGCATCTGCTTGGACTGGGCATGGAACTCGCGAGCGTGCCGCTTCTGGTGCTCTGGCAGGCGCGCATCGCGCGAACGCTGGCGTAAAGTGCTGAATCGTCCTATATTGGCGTTGGCGTACTGTGCTTCCCGACAGGAGTAACTTAATTCCTGGGGCCTTACTGATCCTTAGGGAGCTGTCCCTGGCCGGACCCGTGGGTTCGGACACACGGCGCCCACCTACTTTGTAGGCACCCGGGATCAACCTCTCCATCGGTTGTGTGGTCGCCACTTCACTTTTTTCTGCGTTCCCCGACAGCCACAACAAGACGTCGCATCTGCCGCTTGGCCACCTGGCGGCAGCGGTTAAGCTGCCGGCATGGATTTCAAGGCCCTCAAGAAAGAGCTGCGCCGCGAGGCGCTCGGCCGGCGCGATGCGCTTGATACGGCCTGGCGGATCGAGGCGTCGATCAAGATGGCTGAGGTGGCCGAACAGATCCCGGTCGAGCCGAGTCAGGCCGTCTCCGGCTTCTGGCCGATGCGGTCGGAGGTGGATGTGCGGCCGCTGATGTTTGCGCTGCGCGAAAAGGGCGCGCGGCTCTGCCTGCCGGCGATCCTGGACAAGAGCACGATCGTGTTTCGCGAGCTGGTGCGCGGCGCCGAGATGGTCGACATGGGGTTCGGCACATACGGGTCAGGGCCGGAGGCTGCGGTGCTAGAGCCGGCGCTGATGCTCGTCCCGCTCGCCGCCTTCGACCGGCGCGGCCACCGGATCGGCTATGGCGCCGGTTATTACGACCGCGCGATTGCGCGGCTTCAGGCGGCGGGCAAACCACCGCGGCCGATCGGCATCGCCTTCGATTGCCAAGAGGTGCCGGTGGTGCCGGATGAGGCGCATGACGTGATCATTCCCGAAATCCTGACCGAAAGCGGGTTGCACCGCTTCGCCGCGGTCCGCTAGGGAGAGGGAATGCGACTTCTTTTTCTTGGCGACATGGTCGGCAGGTCCGGCCGCACGGCGGTGTGGGAACGGCTGCCCGGCCTGATTTCCGACTTCAGGCTCGATTTTACCATCGTCAATGGCGAGAACGCCGCCGGCGGGTTCGGCATCACCGAAGAAATCTTCCAGACGACGCTGGCGGCCGGCGCCGACGTCGTGACGACCGGCAATCACGTTTGGGATCAACGCGAGGCGCTGACCTTTGCGCCGCGCGAGGACCGTTTCCTGCGCCCGATGAATTTCCCCAAGGGCACGCCGGGCCGCGGATACGGTCTCTATACGGCGAAGAACGGCGCGCGCGTCGTGGTCGCGAACATCATGGGCCGGATCTTCATGAACCCGGAACTCGACGATCCTTTCAGCGCGGCCGAACAATTGCTGGCGGATTCCGCGCTTGGCGACCAAGCGGACGCGCTCGTCATCGACTTCCACGCTGAGGCGACCAGCGAAAAAATGTGCTTTGGGCATTTCGTCGACGGCCGCGCGAGTTTCGTCGTCGGCACGCATACGCACCAGCCGACCGCTGACCACCAGATACTCAATGCCGGCACCGCCTATATCTCGGACGCCGGCATGTGCGGCGACTACGATTCCTCACTTGGCATGGACAAAGAGGAACCGCTCAACCGTTTCCTGACCAAGGTTCCGAAGGGTCGCTTCGAAGCCGCGAACGGCCCTGCGACCATTTGCGGCGTCGGCGTGGAAATCTCGGACCGCACCGGCCTTGCGGAAAAGATTGCACCCCTCCGGCTGGGGCCAAGGCTTGAAGAAGCCGTGCCGGCCTTCTGGCGCTGATATTGACGCGAGGCATTGGCCCTCCTAGCTCTGTCTGTAATTTTCATACACGCTGACGACAATCTCCGGGGACAGCACGATGGAATTCCTAGCGCAGCACTTCCTGTGGGTCAGCGATCCGACCGCGTGGGTGGCTCTCGCCACGCTGATTGCCCTCGAGGTCGTCCTCGGTATCGACAATCTGATCTTTATCTCCATCCTGACCAACAAGCTGCCCGAACATCAGCGCGCCAGCGCCCGACGACTGGGCATTGGCGCTGCGCTGGTGATGCGTCTCGTACTCCTCGCCACCATCTCCTTTATCGTCGCCATGACCGCGCCGGTCTTCACCGCTTTCGGCCATGCCTTCTCGTGGCGTGACATGATTCTGATCGCCGGCGGCCTTTTCCTCGTCTGGAAGGCGACCAAGGAGATCCACCATTCGGTCGATCCCGACGACGGCAAGGACAATGTCGTGTCCAACACGGTGAGTCTGACCCTCGGCGCGGCGATTTTCCAGATTCTGCTGCTCGACCTCGTGTTCTCGATCGATTCGATCATCACCGCCGTCGGCATGGTCGACGAGATCGCAATCATGTACATTGCCGTGATTATTACTGTGGTGGTGATGCTGCTCGCCGCCGCGCCGCTTGCCAACTTTATCGAGAAGAACCCGACCATCGTCATGCTGGCGCTGGGCTTCCTGCTAATGATCGGCACGACGTTGATCGCCGATGGTTTCGGCTTCCATGTGCCGAAAGGCTACATCTACGCGGCGATGGGATTCTCCGTGTTCGTGGAAGTCCTGAACATGCTGTCGCGACGCCGGAAGAAGAAACCGGAGACCGGCGGCGGGCACTAGCCGCCGATCTCGTCGAGCGCTGTGCGCGCTCACCAAGCGTCCGGCGTGCGCACCATGTGAACGATGTTGGCCGGGTTCATGATCCAGCCCCCCTTGAAACCTTCGCTGAGCGGTTCGATCTGATCGGCGCGCGTGATGCCCGCCTTCTCCAGATGCGCGAGCGCGCCTTCATGGTCATCGGTGAAGAATTCGAGCCAGACTTCTGCTTGCGTGAACAGCGGCGCTTCGTCGATCCAGAGCCTGTTCGGTCCCAGCTCGAAACCGACAGCCGGTGCCTTGGCCTCGAATGGCTTCAGCCCGATCACGTCGCGATAGAACGCGATCGTCTGCTCGTATTGATGGCTCGGAACTTTCATGGCGATGTTGATGCCGCCCTGGATTTTCGCGCTCATGATGGTTTCCTTTCTTTGTCGGTCTCGCGCGCGGGCTCGCCCTTCATCTCGCTCAGATAGTAGCCGTCACGCAGGTTGATGCCGTATTCGAGCCAGGCCTTCATGCAGGCCAGCATCTGTGTCCAGCCCTCGCAGTTGGTGTAGGATTTCTTGAGACCGACCGCGTCTTCCTGCCAGCCGGATTCGGCGATGGAGACCAGCGTGCCGCCGTCCTCTAGCGCTTCGAATTTCATCTCGATCGCCGTTTTGTATGCCGGCTTTCCTTTTTCGTCGGTGGCGTCCCAGCCGAGCAGAATGCGCCGATCTTTTTCGACCGCATCAACCTCGACCGGAACCTCGCCCCACCACGTAACGGTCGTGCCGGCGACGAGCGGTGCGCTGGCACCTTTGACGGTAGTGAAGTAACCGGAAAGCTTCTTCGGATTGACCACGGCGTCGAAGACGTCGGCGACCGGCTTTCCGATACGGCCTGAAACCCTGAATCCGAGCGACATATCCACAGTCTCCTCTTGAATTCCGATATTATATGTTATAGAATTATAACATGTCAACTCAGATAAATGACGAGAGCGTTTTCAAGGCGTTAGCGAGCCAGACGCGGCGACAGATACTCGATGCGTTGAAGGATGAGCCGCGCACGACGGGCATGCTCTGCTACGCATTTCCAGCGCTCGACCGCTGTACGGTGATGCAACATCTAAAGGTGCTGGAGGATGCGGATCTGGTGATCGCGAAGCGCGAGGGCCGCGAGCGCTGGAACCATTTGAACTCGATGCCGATCAAGCAGATACACGATCGCTGGATCAGTGAGTACGCAGCGCACGCGATGAGCATTCTCGATCGGTTGAAGGCTGATCTGGAAGACGAGTAGATGTTCTCACCACGCGCTGACGAGACGCGCATCAGCGCCGAGACGCTTTGCCATTGTCCTGTGTGTCAGCGACGCAGCGATCGGCAATGTCGATTTCAGTCGAACAAAGCAGGAGATTTTTTGATGTCGCTCGAACTCATCAACCCAGATGATCTGCCAACTCCAGAGATGTACACACAGGTTGTCGTCGCGACGGGATCCAAAATGGTCTTCGTCTCAGGTCAGCAGCCCGAAGACATACACGGCAAGCTCGTCGGGCATGATGATTTTGCGGCGCAAGCACGCCTGGCATTCGGCAATCTCGGACGAGCGCTCCGTGCGGCAGGTGCGCGGCCCGAGCACGTTTGCAAGATCACGATCTACATTGTCGATTATAAGCGCGATGAACACGTTCCGATCATCGAAGAAGCGCAGGTTTCGCTGTTTGGAGATCACAAACCAGCGAATGTGATTCTCGGGGTGGCGATCATGTCGCCAGGCTACCTCATAGAGGTCGACGCGATAGCGGTCGTTGACGCGGCCGTTAGAAGCTAAGTCGCCACAGCGCCAATTTTGTCTCCCTCAAAGCGACAGAGCGCCAGCAATTCCGGACGCAGAACCGCTCACACTTCTGCTGGAATAGCTGGTCGCTGCCGCTGTCTTGCGCAGGAAGGAACAATGTCAGGCGCGATTTGCTCCCAAATCGTCCGAATACCCCGCCTCCAAGCGAGCCCATTGAGAAATGGGCCGACCGTCGCGGCGAAACGGATGGTTGGTCTCGCCCCAGTGTTTTGGCCAGCCGGCGGGCGAATCTTCCCAATCCTCCTGCCGGCCATAGACGGTCAGATCGAGCAGACGGTAGCTGTTGTCCATCGCCTCGACGCCGCGACCGGTCGTCCAATAGGTCTCGAACACGTCGGCCCCGCGCCTCAAGTAGCAAACGAGGTGCATCATTCCGATACGGCGGCCGGCGAGCAGCGTCTCTAGTGACTTCTGGGCCGAGTACCAGGGCATCTGCCAACCCATGAAGTCGCGGTATCGCACGCTCTCCTCATACGATCCCTGGCTGAAGGTAGCGTATGTGACGTCGCGGGAGTGAATATGGGAGAGCTCGCGCACCTGCGTCGTGAAGAAGGTGCAACCCTCGCATTGCTTTGGCGCCGGCTTGCCGTCGAACCACATGTAATAATAGGCGATGAGCATCTGGCGCCCTTCGAAAGCGTCCAGCAAAGTCGCCGGCCCATTTTCGCCGATGAGCGGCGTGGCGCCATCGACTTTAACCATCGGCAGCCGGCGGCGCGCCGCGGCGACTGCGTCCCCTTCCTTCATGTGGGCCTTCTCCCGCGCGCGCAGCGCGTCCAATTGCGTGTGGAACGTGGCGCGATCGACGATCTCAGGAGTTGCAAAATCCGTTCCGTCTCGAGACATCATTATCTCCTGTGGTTGATGGACAGCGTTCGACCTGGACGATGCCGGCCCCTCACTCCGCGGGGGCCGGCACCAGATCAGTGTTTTGCGAAGCCCCATCGGGAGCCCGTTGTGTGGCAATTAGCGCAGTCGCAAGCAGGGCACAGGCCGCGGTCACATAGAGCGGAGCGCTGGTCCCGAAGAAGTCGACGGCAATACCACCAGCGATGGCGCCCAAGGTGACGCCGAGCTGAATGACCGCCAGAAAGAGCCCGCCGACGCCTTCGAGTTCATCTGGCGCAGCGCGACCCATCCATGTCTGGGTCATCACCGGACCTGCGCCGATGGCGATGCCCCACGCGGCTGCAAAGACAAGAACCGCACTATAGCTGCCGCCAAGCGTCATCAGACCGATCGTGGCGATGGCCAGCACCAGGAACGTGGCCCCGAAGCCCTCGCGCAGCATGCGGTCGGCGAACACGCCGGCGATGGCGCTACCAGCCAGGCTGGCAAGACCGAGCACCAGGAGAACCGCGGCGATGGACGTCGCATCAAGCCCGCCATCGTTCTCCAGGTAAGGCCGCATGAAGGTGAAGCCGCAGACTTCGCCGCCGAAGAAGAGCAGCCCCACGACCAGTCCCACCCGCACAGGCTGCCGCTTCAGCAGGCCAAGCAGGCTCGAAAGGCTTGTTGCGTTCGTAGCCGGCACGCGGGGCAAGCAGGCGGCCTGCAACAGCAGCGCGAGCAAGCCCGCCCCGGCGGCAGCCATGAATGCAACTCGCCAGCCGAAAGCTTCGCCTATCAAGGTGCTGAGCGCCGGAGCGACGACAAGTCCTGCCGAGAGGCCCATAAAGACAATCGACATGCCCTTGCCCATATCTTCCATGGAGACGAGCCTGACCACGGTCGCGCCGGCAAGCGCGAAGAAACCGCCGATGGCAACACCGAGCAGCACGCGGGCGGCAAGCAGCACGAAGTAATCGGAGGTAAAGGCGACCGAAATGTTGGACGCAACGACCAGGGCGCAGAGGACCAGATTGATCAGCTTGCGGTCCATGCGGCCGATGATCAGCGCCACTGTCGGGGCTGCGATGCCGGCAAAAAGGGCCGTGAGGGTTACCGCCTGACCAGCCGCACCTTCCGTGACGCCGAGATCGGCGGCCATTGGCGTCAGCACCGCCATGGGCAGGAGCTCGCTGCTGATCAGCGCGAAACTACCGAAGGTGAGGGAGACGACGGACAGCCAGGTCGAGATCGACCACGGGCCGCCCTGAGGTACGTGTTCAGACATCTTAGCCTCCTAGCTCGATTGCCGCTGCTCGCGGCTATGCACGAGCAACCTAGGGCGAGTGGGGCTGAGGGTGAGAGTTACAATGATGGCGCGATTCTTCCGGGCCGGCCGGCGCGTGAGGAATTAGCGCCGCGTCAGGCGTCGCAAGGCGCTCGCCGCCTACCGAAATTATACCCCGGCGAGAATGACGATGGTCGGGCGGTTCGGCAGCGATCTGATCGACACTTTCAGCGATCGCTCGTTGCGGAAATCGACTTCAAATCCCTCGCCCATCATGCCGAGGAACTCGCCGATCGGGGTCGAATGCCGATGCATCGGCAGGATCATCGACGACCACAGCCGCTCGGTGATCTCGGTCATCGATCCGAGCGATTGCGTCATGCCGCCGTCGATCGGCACCATCAGGATGTCGAGGCGGCCGATCGCACCATATTGCGCGTCATTGAGCTTGGTGTGCAGGTGGCCGAGATGGCCGATGCAGAGGCCCGCGACTTCGAAGACGAAAATGGAATTACCGTCGCGCTCCAGATCGCCGCCCCATGAGCGAATGTCCGTCGGCACATTGCGGATATAGACGTCATCGACGACCAGCGCGTGTTTGGCTGGACCGCCTTCGGGATTCCAGCCGCGCAGCACATATTCGATGCCGGGGTCAGGATGATCGCTGTAATGGGTCCGATGCGCCTTGTTCATAGTCACGATGCGCGGCAGCGGCGTATGGCCATAAACGCCGGAAAAATCGGTCGCGATGCGAACGCCGCCCGGGGTTTCGATGATATAGGTCGAATGGCCGGCATAGGTGATTGTCACGTCGCCGTCGACGAAGGTCTGCGCCGGCATCGGCGTCGGTGCATAGCCGGCGTAGGTGACGCCGGGCAGCGCCTGCGCGATCGCCATGCATTTGGACGGGACGGGATCGTCATCTTGCGCCAGCGCCAGGGAAGGCGCCGTCAGCCCGATCAGCAGGGCGGCGAGGCGGAAGGCTTTCATCGAAGTCTCCGGACAGGCGCTTGATCACGGGTCGCAGTATTGTCCGGGCGCTGTCGATTTGGCTCGTCACAATCGCGCGAGAACAGGCAAAAAGCCCCTTCTGGACGGGGTTTGCCGATTTCATTATAAGCCGCCCCATCCTCGAAAAGCAGCCGAAATGACGGGAGTGCCATGGCCGGCCATTCACAGTTCAAGAACATCATGCACCGCAAGGGCCGCCAAGATGCGGTCAGGTCGAAGATGTTCTCCAAGCTCGCACGCGAAATCACGGTTGCGGCGAAGATGGGCTTGCCCGACCCGGCGATGAATCCGCGGCTGAGGCTCGCCGTGCAGGCGGCCAAGGCGGAGTCCATGCCGAAGGACAATATCCAGCGCGCCATCAACAAGGCCGCCGGCGCCGACACCGAGAATTACGACGAGGTGCGCTACGAGGGGTACGGTCCAGGTGGCGTGGCGCTAATCGTCGAGGCGCTGACTGACAATCGCAACCGCTCGGCGTCCAATGTACGCGCGGCTTTCACCAAGGCCGGCGGCGCGCTCGGCGAAACCAATTCGGTCGCCTTCATGTGGGATCGCGTCGGCGAAATCTATTATCCGGCTTCGGCCGCGAGCGCCGACAAGGTCATGGAAGCGGCGATCGAGGCCGGCGCCGACGATGTGGAATCCGACGAGGAAGGCCACACGATCTATTGCAGCTTCGAAGGCATCAACGACGTGTCGAAGGCACTGGAAGCAGCGCTCGGCGAGTCCGAGTCGGCGAAGATCATCTGGAAGCCGAAGAACAACGTGCCGGTCGACGAAGAGCGCGCGCAGTCGCTGATGAAGCTGGTCGCGACGCTCGAAGACGACGACGACGTGCAGAACGTCTACGCGAACTTCGAGGTTGATGAGGCAACGTTGGCGAAACTCTCGGCCGCGTGATGAACGAGGCTGCGCCGAAGCCGGTTGTCCGCATCACCTACTGCACGCAGTGTGCCTGGCTACTGCGCGCCGGCTGGATGGCGCAAGAGCTTCTCTCGACCTTCGGGAACGAGCTCGGCGAGGTCACGCTGGTGCCTGGCACCGGCGGCGTTTTCACGATCACCTGCAACGACGTGCTCGTGTGGGACCGCAAGCGCGACGGTGGCTTTCCGGATGCCGCGCGACTGAAGCAGCTGGTGCGTGACGTGTTCGACCCCGAGCGGAATCTAGGTCATTCCGACCGCAAGGCGAAGGTGGCCGGCGAGTAACCTACCGATTCTTGTAGGCGAGCAGGGCGCCGCCGACCGCGGCGCCCAATGCAATTCCAATGGCGATGCCGATGGCGACGTCGTCCATCGCGGTACCGACTGCCGCGCCTAAAGCTACTCCGACAGCCATGCCGACGGCCATTTGCCCATATTGGTCTTTCATCAGAACTCCTCTGACTGGTACCGGTTTACATAAGGGCGACGATGAAGGCTGCAAGGGACGCGAGGCAGGCGGCGGCCCGGACGTGGTTCCAGAACACCCAGCGGTTCAAATAGGTGGCCCACATCTGTGCGCCGTTCGACGAACCAGGATTGATCGCCGCCAGTTCGTTGTTCAGGGGAATGTTGATGGCGAAGCTGATGCCGATATTGCCAATCAGATAAAGCGCCGCGCCGAGGATCACCCACGTCGGTTTGACGGTCATGCCTGTGAACACCGCGACGACCAGCAGCAGGCTGAGCAAGGCGGTGCCCATGAACACCGACAGGAAGAGTGGGTTCTGTATGACGACGTTGATGATGTTCATCGCGGTCGCGCCCTGGCCGTTGGGCATTTGCGCCAGTGCCGGCATGACGGAAGTCGAGTAGGCGAAGAACAGTCCGGCCATCAGGCCGCTGCCGAGCGCTGCCGCGAAGATTGCGATGGGGATAAGCATTTTCATTCTCCTGAGATTTGATTGATTGAGATTGGTTGGGATCAGGCGGCCGTCGTCCAGACGCCAGCCGCCGCTGTTTCCCACGCGTAGTCGGAGAAGTCCTTCGGGGCACGGCCAAGCACGCGCTGCACGCCATCTGTCAGATATTTGTTGCGCCCATCGAGCACGCGGACGAACAGTTCGTCGAGCAGCCAGACGACCTCCGCCGGGAGGCCGTATGATTCCAGCGTCGCCTTGAACTCCGGTGCAGACACCCGCGTGAACGCGATGTTGCGGCCGGTCGCGTCGGCAATCTCAGCGATGGCTTCACGGAAGGTGAGAAGCCGCGGTCCGGTCAGCTCGTAAAGCTGGCCGATATGGCCGTCACTGGTGAGGACCTCTACCGCCACATCGGCGATGTCGTCGGCATCGACGAACGGCTCGCCGATCTCGGCGGCGGGGACAGCCAGTTCGCCGGCCAGCACGCTATCGATGAAGGCGCCTTCCGAGAAGTTCTGGTTGAACCAGGAGCAGCGCAGGATCGTCCAGTCTGCATCAGATCGCATCAGCGACGCTTCGGTCAGCTGTGCATGTTCCTCGCCACGGCCTGACAGAAGGACCAGCCGTTTCACATTCTTCTTCACCGCCAGATCGATCAGCGCCGACACCACCTTCTCAGCGCCGGGGATCGCGATGTCCGGGTAATATGAGATATAGACGGCGCGGACGCCGTCCAGCGCTGCGTCCCACGTGTTGCGGTCGTGCCAGTCGAATGCGAGCGTGCCCGCGCGCGAACCGACCCGAACGGGAACGTTACGAGCTTCGAGGCGGTCGATGATGCGGCGGCCGGTCTTTCCGGTACCGCCGAGGATGAGAATTGGGTTCACGGTCTGCATGGTCTTTCTCCTGGTTAAAAATGTGAGTCTTGCTCGCATTTGCAGAACGTGATAAATCCTCATATTATAGCCGTCAAGCGAAAAATGTGAGGATTGCTCATAAAATGTCTGCGGTGACGGAAATCCAAGAGAAAGACGGCGGAAGCCATCGGCGGAAGGAACCCAGCCAGCAGCGCAGCCGGGAACGGGTCGAGCGCATGCTGGCGGCAGCCAAGGCGATCATCGAGGAGC
>DATJTE010000072.1:0-22266 GCA_035503715.1 Rhizobiaceae bacterium | reverse complement strand
TCGAGTCTCAGCACCCGCGCGATGCGGTCGACAATCGACAGGCCGAGACCAAGGCCCTGCGCTTCACGCGCTCCCTCATCGAGCCGCGTGAACTCGTTGAAGACGGTGGCAAGCTTGTCCTCGCGGATGCCGATACCGGTGTCGAAGACCTGGATTTCGGCAAGCTCGCCGCGTCGCCGCACGCCCATCACCACGCGGCCCGCGCGCGTGTATTTGATCGCGTTAGAGACCAGGTTCTGGACGAGCCGGCGCAGCAGATTGCGGTCCGTTTGCACGACCAGCGACGAGGGGATGATCACCAGCTCGAGATTCTTCTCCGCCGCTTGCGGCAGGAAGTCGGTGCCGATCTGCTTCAAGAGGCCGTCGAGCTTGAACACGGTTTCGGCCGGCTTCATTGCGCCTGCGTCCAGCCGTGAAATGTCGAGCACCGCGCCAAGGATCGTCTCGACCGATTCCAGCGCGGATTCGATGTTGGCGGCCGCCTCGCGGGTGTCGTCCTTGATCGCCTTCTCGATCAGCGACGAGGCATAGAGGCGCGCCGCGTTGAGCGGCTGGACGATGTCGTGGCCCGCTGCGGCGAGGAATTTCGTTTTGCCAAGATTGGCCTCTTCCGCAAGCATCTGCGCCTGCGCAAGTTCTTCGTTGACGCGCAGCAATTCGGCGGTGCGGTTCTGCACACGCTGCTCCAGCGTTTCATTGACGCGCTTCAGCGCCATGTCGGCTTCGACGCGTTGGGTGATGTCGGCATAGGTCGCAACCACGCCGCCGTCCGGCATGGGATTGGAGCGCAGCTCGATGATGCGGCCCGAGGTCTTCAACTCGAGCTGCCACGGGCTGCCGAAACTGGTCAGCCGGTCGAGCGAGTTTGCGAGCGAGTCGGCCGGGATGTCGCCGCGCCGCGCGAGGAAGCGCAGGATCTGATCGAGCGAAACGCCAACCTGGCCGAGTTCGTCGGGCAGGTCGAACAGTGCGCGGTATTGCCTGTTCCAGCAGGTCAGCCGGAAATCCTTGTCGAAGACGGTGATGCCTTGCGCCATCTGGTCGAGCGCAATCTGCAGCAGGTCGCGGTTCTGCTGCAGCGCCTCGGTCGCATCGTCGAGCAGGCGGAAAGCGTCCTTCGAGGAGGAATCGTTGCGCTGGAAGAGCAGCGACAGGATCAGCCGCGCCGAAGACGAGCCGACGGCCGAGGCAAGCAGTTGCTCCGAAAAGCGGATAACCGCCATCGATGCCGGCGCGCCGCCATTGAGCGGTAAGCCCTCGGTCGTCTCAAAACTCTGGAAGGAGCGCTCGGTACGTTCAACGCCGAGGTAACGGCCGATCGTATCCTTGAGATCGTTGACCGTGACGGCGGTGCGGAAGCGGCGCAGGCTCGGCACCGGGTTGGCGTCGCGCGGCACGAAGATCGATGCCTGGATGCGCTCAAGCGGGATCGAGGCGCGAGAAAGTGACCCCAGCACGAAGAAGATCGTGTTGATCGACAGGCTCCACAGAACGCCATGATTGAGCGGCTCCGCGACCGTTCCGAACAGCGCCTGTGGCCGGAGCGATTCAAGTCCGAACAGGCCCTCGGTCAGGATCGGCAGGTGCGGCGAGGCGAGGGACGGGAAGAGTAGCGTGTAAAACCAGACGATGATGCCGGCCGACATGCCGAGTGCTGCGCCGCGCGCATTGGCGCCGCGCCACAGAAGCCCGCCGAAGAAGGACGGGGCGAATTGCGCGATCGCGGCGAAGGATAGGAGGCCGATCGAGGCCAGCCGCGCATTGTCGGTGCTCTCGCGATAATAGAGGAAGGCGATAAACAGGATGACGAAGATTGCGGCGCGCCGGATATTGAGGATGAGCGCCGACCAGTCCTCCGTCTCGTTCGTCTCGTTGCGGATGAGCCGCCGCACGAAGATCGGGATAACCAGGTCGTTGGAAATCATGATCGACAAAGCGACCGACGCCACGATCACCATCGCCGTCGCTGCCGACAGGCCGCCGATGAAAGCAGCCATGGCGAGAAAATCGTGGCCATTGAGCAGCGGCAGAGACAGCACGTAGAGGTCGGCGCTGGTGCGGTCGCCGACGAAAGCGAGACCTGCAAAGGCAAGCGGCACGACAAACAGATTGATCGCGATCAGATAGAGCGGAAAGACCCAGGTCGCGGTCTTCAGCTCCGTGTCGCTGCGGTTCTCCACGATCATCACGTAGAACTGGCGCGGCAGCATGATGATGGCGAAGCCGGACAGCATCGTCATCACGATCCAGGTACCGATCGAGGTCTGGTATTCCAGTGCGTCCTGAACGGCTGGACTCGCGCTGATTGCCTCGATCAGTCCCGCAGGACTGCCATAGAGCGCGAAGGTGACCCACGCACCGACCGCGAGAAAGGCCGCCAGCTTGACGACGGACTCCACCGCGACGGCAAGCACGAGGCCGTCCTGGTGTTCCGTCGCATCCGCATGACGCGTGCCGAACATTGCCGCAAACACGGCAAGAAGCATCGCCACGATCAGCGAGATGTCGGAGACGAAGGGGTCGAACGAGGGCGGCGCGCCGTTATAGTGCTCGACCATCAGGCTGACCGAGCCGGAAATCGCCTTGAGCTGCAGCGCGATATACGGAATGGCGCCGACCACGGCGATCAGCGTTGCGATGAGCGCCACCGGAAAACTT
Source organism: Rhizobiaceae bacterium (assembly GCA_035503715.1). Classification (GTDB taxonomy): domain Bacteria; phylum Pseudomonadota; class Alphaproteobacteria; order Rhizobiales; family Rhizobiaceae; genus OAS926. The sequence goes on along the minus strand of DATJTE010000072.1, from coordinate 19,608 downwards.
TTGCCGTAACGCGCGCCGAGAAAGTCGGCGATCGACGTGATCTTTTCCGACTTCGCGAGCTTGATCAGGCGCTTCAGCAGCGGGAAGCCGAACAGGAAAACGAGCAGCGGGCCGATATAGATGGTCAGGAATTCGAGGCTGCGTTCGGAGGCCAGGCCGACCGAGCCGAAGAAGGTCCACGATGTGCAGTAAATGGCGAGTGAAAGTGCGTAGATGTAGGGCCGTGGAGCGCCTGCGCCGGCTTGGCCCGCGGCGCGCCTGTCGCCGATGCTCGCAATGCCGAACAACAGCGTCACATAGGCGATCGCAATGATGACGACGGCCCAGCCCTGCACGCCCACAGTCCTCCCTGCGCGCTACCTGCGCAACTCATTGAAAAGCAATCATAGCTTGCGGTTTGACGGCAAGCCACCGCGAACCACTGCAAGGCCTTGCTACTTTAGCGTGAAGAAAATTCGCGTCGGCGGCATTTCTGGGGTGTAATCGCGAGAGCCTTTGCTATCATCCTGATCGGGCCGACCTTTCGATGCGGCGGCCGGGACAGCCTAGGAGGGACCTATGTTGAAGGAATTCCAGGAATTCATTGCCAAGGGCAATGTCATTGATCTTGCCGTCGGCATTATCATCGGCGGCGCCTTCGGCCTGATTGTCAATTCGCTGGTCGGCGACCTTGTCATGCCGATCGTCGGTATGGCCGGCAGCGCCGATTTCAACAACTATTTCATCCCGCTGTCTGACGCGGTGACGGCCGCCTCGCTTGAGGAAGCGCGGAAGCAAGGTCCTGTTTTTGCTTATGGCGCCTTCGTCACGGTTGTCATCAACTTCCTGATCCTCGCCTTCATCATTTTCCTGATGGTCAAGGCGGTGAACAATCTGCGCAAGCGCCTGGAGCGCGAGAAACCGGCAGCGCCTGAGGCCCCTCCGCCGGCCGACGTGAAGCTGCTCACCGAAATCCGCGACCTGCTGGCGCGCGCGAAGTAGACTGCACGCAGATTTCCACGAAAGCCGGAGGCTGACTGCCTCCGGCTTTTTGCTGGGCCAGAACGCGGGAACGTCTCGCGCGGATCGCAGCAAGGCGCTAAACGCGCAGGTCTCCATCGGGGCACTTCGCATGAATTTTTCCACGGACTTTCGCCCGGAAGCGTTGAATGCGCCGGCCAGCGGCATCGTCGCCGTGATGAGCCATGGCCGCAACAAGCCCGGCATGATCCCGCTCTGGGCGGGCGAAGGCGACCTGCCGACGCCGGATTTCATCAGCGAAGCCGCGCGCAAGTCGCTCACCGACGGTGAGACCTTTTACACCTGGCAGCGCGGCATCCCGGAACTGCGCGAGGCGTTGGCGCGCTACTACACCCGCCATTTCGGCAAGAGTTTTGACCAGAACGAGTTCATCGTCACCGGCTCCGGCATGCACGCGATCCAGCTTGCCGTGCAGCTCCTCGCCGGACCGGGTGACGAGATCGCCTATCTCTCGCCCGCCTGGCCGAACCTCGCGGCGGCCGTCGGAATCGTTGGGGCGAACCCGGTGGCGGTGACTCTCGATCGAGGCAGCAATGGCTGGAGCCTCGATCTCGAACGGTTGGAAAGCGCGATCACACCGCGCACGAAGGCCATCTTCGTCAACTCGCCGTCTAACCCGACCGGCTGGACCGCCGACCACGAGACGCTACGGGCCGTGCTCGATCTGGCGCGGCGCAGAAATGTCTGGCTGATCGCCGACGAGATCTACTCGCTCTTCCACTATGGCGAAGGCCGCGCGCCGTCCTTCCTCGACATCGTCACGCCTAAGGACAAGATCCTTTTCGTCAACAGCTTCTCCAAGAACTGGTCGATGACCGGCTGGCGCGTCGGCTGGATGCGCGTGCATCCATCGCTGCAGCCCGTGCTGGAAAATCTCGTTCAATATTCGAACTCGGGCGTCGCGGTCTTCATGCAGCGCGGTGCGGTCGCGGCCCTCGATCAGGGCGACGCCTTCATCGCCAGCCAGGTCGAGCGGGCGCGCCAGGCGCGCGACCTCGTCTGCGGCAAGCTTGGTGCGACGGGCATGGCTCGGTTCAGCGTGCCGCAAGGCGCATTCTATCTGACCTTCTCCATCGACGGCATCACGGACACCCGCTCGGCCGCCTTCAGGATCATCGACGAGGCGAATGTCGGCCTCGCGCCAGGCACCGCCTTCGGTGCCGGCGGCGAAGGCTTGTTCCGCCTGTGCTTCCACCGCCGCCTCGACCAGCTCGAGGACGCGGCCGATCGGCTGGCGAACTGGCTGAAGCGCTGAGACCGTCCACCGGCGGTTGCGATACGACTCATTCTCTTCTGTGCCGCCGGCGAAATGCGCGCGGGGAGTCGCCTTCCCGACTGCGGAACAGGCGCGAGAAATAAAATGGATCATCGATGCCAACAGCGGCAGAGATCGCGTCGATCGACATATCGGACGTGACCAAAAGCTCTTTGGCGCGATCGAGGCGTAACCGGAGCTGGTAAGCCTTCGGCGATGCACCTGTGGCAGCAGACACCTTGCGGCGCAGCGTTGCAGGCGACATGCCGAGTTCGCTTGCCAGATCGGCCATGTCGACGGCGCCGAGCGCCCGTTCCCGTAAAATGTCGATGATTTTTTGCAGGTCGGCCGCGGATGAGGAAGGCGTAGGTCCGGCGGGCTGGCGCGCCGCCGAGATCACCATACGATGGAGCGTCGCTGCCGCATCCGCTTGCGCGATGATGGAGTCGGCGCGCAGGTTTGCGTATATCGCATCGAACAGCCGTCTGGTTTCGGCTGCCTTACGCACGCGAACGGCCGGAGCATTTTCGCGCAGCACGCCGAGCCGGACAAAATCGTCTGGAAGCGCGCCTTCGAACAGGGCCCAGTGCTCATCCCAGCCGGCGCCGTCCGGGCCGTAGGAATGCGTCCGGCCGGGAAACAGCCAGAAGAGCGTCGGCGCGCTGATTGGCTGGAGACCGGCTGCCTCGGTCTTGAGCCAGCCTTGGCCGCTTTCGACGAACACGACTGCGTAGCAGGACAGGCTGCGTTGCTCGACCATGCGCCTGACGTGCTGCCGTCCAAATCCCGTGACCGAGAGCCCGGCCGAGGCGGCAAGCGGAGATCGGTAAAGCGCAATTGGCGGCGCATTCATTGAGCGAAAAGTCCAACTAGCGTTCCGTCCATGGCCAAAGCCACCAAAATAGGCGACGTCTATGCCGTCCAGCACACAGAAAGAATGATCGAAATGTCAAGCGCAGCGCTGTTACGACAGGTCGGACCCGATACCGTGGCGCTCACGGCCAATGGCAAGTCGCTCTCGACAGCGCCGGATCGCCTCGGCCGATTGACGCCTTTCGATCCAGCGTGCGGGATCGCGGCTGCGCGCAGTTTTTATCAGGAGAACGGCTATGTCTGGCTGAAGGGTCTTCTTGATCGGGAGGACGTACTGGCATTCCGCGGTTGGGTCTTTTCGAAGCTTGCCCGGAGCGGGCTGATCGAGCCCGGCTCGGACCCGAGCACAGGCGTTGCCTCCACGGGTCTGTTCGACAAGCAGATGGCCGACCGCCGCCTGATGTCGCTGGTGCGATCGGCCGCCTATGAGGGCTTTTGCGCGCAGCCGCGACTGACCAGGTTTATGGACGAACTCCTGTCGGGCTTGTCCTATCTGCACAAGCGCAAGCTGATGCGCTTCACGCTGCCGGGCAGCACCACGGCGACGCCGGCTCACTACGATCTCGTCTACCTTCGCGGCGGCACCAGTCGCATCGCCACCGCCTGGATCCCGATCGGCGATACGCCGGTAGAGATGGGCGGCCTGGTCTATCTTGAAGGCTCGCACCGAGTCGGCGTCGAAATGGAGGCGGAGTTCGCCAGGGCGAATTCCGGCCTCACGCCTGAGGAGCGCATCAGCGCCTATAACCGCAACATGGGCGAGGGCGGCTGGATTTCGAAGGACCTGCCGGACATGGCGGAGCGCTTCAATGCACGCTGGCTGGTCGCGGACTACGAAGCCGGCGACGTGGTGCTGCACTCGCCTTTCATGATCCATGCTTCGACGGAAAACCGCGACCCGGACGGCCTGATCCGGCTCTCAACCGATATTCGTTTCCAGAACGTCGATGACGAGATCGACGCGCGCTGGAACAATCACTGGACCCTAGACGATATGCTGTGAGTTGGGCGGTGGCTCAGCCGCCCGACTGCGGCACCAGCAGCGGGATGACGCGGTCCGACTTGGCGACGACGGGCTGGCCCGCAGTCGCATACGGAATGCCGAGCGCGTTCCAGGTCTCCACCAGCGCGTCGCGCAGCGTGTCGATCAGCTCGTCGCCGTGGAAAGGCGAGGGCGTGATGCGCAGCCGCTCGGTGCCGCGCGGCACGGTCGGGTAGTTGATGGGCTGGATGTAGATGCCGTGCTTGCCGAGCAGCCGGTCGGTCGCCATCTTGCAGAGTTCCGGATCGCCGACCAGCACAGGCACAATGTGCGTTGCCGACGGCATCACCGGCAGGTGCACAGCCGAGAGCACGTCCTTGACGCGTTGCGCCTGGCGCTGATGGATCTCGCGCTCCGAGTTCGACTGCTTCAGATGCCGGATCGATGTCGTGGCGGCCGCGGCGATCGCCGGCGGCAGCGCCGTCGTGAAGATGAAACCGGGAGCATAAGAGCGAACGGCGTCGACCACGCTGCGGTCGCCCGCAATGTAGCCGCCCAGCGTACCGAACGCTTTGGCGAGCGTGCCCTCGATCACATCGATTCTGTTGGCAAGGCCTTCGCGCTCGGTGATGCCACCGCCGCGCGCCCCGTACATGCCAACCGCGTGCACCTCGTCGATATAGGTCATCGCATTGTATTTCTCGGCCAGCGCGACGATCTCGGCGACGGGCGCGATGTCGCCATCCATCGAGTAGACGGACTCGAACACGATCAGCTTGGCGCGGCCCCAGCCGGCGCCCTGCAGCAGCTTCTCGAGATGCGCGACGTCGTTGTGCCGGAAGATCTTCTTCTCCGCGCCCGAACGGCGGACCCCCTCGATCATCGAGGCGTGGTTCAGCTCGTCAGAGAGGACCAGGCAATTGGGCAGCAGGCGGGCGATCGTCGAAATCGACGCCTCGTTGGAGACGAAGCCCGAGGTGAAGACAAGCGCCGATTCCTTGCCGTGCAGATCGGCAAGCTCCTGTTCGAGCTCGACCAGCGGATGGTTGGTGCCGGAAATGTTGCGCGTGCCGCCGGCGCCTGAGCCCATGCGGCCGGCAGCGTCCTGCATGGCCTTCACCACGTCTGGGTGCTGGCCCATGCCGAGGTAATCGTTTGAGCACCAGACGGTGATTTCCTTGGCGTCGCCGTTCGAGCGCCAGATCGCCTTCGGGAATTCGCCCGCGACGCGCTCGATGTCGGCAAAAATCCGGTAGCGTCGCTCGGCGTGAACCTGATCGATAGCTTCCTGGAAAAACCGCTCGTAATTCATCATGCCCTTCCAATTTCGGCCCGAAGAATAGTTAAATGGGCCCTAGGGGTCCATTGCGCCAGACCGGGCAAAATGCCACGCCGCGCCATGGGATTGAACGCGACAGACGCCCTTCCTATTCCGCCGGATGCCCACTTCATCGCAAAATACGGCGCGGCAGCCTGAAAAGGTGCGTCCGGCACCGATTTTTAAGCCTTTTCCGCGAGATTCCGCCAACAGGCTTTTGGCCTGGCGGTGGAGTTTTGCGTATGGCCGTTCTGGTCACTGGCGGCGCCGGTTATATCGGCAGCCATATGGTGTGGGAGCTTCTCGACGCGGGCGAGGAGGTGGTCGTCCTCGATCGGCTCTCGACCGGCTTCGAATGGGCGGTCGCGCCCGAGGCCAAGCTCGTTGTCGGCAGCATCGGCGACAGCGCGCTGGTAAGTTCCATCATTCGCAAGCACAAGATCGATGCGATCATCCATTTTGCCGGCTCGATCGTCGTGCCGGTATCGGTGGCCGATCCGCTCGGCTACTACGAGAATAACACCTGCGCGACGCGCTCGCTGCTGGAGGCGGCGGTGCGGGGCAAGGTGCAGCACATCATCTTCTCCTCCACCGCGGCGGTCTACGGCATGGCCGGCGCCGAGCCGGTCGACGAGGATGCGGTGCTCTCGCCCGAATCGCCTTACGGCCGCTCCAAGCTGATGACGGAGTGGATGCTGAAGGACGCTTCCGCCGCGCACGGCTTCCGCTATTCGGCGCTGCGCTACTTCAACGTCTCGGGCGCCGATCCGCGTGGCCGCACCGGCCAGTCGACACCGGGCGCCACCCATCTCATCAAGGTCGCCTCGGAAACGGCGCTCGGCAAGCGGCCCTCGATGCAGGTGTTCGGCACGGACTATCCGACGCCCGACGGCACCTGTGTCCGCGACTACATCCACGTCAGCGACCTTGTCGCCGCGCATCGCCTCGCGCTGCAGCGGCTGCGCGCCGGCGGCGGCAATCTCGTCGCCAATTGCGGCTACGGCCACGGCTATTCCGTGCTGGAGGTGATCGAGGCCGTCCACCGCGAAAGCGGCCGCGAGTTCAAAGTGGAGATGGCCGCCCGCCGCCCCGGTGACACCGCGTCCGTCGTCGCCAATCCGGCGCTCGCCAAACGCGAGCTCGGCTGGGCGCCGAAATACGACCAACTCGACACGATCGTCGGCCACGCACTTTCCTGGGAGCGCGCGCTGGCAAAGAAAAACTCCACGCACGGCATCCAGTCGCCCGAGCCAGAGGCATGGGAAAAGCTGCCGGAAAAGCGCACGGGCGTGCGGTCGGCATAGGATTGCTGAGCCGAAGCGACCTTTAGGAAGCCTCTGTTGCGGATATGCAACGGGTTTCACGGCTGCGCCGGAATTTGCCCACATTCCTGCCGCGAAGCAGGCCTCAATAGTTAATTTCTGGGGTGGAACCGGGGCTCGATCTCGGCGTTTGTGGCGGCAGAGGAGTCAGGTCATGGACAGAGACACGACAACGTTTCCGATCTTCATCGCCTGCATCACATTTGCGATTGCCGTGGCGATCACGACCAACGCCTGGATGTAAGTCCGGCCATTATCTGACGCCTTCCGGAAGCGGGCACCGTCCCGCTCTTTTATTTCGGCGAAAATTGCCGGTTTTCAACGTAGACCTCCCATTAACCGGCCCTGCATGGCTCGCAGATCGGCTATGCAAAACCATCCATTCAAAGCGCTTTGGAAGCCATTATCTGTGGGTGGAACGAAACGATGGAGGGCACAATGAACCCGCTCAAGACTTTCCGTGCATGGCGCCGCTACAACGAGACGGTGCGCGAACTGAACAGACTGAACACCCGTCAGCTTGCCGACCTCGGCATCAACCGTGGTGACATTGAGCGCGTCGCTCGCGGCGTCGCTTAACAAACCCGAGTTTCCGGCGGGGCTTTCTCCTCCTCCCGGCCTCGCCACAACCCGCTGGCTTCGGCCAGCGGGTTTTTTCATGTTCGCCGTTGAATAGCGACGTAACTCATAGCGAGGTTCACGAACTCATATAACGCTATCGGGATCAGGAAGCGCAGATACTCAGCAACTGCTCCTGCGAGTGTCGGACTGGCTTCAGTCCATAGCTGGTAGCCGAAGCTATATTCGCGGTAGCTGCCCGGGCCGGCTGAAATCATTGCCCATTTCAACACGATGAAAGCGATCGGCAGAACAGGAATATACCACCCGCCTAAATATCTGCGAGATAGCCTGATACTCGCGTACACGATGCAAGAATACGCAAGAAAATACGCCAGCAGATAAGGGTTTCTCGGGACAAAATTCGAAGACGAAAATAGAAATATTACAAACAGCAGAGCGCTCCAAATCACGAACGTTGCGGCTTCTCTCATTATCGATACGTTTCGCTAATAAGCCCAGCTTCGGGCCTTCGCGATGACGAAGTCGCGGAAGACGTGCAGCTTCGCCTGGTTCTTCATCGCGTCTGGATAGGCGAAATAGGTGTCGAAGGACGGCACTTCCGTCTCCGGCAGGAGCTGGACCAGCCCGGCATCCTTGTCGACGATATAGTCCGGCAGCATGGCAATGCCCGCTCCGCGCTGCACAGCGCGCTTGATCGACAGGATATCGTTGATCTGCAGCGTCGCGACGCGCTTTCCCCCCTCGAAATCGCCGACCGTCTCCAGCCAGTTCAATTCCGACAGATGCGCCGGCACCGGCTCGCCGAAGGTGACGATGCGGTGGTTCTTCAGATCCGCGATCGCCGCTGGCTTGCCGAACTTGTTCACGTAGGACGGTGATGCATAGAGGTGGAAGTGCACCGTGAAGAGCCGCCGCTGGATCAGGTCCGGCTGCTGCGGTTGGCGCAGCCGGATCGCGCAGTCGGCCTGGCGCATGGTGAGGTCAAGCTCTTCATTCGCGAGGATGAGCTGGAGCTGGATCTCCGGATAGAGGTCGAGGAACTCATGCAGTCGTTCGGTCAGCCAGCCGGCGCCGAGGCCGACAGTGGTCGTGACGCGCAGCACGCCGGAGGGCCGGTCCTTGGCCTCGGTCAGGCGTGTCTTCACGTTCTCGAGCTTCATCAGCACGTCGTGCGCCGTGCGGAAGAGCATCTCGCCCTGTTCGGTGAGCACCAGACCGCGTGCGTGGCGGTGGAAAAGCGGCACGCCGACATCGTGTTCGAGCGCGCTCACCTGCCGCGAGATCGCCGATTGCGACAGCTTCAGCGTCTCGGCGGCGTGGGTGAACGAACCAGCCTCCGCCGCTGCGTGAAACACGCGCAATTTATCCCAGTCGAGCGCCATTTCCCCTCGTCTTGTTGTGGCGTTCAGATCGAGCGGCTACTCCGCCGCTTCGCGGACGGCCTCCAGCCCGGCAATATACTTTTCCGCCTCGAGCGCCGCCATGCAGCCTAGCCCGGCGGCCGTGACAGCCTGACGATAGATGTCGTCGGTCACGTCGCCGGCGGCGAAGACGCCCGGCACATCGGTTCGCGTCGAATTCGGCTCCGTCCACAGATAGCCGTTCGACTTCTGCTTCAGCTTGCCGACGAACAGCTCCACCGCCGGCGCATGCCCGATCGCCACGAACACGCCGTCGATCGGCATGTCGGAGACGACGCCGGTGCGCACATGCTTCAGCCTGATCCCGGTGACCGACGGCAGTTGCGGCGCCTGGCCCTGCACGCCGGTGATCTCGTCGACGACCGTGTCCCAGAGAATTTTGACGTTCTCCTTCTTGAACAGGCGCTCCTGCAGGATCTTCTCCGAGCGGAACTCGTTGCGGCGATGGATGACGGTGACGCTCTTCGCCAGGTTGGACAGATAGAGCGCCTCTTCGACCGCCGAATTGCCGCCGCCGATCACCACCACGTCCTTGCCGCGGTAAAAGAAGCCGTCGCAGGTGGCGCAGGCCGACACGCCAAAGCCCTGGAAGGTCTTTTCGGACGGAATGTTCAGCCACTTGGCCTGCGCGCCGGTGGCGATGATCAGTGCGTCGGCCGTGTAGAGCGTGCCGGAATCGCCCTTGGCGCGGAACGGCCGCGCATCGACATCCACCTCGGTGATGATGTCGTTGATGATCTCGGTGCCGACATGTTCGGCCTGCTTCAGCATCTGCTCCATGAGCCAGGGGCCCTGGATCGGGTCGGCGAAGCCCGGATAGTTCTCGACGTCGGTTGTGATCATCAGCTGGCCGCCCTGCTGGATGCCGGCCACCAGCACCGGCTTCAGCATGGCGCGCGCCGCATAGATCGCCGCCGTGTAACCGGCCGGGCCGGACCCGATGATCAGCACCGGCGAATGTTTCGTTGCCATCCGCATTTCCTCAACAGGGGACCAAGGCCCGAAGCGTTTGAGATATTCCAACATAATTTATGTTGCCGGGAGTGCTACAGCAAGGCGACCAAATCGCCGCTCCCCTGAAAGCTGCTGGCTCCCTTGGCCCGGCCAGACGAATAGGATAGCTAGGGCAAATTGCCGAAAACCGGGATTCTGATGCCTCTGAAGGCCGACCTCGACGCCATCGACTGGAAAATCCTGAAGGAATTGCAGGATGACGGCCGGATCACCAATGTCGAACTGTCGCGCCGGGTGGGCATCTCGGCGCCGCCGTGCCTGAGACGGGTCAAGCGCCTCGAGGACACCGGGGTGATCAAAGGCTACCGGGCGCTGCTCAATACGCCGATGCTCGGCATGGACGTGGTGGCGTTCTGTCTGATCGGCCTGCATCACCAGTCCGAAGCCGAGTTGAAAACCTTCGCCGACCTGACGCGCCATTGGCCGCTGGTCCGCCGCGCGTGGATGCTGTCGGGCGATTCCGACTTCTTCCTGCACTGCGTCGCGCCTGACCTGTCGACGTTCCAGAACTTCGTCATCGAGACGCTCACCTCGACGCCCAATGTCGATACGGTGCGCACGGCGCTGACGATCCGTCAGGTCAAGGACGAAGGGCTGCTCGCAATCGACTGAGCGGGCGATTTTAGCCTGCCGCCCACATCTCCTCGTATAGCGCGGCGATCGCGTCGGCCTCATGGTCGGCCGAGTAGTTTTCCTCGGCATAACGGCGGGCGAAGCGTCCGGCGCGGACGATACGGCCGGGGTGGGCAAGCCAGTCGGCGACCGTTTCGGCGAGCGCCTTGGCATCATCCACAGGCACGATCGCGCCGGCGCGGCCTTCATCCGACAGCGCGCGGAACGCGCCGGTGTCGCTTGCCACAAAAGGCACGCCCGATGCCATGGCCTCCAGCGGCGTGAGCCCGAACCCTTCGTAGCGCGGCGCGGCGACGAGCAGCGAGAAGGCCGGCAGCATGGCAGCCAGCCTGAGTGGCCTCAACTCGCCGGTGAAGACGATGCGCTTGCCGAGGCCTGCCGCGGCGATATCGGCGCGCAGCTTCGTCTGGAATGGCTTGTCCACCGCCTGTGCCGTGCCGATGACGACCGCGGTGACATCAGGGAATTTCGGCAGGACGTCGATCATCGCCTGCACGAAAAGATCCGTGCCTTTCTCGGGCCGGATGCGGCCGATGGCGACAACACCGGTCTTGCCAGGCAGGCCGGTCTTCTTCCACAGCGCCTCGCGGTCTGCCGCCGGCTTGAAGCGGTGCGTATCCGCCCCGTGCGCGATCACCGCGTGCGTCTTTACGAATTTCGCCGAAGCCTCGGAGGTCGAGATGACGGCATCCATGCGCGATATCAGGAAACGCGGCCAGGCCGAGTGATAACGCTGCGCCGATGAGGTGAAGACGATCTTCACGGGCAGGCGCAGTATGTCGCGGGCGACCAACGCGAGCTGCATTTCCGCGTTGCGACGCACATGCCAGATGACGAACGGTCTGCCGCTGGCGGGCCTGCGCGACTGCGACAGCGCCTGAAGCCGTCCGATCGGATCGGAGAGTCCCGGCAGAGGCTCGCCGCAAAGCATGATGTTGTAGCGGCTCGCCAGCCGCCGCGTCACCGCGCCGGCGGTCGCGGAGACGCCCGTGTAGTTCTTGTTGAAATTGGTGACGATGACGTCCGGCGGTCCGGCGGTCGTCATGGCAACGCTCAGCCGAATTTGACCTTGACGATCTCGTAGCCGCGCGCGCCGCCAGGCGCGTTGACCTCGATGGTGTCGCCCTTCTCCTTGCCGATCAGCGCGCGCGCGATCGGGGACGAGATGGAGATGCGGCCGGACTTCACGTCGGCTTCCTGGTCGCCGACGATCTGATAGGTCTTCTTCTCCTCGGTGTCCTCGTCGACCAGCACCACGGTCGCGCCGAACTTCACCTTGTCGCCGGAGAGCTTCGACAGGTCGATGACTTCCGCGCGCGCGACCAGATCCTCGAGCTCGCCGATGCGGCCCTCGTTCAGGCTCTGCGCTTCCTTGGCGGAATGATACTCGGCGTTTTCCGACAGGTCGCCATGCGAACGCGCTTCCGAGATCGCCTCGATGATGCGAGGACGTTCCTCCTGCTGGCGCCAACGCAGCTCCTCCTTGAGCGTGTTGAAGCCATTGGCGGTCATCGGAACCTTGTTCATTTTCAGTCAGCCTTTCCGGGAGCCCGACGCCCGGAAACCGGCGGCTGGGCATAGCGAGAAACACAAAAAGAAAACGGTCCGGCGGCGACGGCCAACGGACCCGTTACACTCGAAGTGCCCATTATATAGCAATCGCTGCGGGTTTTTCACGCTAAAAATGCCGCACGATGGGCTCATCCAACGGTTGTATGGGAAACGCATCACCGCGAATTGAAGCCGGTTTGAAGGAAAACCGGCCGCAACGGCCTATCTAGGGTTCGGGGGCCGAACCGGACATATCGATGAACAAGCACCTGTCGACCACCGGCCTTGCAGCCATCTTCGCCCTCTCGATCCTGCCCTCGGCGCAGGCCGAGACGTTTCAGACCGAAAAGGTCGCTGTCAGCGCCGAGAGGGTCGTCGAAGGGCTTTCGCACCCCTGGGGCCTCGATTTCCTGCCGAACGGCGAGCTGATCGTCACTGAGCGCGAGGGGCTGATCCGCATCGTCGGCGCGAATGGCCTATCTGATCCCGTGGAAGGCGTGCCGGAGGTCTCAGCGCGCGGCCAGGGTGGTTTGCTCGACATCGCGGTCGCCCCCGATTTTGCCACCTCCAACACGATCTTCTTCACCTTCTCCGAACCGGGAGATCGCGGCGCGGGCACCGCCGTCGCGAGAGCGAAACTCGTGCGTGACGGCGATGCCGCCCGTCTCGACGATGTCGAGGTGATCTTCACGATGAACCGCAAGACCGGGACCCGGCAGCATTTCGGCTCGCGCATCGTCTTCCTGCCGGATGGCACGCTCACCTTTTCGATCGGCGACCGCGGTGAGGGCAACCGCGCACAGGACATGAACGATCATGCCGGCGCAGTGCTGCGGATCAACCAGGACGGCTCTATTCCTGCCGACAATCCGTGGGCCGGCGGTGGCGGCGCCAAGGAACTCTGGTCGAAAGGCCACCGCAACCCGCAAGGCATGACCTACGATCCGGTGACGAAAGGTCTCCTGACCGTCGAGCACGGCGCGCGCGGCGGCGACGAGGTGAACCAGCCCGAGGCTGGCAAGAACTACGGCTGGCCAGTGATCTCCTATGGCGTCAACTATTCCGGCACCAGGATCGGCGAAGGCACGGAAGCTGCAGGCTATGAGCAGCCGCTCTTCTATTGGGACCCGTCGATCGCGCCGTCGGGCCTGGCCGTCTATCAGGGCGACATGTTCCCCGAATGGAACGGCGATCTCCTGGCCGGTGCGCTGAAGTTCGAGCTTCTGTCGCGGCTCGACCGCGATGAGAGCGGGAAAATTCTGAGCGAGGAGCGCATCCTCGATGGCGAGTTCGGCCGCATCCGCGATGTCAACGTCGCGCCGGACGGTTCGATCTGGCTGCTCACCGACGAGAATAACGGCGCGATCGTCAGGCTGACCCGAGCGGATTGACGCTCAAGAAAAAAAGCCGCGGAACCCGCGGCCTTTTCCTCTATTCCAGCCAGCGAGGTTCCGCTCAGCTCTTCAGATACGTGTCGATCTGCTTTGACAGTTCAGTGTATTCGTCGCAGCCCGTGCCGCAGCGCTTCTCGATCTCCGAAAGCTGCGCCCGCGCGGAGGCGACGTCGCCGAGCTGGATATAGGCTTCGCCCATATATTCGCGGGCGAGCGTGTAGTCCGGATTGGCCTTCAGCGCTTCCTCGTAATAGCCGAGGCCGACTTCGACGCGGCCCTGCTTGCGGTGCGAATAGCCGAGATAGTTGAGAATGCGAGGGTCGCTCTTGTCGGACGCGAGCGACAGCACTTCGATCGCCTCGCCATATTTGCCGTTCAGCGCGAGCATGCGGCCGTAATTGTAGATGTCGTCATTGCTGAGGCTGCTCGACTTCTCGACGCATTTCTGCTGGGTCGAATCCCAGACTTTGCCATTCGTGCACTCGGGCGTCGAGTCACCGCCGCCACCGGCCGAGAAAGCCGGCACCGCCGCGAACGGCGCGGCGAGAAGAATGGAAACTAGACCTGCTGCGAGTTTGGTGCGCATCACTTCCTCCTGATTGGGTCCTTCACGCGCTTAAACGCAAACGGGATGCAAATTCTTCCCGCGATCTTATCGCCAATTCCGCCTGCCGGCCATCACGCTTCGTAACAGGACGCCTGCCGCTCAGGGAAACAGCGGGTCCTGCGCCATCTGCAGGTGCAGTGCCTTGCCGTCATAAGGGTGTGCCTCGCAGACCGCTTCGTTCAGCTCGACGCCGAGGCCGGGCTCTTTTGATAGGATGACGTGACCGTCCTGCCATTCAATCTTCTTTTTTAAAAGCGTCTCGTGGAAACCATCCCACTGCTTGAGCGATTCCAGGATCAGGAAGTTCGGCAGCGTCGCCGCCAGCTGGATGTTCGCCGCGCCAACGATCGGTCCGCAATAGCAATGTGGCGCGACCTGGATGTGGTAAGCCTCGGCCATTGCGGCGATCTTCTTCGTTTCGAGGATGCCGCCGGAGCGGCCGAGGTCGGGCTGCAGGATCGTCGCGGCGCGGGTCTCGATGACGCGCGCGAACTCCCACTTGGTCGTCAGCCGCTCGCCGGTCGCGATCGGGATCGATGTGCCCCGCGCCACCTGCGCCATCACCTCCGGCATATCCGGCGGCACCGGCTCCTCGAACCACAGCGGGTCGTACGGCTCGATTGCCCTTGCCATACGCAGCGCACCCGATGCCGTGAACTGGCCGTGCGTGCCGAACAAAATATCCGCCTTCAGTCCGATCGCCTCGCGGATCGCCTTCAGCATGCGCGCCGACAGGTCGATGTCGATGAGCCGCGGCTGGTGACCATCGAAGGCCGTCCACGGACCGGCCGGATCGAGCTTCACGGCGTCAAAACCCTGCGCGACGTAAAGCGCCGCGCACTCGGCCGCCATATCCGGATCGTTGTAGACGTTCTTCGGATCGACATCTTCGGTGTGGACGCTGCCGGTATGCGGATAGAGATAGGTGTAGGAGCGCAGCGTCTCGTGCACCTGCCCGCCAAGCAACTTGTAGATCGGCTTGTTGGCTTCCTTGCCGATGATATCCCAGCACGCCGTTTCCAGCGCCGAGACACAGCCCATCATCGAGACGTCCGGCCGCTGCGAGAAACCCGAACCATAGGCGCGGCGGAAGAACAGTTCGATGTCGTGCGGATCGCGGCCGATCAGGTAGCGCTCGGCGCAATCCTCGATCATCTTTGCCGTCACATGCGGACCGAAGGTCGCATTGTAGGCCTCGCCATAGCCGACGACGTTCGAATCCGTCGTGAGCTTCACGAAGATAAAATACTTGCCGCCGATGCCCGGCGGCGGATTGCCAACCACGAAGGTTTTGACGTCGGTGATTTTCATTTCGTCTCCCTCAAATCCTCCAGCACCATGTCGGCGCCCTTCCATCCTGTCATGATCGATGGCGCATTGGTGTTGCCGGTAATGTTGCCCGGAAAGATCGACGCGTCGATGACGCGAAGGCCGGACAGACCGTGCACGCGCAGCCGTGGATCGACGACGCTGTCTGCCGCATTGGTTCCCATCCGCGCGGTCGAGCACGGATGGTAGACCGTGCCGCTGCGCCGGCGGAAATCGTCGACCAGTTCGTCGTCGGTTACGACCTTCGGCCCCGGCGCGATCTCTTCCTCGATCATCGGTGCGAAAGCCTTCGTCGCCGCGAGCTTTCGCAGGAATTTCACCGCGTCGAGCATTTCGTGGACATCGGAATTCGCCGAATAGGCGTTCGCGACGATCTTCGGGTAGGTGATGGGATCGTTCGACCTGATGTGGATCGAGCCGCGGCTCGCCGGCCGGCAATTGGACAGGCCGAGCGAGAACCCGGCGAACGGATCGGGCGTCAGGATTGGTCGCTCGCCGGTCCTCGGGATGACGGTCGAGAAAGCCTGGAAATAGAGCTGCATGTTCGAGCGCGACTGCGATGGGTCGGTGCGGAAAAACCCGCCGCCGTGATTGATGCTCATGGCCAGTGGTCCGCCGCGCAAGAACACCCACTGCATGCCCACCAGCATCTTGCCCCACCATGGTCGCAGTAACTGGTTCAGCGTCCAGCGTTTCGCCTTGAAGGTGTAGTTCAGCCCGACGTGATCCTGCAGGTGCTCGCCAACATTCGGGTTGGCGTGCACGACCGGGATGCCGAAGCTTTGCAGCAGCGCGGGGTCGCCGACGCCCGACAGCTCGAGCAGTTGCGGCGTGTTGATCGAACCGGCCGACAGGATCACCTCGCGGCCGGCGCGGGCAGTCTTCCTCTCGCCATTCTGAACATATTCGACGCCGACCGCGCGTGTCCCGTCGAAGAGTATTTTCGTCGCCAGAGCGCCCGTTTCGACGCGCACATTCGGCCGCTTCATCGCCGGCCGCAGGAAGGCGCGCGCCGCCGACAGGCGCCGGCCGTTCTTCGTATTCGTCTGGTAGATGCCGACGCCGTCCTGGCTGGCGCCGTTGAAGTCGCGGTTGACCGGGAGTCCAAGTTCTTCTCCGGCCTTCAGGAAAAGCTGCGTGAGCGGATGCACATGCTCCGCATTGTCGGAGATGTGGATCGGGCCGCCGCTGCCGCGCCATTGATCGGCGCCGGCCTCATTGTCTTCGATCTTCCTGAAGATCGGCAGCAGTTCGTCGAACGACCAGCCTGTGTTGCCGGCCGCCGCCCAGGCGTCATAGTCCTCGCGCGCGCCGCGGATCCACACCATGGCGTTGATCGAGCTCGACCCGCCGAGCACCTTGCCGCGTGGCCAGTGGTCTGCATTGCCGGCCAAACCGGGATCGGGTTCGGCACGGTAATTCCAGTTCACCGCCGGGTCGTAGAAGGTCTTGCCGTAGCCGAGCGGCATCTGGATGTAGAAGCGCTGATCGCTGCCGCCTGCCTCCAGCACCAGCACCGAATGGCGCCCGCTGGCCGAAAGCCGCTCGGCGACCACCGAACCGGCCGAGCCGGAGCCGACAATGATGAAGTCGTAATCCTGCATGAAAGGCTTTCTGAAACCGGCCGAAGCTAGCCCGCCGCAGAAAACGCGTCACCGGTCCTTCCGGCATGGCCTGTGATAAAAGCGACCGTCTTGATTTATCGCGGAATTTCTCGATTTTGGGCGAGAAAAAATGAACAGGGGGCAAATGTGGGTAACGACGCTGAATCAGAAGCCGCAATTTCACGCCAGTTCCGACTTGAAGAATATCGTCAGCTAAGGGCAGAGCTCCTCTCTTTGGAAAAGCACCAATTCACTGTAGAAGTCGGTGCGATAGCTGCAGTCGCAGCAATCGCGACGTTCGCGTTCTCCGATGGCTTGGAGATAACTGGGCACCCAAAAATAGGATTATCAGTCCTCCCACTCTTTGTAGTGTTGCCGGCATATCTTTGGTCGCGTTCATTCGCTGCGCGAACCTACGGAATTGGCGAGTACATTCGCGATTACACTGAATCGAAGGTCCTTGTGGATGGACTTGGTTGGGAGGGCTATCTTACCAGCAGGCCTGAGTTAGATCGTCGACCCATTTCGACCGATAAAAAGCTGATTTGGGTAATCTTGTTTCTGTTCGCTATTGCCTTCGCATTCTTGGTCATAAGTCGATGATTGTCACTGACAAACCGACCGGCGAACTCACCTTGCGCACGTTGGCGATGCCCGCCGACGCAAACGCCGCCGGCGATATCTTTGGCGGCTGGGTTATGGCGCAGATGGACCTGGCCTGCGGCATCCGCGCCGCCGAGCGGGCGAAGGGCAGGGTGGTCACGGCGGCGGTGAAGGAAATGTCTTTCGCCAAGCCGATGAAGATCGGCGACACGCTGGTGGTCTACACGCACATCAACCGCGTCGGCCGCACCTCGATGACGCTCAAGGTCGAGGCCTGGGCGCAGCGTTACCTGTCGGACCTGATCGAAAAGGTCACCGACGCCGATTTCATCATGGTGGCGCTGGATAAACAGGGCAAGCCGAAGCCGGTCCCGGCGGAATGATGGCGCCTAACTGACAGCGTTGTCGTCGAACCTCTGCCGTGCCTCAGCGATCTTGCCCGTGTTCTGGCGCGCCCAAAGCCCCAAGGCGCGTACCGGGACCTGAAGGTCGCGCCCAAGATCGGTGAGCTCGTAGTCCACCCTGGGCGGGATCGTCGGATACACCGTGCGCGTAATGAAGCCGTCGCGCTCGAGGTTTCTCAGCGTCGTCGTCAGCATTTTCTGCGAGATGTTGCCGATCAGGCGCTTCAACTCGTTGAAACGCATGGGTCCGCCAGCGGTCGGAGCCCCCCGGCTTGGCGGGCCGCCGCCGAGCAGCTCAACTACCAGGACGGACCACTTGTCCCCGATGCGGGACAGGACGTCGCTGACAGCGCGGCACTCCGACGTGTCGGGGTGCAGGACAAACTTTGGTTTATCCTCGAAGGCCTTGTGTTCCACGGGATCGGGGCTTTTCCCATTGGTATCCTTCAGGTGACTTTCATTGGTTTCCGGACGGGAACGGAGTGTCAATAAAGTGCCTCCTTGCGAGGTTTTTCGTAGTCTCCAATATAGCGCCGGTATCGATTGGTTACCAGGTCCCCTCCCGAGACCCCAAAAAGACTGCGAAAGGAACTGCCCCAATGTCCAAGCCCAAAATCGGCATCATCGTCGGCTCGACCCGTCCGACCCGCTTCGCCGACAAGCCTACAGCGTGGATTGAGAAGATCGCGCGCGAACGATCCGATGTCGATGTCGAGATCGTCGACATTCGCGACTACAACCTGCCCTTTTTCGACGAGGTTGCCTCGAATGCTTGGGTTCCGTCCAAGAACGAGGCCGCGCAGAACTGGCAGAAGAAGATCGGCAGCCTCGACGGCTTCATCGTCGTCACCGCCGAATACAATCACGGCCCGACGGGCGTCCTGAAGAACGCGCTCGACCAGGCCTATGTCGAGTGGAACAAGAAGCCCATCGCTTTCGTCGGTTATGGCGGCGTGGGTGCCGCCCGCGCGATCGAGCAGTTGCGCATGCATGCGGTCGAGCTGCAGATGGCCCCGACCCGCACCGCGGTCCACATTTCCGGCTCGGACTTCATGAGCGTCCTTCAGCAGGGCAAGAATCTCGCCGAGATCGAGCACCTGAACAAGACGGCGCAGGATACCGTCGACCAGCTCGTCTGGTGGACCTACGCGCTCAAGGCCGCCCGCGACAGCGACGTGAGCACCGCCCAGGCGGCGTAATCCTCCCTGACTCAGGCAAAGGGCGGCGCATTGCGCCGCCCTTTTTTGTGAAGCGCTAGCGAACCTTCTCGCGGCGCGTGCCCGGAAGCTTCCTCGCCATGACCTTGTCGATGCGGCGTCCGTCGAGATCGACGACCTCGAAACGCCAGCCTTGCGAATCGACCCACTCGCCGGTTGCAGGCAGCTTATGCATCTTCGAGAGCACGTAGCCGGCAAGCGTCTCGTAGTCGCGGCTTTCCGGCAGTTCGATCTGGAGGTGCTCGGCCATCTCGTCGGCCGGCAACCCGCCGGAGAGCAGCAGCGAACCGTCCTCGCGCTTGGCGATCTCGCGATCCTCATCCTCTTCGTAGTCGGAGCGAAACACGCCGGTGATCGCCTCCAGCACGTCAGCCGGCGTCACGATCCCTTCGAAATGCCCATACTCGTCATGGACGAGCGCCACGGGCACGTCCGAATTCTTGAGCGTGGTGAGCACATCCAGAGCATCGGCCTGATCG
>DATJTE010000071.1:0-32265 GCA_035503715.1 Rhizobiaceae bacterium | reverse complement strand
CGATGACGCCCAGGATTTTTCCTGATGCGCTCTTCAGGACGTCCGCTCCGTCGTACAGCTCGATTTTACCGACGATGGTGCCGGTGTTCGTGATGGTTTGAACGCTGGCGAAGCCTGGAAAGGATTTTACGCCAAACGAGCCTGCGAGCTCGGCCCGGATAGTGCCGGAGTTGATGAGCGTCGAATTGCCGAAAATCCAGACGCCGGCGTTGTGACCGCTCCCGTCTCCGAGGCCTGAAACGATGGTTCCTGAATTTCGGAAGGTCGAACTTGCACCCTGGTCGTAAAAGCCCACGCCGTTGGCAAAAATGTAGCCGCCGCGATTGTCGACAGTGGTGCTTCCGTTTGTCCAGACACCAAAGCTTGCAGAAAGAATCACGCCGCTTGCGTAATTTACGAGAGTTCCCGAAGCTGCAACGCCGTTCAAAGAGTTGATCGTGCCGTAATTGTAGATGAAGGCCCCGCCTCCCGAGGCCAATAAGGCGGCCCCGGTGCCCGATGCGACGACAACCCCCGCGGGAATGATCGCGGTCTCCCCTGTCGTTAAGGTGAAATTCCCCGTCACGCTGCTCGATGGCATGAAGTTGGCCATGTCGGTTCCCCCTGTGAATTCTCGTCATTATAGACGGGAGCCGACGCCGGGGCTTATATTATGGCTACCTAAATTTCAGCTTCGAGCACCCAAATTTCGGCTGTCTGGACGCCGCCGCCGGCCGCGCCTTCCCGGCGGCGTGTCTATCGGTGGGACGAGGCGCGTCCGCCGCCTCGCCTACAGCACGAAGTCGCCCGCGCTCATGCTGGCAAGCGTCGTGCCTGTCAGCCGGATGGAGAAGTCCGCCCCGAGCGTGCCGCCGGTGTTGACCTCGACCACCACATCCGCGCCGGAAACATCGTTGATGCGCACCTGCCCGGCGGCAGTGCGTACCGAACTGCGCGGCGCCAGCTAAAGCCTTCGCTTGCCGGCGCGGGCAATCTCGGGCGCAGACGGAAACACGCCTACTGCCTACTGCCTACTCTTCCGTGTCCGCGATATAGCCGCCGGTCTGGCGCTTCCAGAGCCGCGCATAAAGCCCGTCGCGCTCGAGCAGCTCGGCCGGCGTCCCCTCTTCGACGATGCGACCCTTGTCGAGCACGACGATGCGGTCCATCCGCGCTATCGTCGACAGCCGGTGCGCGATGGCAATCACCGTCTTGCCTTCCATGAGCAGCGCCAGCTTGTCCTGCACCGCGGCCTCCGCTTCGGAGTCCAGCGCCGAGGTCGCTTCGTCGAGAACCAGGATCGGCGCGTCCTTCAACAGCACGCGCGCAATCGCCACGCGCTGGCGCTGGCCGCCCGAAAGCTTCACGCCGCGGTCGCCGACAAAGGCGTCGTAACCGGTGCGGCCCTCAGCGTCCTTCAGATCGGCGATGAAGCCGCTTGCCTCGGCGAGCGCTGCGGCATGTTCCATCTCTTCGCGCGAGGCACCGGGTCGGCCATAGCGGATATTGTCGCCGACGGAGCGGTGCAGCAGCGACACGTCTTGCGTCACCACGCCGATGCTCTCGCGCAGGCTTGCCTGCGCCACCGCGCGGATGTCCTGGCCGTCGATCCGGATCGCCCCACCTTGCAGGTCGAAGAAGCGCAGCAGCAGGCTGACCAGCGTCGATTTGCCGGCGCCGGACAGCCCGACCAGCCCGACCTTCTCGCCGCCGCGCACTTGGAGCGACAGGCCTTCGATCACTCCCTGCCCTTGCCGGTACTCGAAACGAATGTTCTCGAACGCGACCGCGCCGGCGGTGACGGCAAGCGGTTTCGCGTCTGGCGCATCGACAATGGTCGGCGGCGTCGTCACTACCGGCATTGCGTCGCGGATCGTGCCGACCGCCTGAAAGATCTGCTGGCCGAGTTGCAGGAAGGCGCGTGAGTTCGCATTGAGCCGCTGCACGATCGCTATGGACGCAACGAACTGGCCGAGCGTGACGAAGCCGGCGACCAGTCCCCAAAGCCCGATCGCCGCATTGGCGAGCGTGAGGAGCACGTTGAGCAGCACGA
Organism: Rhizobiaceae bacterium; assembly: GCA_035503715.1. Lineage (GTDB taxonomy): Bacteria > Pseudomonadota > Alphaproteobacteria > Rhizobiales > Rhizobiaceae > OAS926. The sequence continues at coordinate 30,233 of DATJTE010000071.1, read as the reverse complement.
CGCCCGTATCGGTCGTCAGGTGCACACGCCGCTCGCGCTGCTGCATGTCGATGGCGTTCGCCATCACCTTGCGCATCGCGCCCGCCTCGCTGTCCTCGGCGGCAAACAGCTTCACCATCTGGATGTTGCTGTAGAGGTCGGTCATCGCGCCGGTGATCAGGCTGCGCGAGCGCGCCGTCCTGCGCGAGCGCTCGGCATATTGCGGCACGGCCACGACCGCGATCGCGATGTTCGCCGCGATCCAGACGAAGACCGGCAGCGCCAGCGGCCAGGACAGAGCGCCAAGCAACAGGAGCGAGCCGATGAACTGCACGATGAAGAGCGGGATCCGGTAGAACGCCACGACGATCTGCTGCTGCACGGCGGAGGCGACCTGCGAGATGCGCGTTGCCACCTGGCCGGCGAACAGGTCGTGGAAGAAGGCAAGATCCTGCCGCTCCACCGCCTTGTGGCCTTGCCACTGCATCGCCGCCGGCATGCACACCGCCACGGCCTGCGAGTTCAGCGTGTTGCCGAGGAAGATCAGCATCGGCAGGACCGGGAAGATCAGCACGCCCAGCACCGCAAGCGTGGGCCACTCCTGTTCGAGGAACGTTGCAGCGCCTCTTGCGGTCACGCCGTCGACGATGAACGACACACCCCAGATCGTCGCAAGATTGATCGCCTCGACCGCCACCATCATGGCGGCGACCGTTGCCAGCACGCCGCGAAACTTGGCCGTGAAATGTCCGAGCAGCGCGAACGGTCCACTCGCCGGCAGCGGCGTGTAGGGAATGTCCAGCGGACGGATCAGCGTCTCGAACGGGCGATAGACAAAATCGGCAATCGACATGGCGGCTCCAACCGGCAAACGGCAGAAGGTCAGCTTCAGGGAATCGCCAAGATTAGAACATGGATCGCGCCCGGTGGGGACATTCGAAACCGGCCAGGCGTTTCACCCGGCGGCAAGCCGACCGCCGCGCTTCTGGACCAACCATATTCTGCCACAGTCGCGCCCGCTGAACCGCCTCCGTCCCGCTCTGCCATCCTCGAAGCCGCCTTGCTGCACCTATCCCGGCGAAGCGCGAACAATACGGTCCCGCACCAATGCGGAGGGACCGCGCATGGACGACAGGACAGCCGGGTGGATCAACGGCTTCATCGGCGTGGTGATCTTCAGCGCGTCGCTGCCGGCGACACGCGTCGCCGTGCTCGAATTCGACCCGGTGTTCCTGACGGTGGCGCGCGCGGCGATCGCCGGCGTGCTCGGCCTTGGCCTGCTGCTTCTGTTTCGCGAGCAGCGCCCTGCCCGCTCCGATCTCGCCTCGCTCATCATCGTGGCGCTCGGCGTCGTGGTCGGCTTCCCGCTCCTGACGGCGCTGGCGCTGCAATACGTCACCTCGGCGCATTCCATCGTCTTCATCGGCCTGTTGCCGATGGCGAGCGCCATCTTCGGCGTCATCCGCGGCGGCGAGCGGCCGAAGCCGGCCTTCTGGATCTTCTCCGCGCTCGGCAGCGCGCTGGTCGTCGGCTTCGCGCTGGCGCAAGGCATCGACGCCTCACCGATTGGCGACACGCTGATGCTCGCGGCAATCGCCGTCTGCGGCCTGGGTTATGCTGAGGGCGCGAAACTGTCGCGCCGCCTCGGCGGCTGGCAGGTCATTTCCTGGGCGCTCGTTATCTCGCTGCCGGTCATGCTGGTGCTGGCCGTGGTCTACGCCCCGGCGACCTTCTCCAACATCAGCGCGTCGGCCTGGATCGGCCTGGCCTATGTCTCGCTGTTCAGCATGCTGATCGGCTTCGTGTTCTGGTATCGTGGGCTGGCGCAAGGCGGCATCGCCGCCGTCGGCCAGTTGCAACTGCTGCAGCCCTTCTTCGGCCTGGCGATCGCCGCCACGCTGCTCGGCGAGCCGGTCACCTGGCTGATGCTCGTCGTCACGATCGGCGTCATCGCCTGCGTCGCCGGCGCGCGCAAATTCGCGCGGTAGCCGTGCTCTTTCTAGATCACCTGGAAGTCGGCAGCCGTTACCACGGCCGGCTTGTTTTGCAGTGTAGCGAACAGAATTCGCGCTGCCGCGCCTGACCCGTCGCTGTCGTAGAACAACTGCCCGGTCGTCCTGTTGTAGATGATGCGGTCGTCGATTTGCGCCGCCAGGCCGGTCGTGTTGGACACGAAGGCCCCCGGAGCGAGAGCCCCGACCACGCCGACGGCGGTGAACACGGCGTTGTCCAATTGGATGGTGTCGTCGAACCGGTCGAAATCGTTGATAATGTCACGGTTTTCGGACGTCAGCGCGACGTTGAAGATAAAGGTGTCGTCGTCGGCGCCGCCGAAAAGCCGGTCAAAGCCCGTCCCGCCATTGAGCCTGTCATTGCCGTCCATGCCGTGGAGTATATCGTCGCCCGCCGATCCGCCGAGCACGTTCGCTTCGGCATTGCCGGTGAGCCTGTTTGCGAGCGCATTGCCCGTTGCGCCAGCCGCAATTCCGACAAGCGTCAGGTTCTCGATCGTGGCAAAGCTCGCAAGGCTGCGCGTGATGCTGGACGTCATCAGGTCGATGCCGTCCGAATCCGTCACCGTATCGACGCCGGTCGCTTCGGCCTCGAGCACATATGTATCGTTGCCCGCGCCGCCATCCAGCGTGTCGGCGCCCGTCCCTCCCAGCAGCGTGTCGTTCCCCTCGCCGCCCGAAAGCGTGTCGGCCCCGCCATTGCCTCGCAGAAGATCGTTTCCCGCCCGTCCGTTCAGTCCGTCACCTCCGCCCTGGCCGATCAGTTCATTGTCAAGCTCGTTGCCATGGAGCGTGAAAGGAGCCTGGGTGTTGATGAAGCCGACCTCGATATTGGCAGGCAGCGTATAGCTTGTTGTGTTGCCTCTGCGCGGGAAGGGCGACGGGACGCCATGGACTTCGATCGTATCTCGTCCGCCGCCGGCACTCTCGATGACCGAGTCGTACCGCGTCGAGATCGTCATGTCGGAGATAACCAGATTGACATCCTCCAGGCGGTAAAAATCATCACCGGCGCCGCCGGTCAGTTTGTCGTATCCGGTCTGGCCGATCATGTAATCGCTGCCGGCGCCGCCATACAGAAAGTCACCGCCCGCGCCGCCGATAAGCCCGTCGGCCTGGCTCGAGCCGATGATCGTATCGACGCCATCTCCACCGTAGATGTTCACCTCGTCGTTCGAAGACGGGGTGGGTGCAAACCAGTTGCTGAAGGTGAAGCCGGCGGCGGAGAAGCCGCTTCCGCCGTTCGGCAGATAGATCATGACAAAGTTGCGATTTGCATCTCCGGTGATGGCAAGATTGGACGCTATTCCATTGCCGAACTGATCGGAGTCGAAACTCACATGGGCGAATGTCGGCGCTGCGAATACGACCGCCGTTACATTGGACAAGGTCTGGCCGCGATAGTCCTGATCTGCGGTGATTGTCAGCGTTGCCATTGAATTATCCTCGTCAGTTGATGTGACGCGTGCGGAATCGTCAGGCCTCCGGCAACTCGTGGCGAGACGTGCGAAGGACTGCACGAAACTTGTCTCGCCGGATTTCGATCGATTTGCTCCGATCGCTCAGCGCGTCGCCGGTATCAGACTGCCAGCATCAAACTGCCAGCGGTTCGGCTCGCTGGCATCCCCCGCGCGGGGGATGCCATACGGATTTTTTGTGTCCCCAGCGCGCGCAAGTTCGCGCGGTAGCCCTCGACAGGCATGACCCGCTCATGTGAGTTGCCGGGCCACCAGCGTGTCGTTATTCAGGCAAGGATGATGAGACCGTGTGATGACTGAAACCGTTGACGCCGAACCTCGACCGAAACCCCGCCGGCGCGAGGCCGTGAAGGCCTTCCTCGTCGCCGACCGCACGCCGATGTGGTTTTCCGTCGCGCTGCTCAGTCTCGGCGCGCTCGGCACCTATTATCTCGCACCCGTCGTCAATGCGCAGTTCGAGGCGCAGAAGATAAAGTCCGATTTCGTCATCCGCAATTATTCGGATCTGCGCACCAAGATGGAGGATTTTCAGGGCCTGTTCGCGCTCGTCGCGCAAAAGCAGGCGGCCGGCGAGCCGGTTCAGGCGGAGGTCTTCCGCATGCAGGAACTGATTGGCCGCGTCGGCGCGCAGAATCTATCGCTCCTGCCGATGTTCACCACCGAGGGCGGGCCGAAGGCCGCGGCGGAGGTGAACGCTGCGATGAACGGCATGATCAATGTGATCTTCGCCCATGCCGGACAGGCGATCGATACGGAGGAAAAGCGCGCCGCCTACAATGCCGCGATCGTCAAGGCGTCGGCCGAGCTCGCTAGGCCCCTGCTGGAACTCTATGTGCGCATCGGCGATGTCGGCCGGCTCAATCCGACCGAGAAGGACACCGACCTGCCGGACCAATAGACCTTCGTCGCCCGCATCTCGTTCGAATCGCGATCGCTCGGGGCGCTACAGCACGAAGTCTGTCGCCGTCATCGAGCCGAGCGTCGTTCCCTTCAGTCTGATGACGAAATCGGCCGCGAGCGAACCAGCCGTGTTCACCTCGACCAGTACGTCCGCGCCGGCGACATCGTTGACCCGCACCTGACCGACGGCGGTGAAAGCGGCGCCATGCTTGTAGACAAGCTTCGGTCCGTAGACCGCCGAAAGGTCGATGCGATCGTTCCCGCTGTCGTCGAAATCGTTGATGATGTCGGCCAGCGCGCCCGTCTTGGAATGGGTGAGCGCGGTGAACTTGAACGTGTCGTTCAAGGTGCCGCCGGTCATGGTGTCTTTGCCCAGCCCGCCATTCAGAATGTCGTTGCCGGCATCGCCTCTCAGCGTGTCGTTGCCGCTATTGCCGGTCAGCGTGTCGTTGTCCTTTCCACCTTCGAACCAGTCATTGTCGATGCCGCCGATCGCGACATCGACCCCGTCGTCACAGAAGAGTTTTCCCGTCAGCCGGCCTGCTGCACCAAGATATTTGTCGTTGCCGCCGGAAAGGTCGACGACGCCGATGATGCGTCCGGTGTTGGTAAGGAGGTCGATCGCCACCGTCTCGGAACCGAACGACCCGTGGTAGGCTTTTTCGCCACCCTGCAGCAGCCCGCTGTTGGTGAAGACGACCTTTTCGGTCGAGAAGGACGAATTTCGCGTAAACCCCCATGTCGTGCCTTTAATGGTCCCGCTGTTGACGACGGTGGACGACGTCACCGTGCCGGCAGTTTCCAGCGACACTCCACCGCCGCCGTAATTGAAGATTAGTCCCGCATTGTTGAGCGATGTTTGCAAACCCTTGACGGCGACGGCGACCCCGCCCTGCATAGACAGGATTTCTCCGCCTCTCTCGATGATCACCTCTGGCCCGATTCCGTTGCCGGGGATGGTCCCGAGCGACATCGCGCCTGCCCCTCCAATGACGGTCCCCTGGATCCTGGCGAAAACATTGTCGACATTGCCGACAATGGCCGCGCCGGACGAACTGATCGTTACGTCACGATAGATGAACACCGAGTCGTTCGCCGCCATCGTGACGACCGCGCCGGCTGCCGATGTCGATGTGGGAATATGCCATGCCATGCCGATGCTCCTCCTATTGACGCGTTCCCCGCTGCCGCAGCTTTCAGGCAACTTTACCGATGCGCCAATGCAGGCGGAATCGCTGCGGCTACCTAATTTTCAGGCTTCAATACCTAGATTTCAGCGCGCGCCGGCATGCCGGCGCCCGTGGCTCGGCACACCGGCTGCCCTACCGCGCCAGTCCCATCCGGAAGTCCGCGTAAAACGGCTGCCAGCCGAGCAGCACGCGCGCCCTGGCGTTGCTCATGCGAAAGGACGGAAACCGCGCCACCCCTCCCGCTTCGGGTTCCGGAGCCCCGGCTGCGGCGGCGATGAAGCCGAACACATCTTTCCAGCGCGCCGGATGATCGTCGCAGACGATCAGCGTTTCGCGAGATGGCCAAGCTTCCACCGCGCGCACGGCCGCTGCTGCGACATCGGCGATGTGCACGAGCGACACAAAATTCGACCCGTCGCCGGGCAATCGCAGCTTGCCGGCCGCGGCGCGCTGATACCAATCGTCGTCGAAGCCCGTGCCCGGTCCGTAGAACAGCCCGCCGCGCAGGATGATCCAGTCGAGGCCCGAGGCCCGCACCGTCTCTTCCATCGCCTGTGCCGCGCGAATGGCGCGCGCGCCGATGCCGTCATGCGCCGGCTGGTATACGCTCGTCTCGTCGGCAAGCGTCTCGCCGGCCGCGCCGACCCATGAAATGCTCTGCTGCAGCAGCCGCGAAACACCGGCGCGCGCACAGGCCTCGATCAGCACCGGCACGCCTTCCACCCGCACGCGGTCGTTCTGAGCAAAATCCCCGCGCCCGCTCGGGCCCGGCAGCGATGTCGCGAGGTTCACGCAGATGTCCGCACCCTCGAGCGCCGCGGTGAGCCCGTCACGATCGAAGATATCGGCGAGCCGCATCTCTGCGCCCGATCGCCGCGCGACGCCCGCAGCGTCCGGCCGCCGCACCAGCGCCCGCACGGGAAATCCCGCCGCGATCAGCCGGGGCAGGAGATGCCTGGCGAAGACGCCGTTCGCGCCAAGCACCGCCACTGTCGGCTTCATGCGCCCCTCCCGATTCTCAGCCTGCGAGCGCCGACACTTTCATGGTTTGTTCCGGTTTCGCAAGGCCGCGGGCGTATCTGCTCTTCGCCCGTGACCGGGCAGATCGTGCAGGCAAACACGCGCGCAAAGCTGAGCAGATCTGGCTACCCCCTTGGAAACTAAAACAAATTATGATTTGTAACGATCGGGCGGCGCTGGTTTGACAGAGTTTCGTAGTCATGAAGCGCGAGTACAGTAAGGTTTTCGCCAGACCCGTTGTGGTCCAGTTTGGCCGTATCGACCGCGATCGGATCGTGCTCGATGTGCGCGATGCTGCGCGTGTGCTGTTGCGCGAATGGCGTGAGGACAGCGCTGAGCGCACCGCCGCCATGAAAGCCTGCATCGCGGTGCTGAAAGGCAAAAAGCCTGCGCGCGTGGCGCGCAAGGCGTTCGTCGACGCGGCCGAAGCCGCACGGGTCTTGATCGAGAAATAGCGCGCCGCCTCGCCGCCCGAGGACCCCCGGATTTTGCACCGCTCATCGCCGGCCCGTCCGCCTCAAAATATGAAATCGAAGGCAGCCATCCGCTGCTCACCCTGCATCCGGATTGTCATCTCCGCGCCATTGTCTCGGTCGGTGTCGACCTGGACAATCAAATCCGTGCCGACATCGATGAACCGCACCTCGCCGACGACATTTTCGCGAAAGGGGAGCATGGCACGCCAGGCGAACGTCTGATTGCCGGAGACAAACGGATTGGCGTCGATCCTGCTCAGATCGATGCGGTCGCCGGCAGCGCCGGCGCTGCGAACGAAGGTCCAGATATAGTCGTGCTCGCCAAAGATGAGGCCGCTTTCCTGGATGCTCGAATAGCGGACGATATCACGCGCGTTGTCGGCAAAATCCAGGAAGATAGTGTCTGCACCCAATCCTCCGATGACAATGTCCGCCCCCGCGCCCGGGGCCAAAGTATCGCGTCCGCCCCGTCCTTCGAGCAGATCGTTGCCGGCCCAGCCATAGAGGGAGTTCTCTGCGTTCGTCCCATAAATCTTGTCGCTTCCGCCGGAACCGTCGACGGCTTCGAAACCGCTGATCGTGTCGCGGCCAAACCGGCCGAAGGCCTGAGGCGTCGTTTTCGCAAGGTCGATCACGATGCCCGGGCCGCCGCTCAGAACGAGCGTTCCCTCATGGGAATTGTTGGACTCGTAGCGGAAGCTGACGGTGTCGAATCCGGCGCCGCCGCGAAAAATGTCGTTTCCCGCACCGACGTATATTGTGTCTAAGCCGCCGGAGAAATTGACGATGTCGGCGCCGCCACCATCATGGACATGGTCCGTTCCGGTTGTTCCGCCCCGATACTCGTCGGCGCCGAGACCAAGATATGCATACTGAAACCCCGTGGAGGCGCTGGCTTCGACGAAATCGGCGCCGCCCAAGGTGACAATCGGGTTGCCGGTCGCCTGCACGATGACGATATCGTCCTGAACGCCGAAAAAGTCGGCCGGATTGTTGAGGTTCCCGGCATTTGGATTGGCTGCGTTTACGATTTTCGTGACCATTATTCGTACTCCCCTGGGATGTGCTGTCGGTCAGTGACGAAGAATTCCTTGTTTGTTGCCCGCCAGGCGACGACCGATGATTCAAAGCACGAAGTCCGATGCCGTCATCGATGCCAGCGTGGTGCCCGTCAGCCTGATCGCGAAATCGGCGCCGCTGGTGCCGACGAGATTCACCTCAACGATCACATCCGCGCCGGCAACGTCGTTGATGCGCACCTGCCCAGGCGCTGTGAAAGCCTGATTGTGGCGGTACGTCATCGCGGGTCCGAACAGCGCCGACAGATTGATGCGATCGTTTCCGGCATCGTCGAAATCGAGAATGCGGTCGGCGTTGACGCCAACGACGGACTCCGATCTGGCCGTGTAACTGAACACGTCATTGCTTGCCCCGCCGGTCAGAAAGTCCCTGCCCGCGCCGCCGATCAGCGTGTCGACCCCATCCTGTCCGTCGAGGACGTCATCGCCGCCGAGACCCCTGAGCTCATTGGAGCCGGTATTGCCGCGCATCCCGTTGGCGAGCGCGTTGCCGGTTCCATTTCTTGACGCATTGTCGAAAAGGATGAGGTCTTCGACATTGACCGGCAGCGTATAAGTGATGTTGGCGAAAACCGTGTCCTTGCCTTCGTTGGCATGCTCCAGGACCCTGTCGCCGCCCTCGGTGACTTCGTAATGATCGTCACCGTCATCGCCGCTCATCCGGTCGATTCCGGATCCGCCTTTCAGCGTATCGCTCCCGTCACCGCCAAAGAGCCGATCGTCATGCGCGTCGCCCATGAGTTCGTCGGCGCCTTCGCCGCCATAGAGGTTGTCGTCCCCGGAACCGCCGAAAAGATCGTCGTTCCCATCGTCTCCGGAGAGGTGGTCGCGTGATCCCCCGCCGGAAAGGATGTCCACGCCTGACCCGCCATAGAGCCACTCCTCTCCAAGGCCACCGTGAATCGTGTCGTCACCTGCCCCGCCATACAATTCTCCGGCCGCGACAGACGCGGCGCGCGAGATATGATCATTGCCCGTTCCGCCCTCCACGAAAACGTAGCCCGCAAATGTCGCGACGACTGTGTCGTTGCCATCGTTCAGGAAAATCTGGCCGTCGGCGATGATGCTGTTCAGATTATTGCCTGCTGGATCGACGTAGGCCATGCCTTGCTCCCGTCCGTGCGCGTCACACACCCCTTCGGTGGAGACGGCGCGCTCCTGCCAGATGATGCCGGGTTCCGATTTGAAGCGAATTGCTCGCTGATCAAACCTAGCAATCTGCACTTCAGCGGCCCAGCAATTCGGCTACCTAAATTTCGGATTTTGCTACCTAAATTTCAGCGCTAGAGACCCGCCCACGCAGCAACGCGGGAACGGCCGCGCGTTGCTTCACGCCGAAGGTGCATCGGCATCCCGGCGGCTGAACAGATGCCAAATGGCATCAATTTGCGCTGCCGGGCCGCATGGACGAAACGGCCGGGGCGTCAGATCACTCTGAAAATCCGCGGCCGTCACGATCGGCCTGTTCAATAGCGTGACGAAGAGAACCGGCGCGGCCGCGCCCGAGCCATCGCGGTCGTAGAAAACGCCGCCCGTCGTCTTGTTGTAGATGATGCGGTCGTCGGCATCCTTCACCTGCGTCGAAAGCTTGAAGGCGGATGCCTTGAAGGCGCCGACAGCACCGATCTTCGTAAACGCGAGGTGATGCAGCTCGATCGTATCGTTGCCGACGTTGAAGTCCGATCTCGTCGCCTGCCAAATGGCACCAATTTGCGTTGACGGGCCGCGCAGGTTCCTGAAAAGTGGGGTTGCTTGGGGGTGCAGGGCCGGCACGCGGGGATTGTTATGGCCAATCGCAGTGACGACCCGGCGTCCGGGATCGTCGACCGTATCTATGAAGCCGCCTTCGTTCCGGACGGCTGGCCGAAGGCACTCGAAGCCATCAGCGCGATCTCGGACTCCGCCAGCGGGCAGTTTTTCCTGTTCAGCGAGAGTGGGCCGCCGCGCGGCGCGACCCAAGACAACCTCAAGGGGCTCTTCGACGAGTTCGTCGGCGGCGACGTTTGGAAGATATCGGACAGCGTGCAGAAAATGTACGCCGCGCAGCCGGCGAGCTTCGTCGTGGTCGACGATTTCATGACGCCCGACCAGATCGAGCACGATCCGGCACGCATCAAGCTCCGGTCATTCGGCGTCGGCGCGCATGTCTGCGCGGCGGTGCCGCTGCCGAGCGGCGAGCTCGCGACCTTCGTCTTCCAGCGCTGGTTGAAGGACGGCGCATTCGCGCCCGCGGCGATCGGCCTGCTCGATGGCATTCGTCCGCATCTCGCCCGGGCCGGGCTGATCGCCGCGCGGTTGAGACTCGAGCAGGCGCAGGCGACTGTCTCCGCACTTCAGGCGATAGGCCTACCGGCCGCGGTGATTGCCGCATCGGGCAAGGTGCTCGCAACCAACGATCTGGTGACGACGATGGCCGATGTCTTTTTGCCGGCCGCTCACGGCCGCATGGCGATCGGCGATCCGCCGGCCAACGCGCTCTTCCAGGAAGCGCTCGCCGGCAACGCGCATCACGGCGTCGTCCGCTCGATCCCGGTGCGGCGTGACGAGGGCCGTCCTGCGGTCATTCTCCACGCGGTGCCGCTGCGCCGTCAGGCGCTCGACATCTTCACCGGCGCGGACCTCCTCGTCGCCGCGACCGTGCCGACGCCCACCGCCATGGTGCCGTCGATCACCGTGCTCACCAGCCTCTTCGATCTCACGCCGGCCGAGGCGCGGCTGGCGACGCAACTCGCGGCGGGCGTATCGCTGGCCGATGCGGCTCAGTCCATCGGCATCGGGTTCGGCACCGCGCGCAACTATCTGATCCGCATCTTCCGCAAGACCGGAACACACCAGCAGGGTCAGCTCGTCGCCCTACTAAAGACCGTGCATCCGTTTCCGGTTGGCTGACGCCGCCGAAAAGGCTCTCCTGTGCAGCGCAGGCCGCGCGGGCGCAGAGAAGCGGAATGTCTGCCTAGAAAACGAAATCATACGCCGCCAGCGACGCGATGTTCTTCACCAGGATCGTCATCTCTGCGCCGTTGTCGTTGTCGGTATCGACCTGGATGAGCACATCCACGCCAGCGTCCATGAAGCGGACCTCGCCAACCACATTTGCCCGGAACGGGAGGCCGGCACGCCAGACGAAGCTCTGATTGCCCGCAAGGAATGGGTTGGCGTCGATGGCGCTCAGATTGATGCGGTCGCCCGTCGCGCCGGCGTTGTGCGCGAAATCCCACAGCTCATCGCGTGTCGCGGCGGTGGTGCCGCTTTCAGCAGTGCTCAGATAGCGCACCGTGTCGCGCGCATTGTCCGCCGTGAGCAGGAATATGGTGTCGGCGCCTGGCCCTCCGACCACGATGTCTGCACCGGGGCCGGCATAAATCTCGTCGTTTCCGCCGCGCCCCTCGATAAGATCGTTTCCCACCTCGCCCGCCAGAATATTAGCCCCGCTTGCGCCGTAGATCTTGTCGTTCCCGCCGCTGCCGGTAACGTTTTCGAAGCCCGTGATTGTGTCGACGCCAAACCGGCCGAAATTCTGCGCGGTCGTCATGGCGAGATTGATCGTGATGCCTGGTCCGCTGCTCACGATAGCGATGCCGTAGCCGTCGTACGATTCGAAGGAGAAACTGAGCGTGTCTAATCCGGCGCCGCCGCGCAAAACGTCGTTTCCGGCGCCGGCGTAAGCATAGTCGGAGCCACCCGCGAGATCGACGAAATCGGCGCCGTCACCGTCGAAAACGGTGTCGAGTCCGGTTATTCCACCCCGGTAGGTATCGTTGCCGAACCCAAGATATGCTTGTTGGGTGCCCAAAGACCGGCTGGCGTCGACGCGATCGTTGCCGTCGAATGTGTAAATGGGCATTCCCGTCGCCTGGACGGCGATAAAGTCATCCTGAACGCCAAAAAAATCTGCGGCGCTGTTGAGGTTTCCAGCGCTGTCATTGTTCACGATTCTCGTGACCATCTTTCATTCTCCTTCAGAGTTGCGCTGGCTCCGCCAGCGGATGACATTTTGAGTGGATGCTTTTGGGAGGTGCGCGCCTGCGGGGCGGCAAGATGCTGCCCCATCGTTCTGCACGCGGCGCAGCCTGCTCCCCCGCAGACGCCGCTCCCTTTACCGTGATCGGAACATCTTTGGAGTGTTGCCCGTTCGTCCTTGCCGCGATGCGGAATGAGGGAGTAAATCCGTATCGGGGGACGCGAAACGGCCGCCCTGAAAACGCCTTCGTGGCGAGGTCAGGTCGGCCTAGGCAACCGGGCAACTTGGGATGGACAGTTCGATCGAACCGCGCAAACCGCGCGCGCCAAAGGCAGGCCGCCTGATGGCGGTCGACGCCTGGATCGATTCCACCCTCTATGAGGCTGGTTTCAAGCTCTCCCAGGTCTGGGAAAGCCTCACCATCTTCTTCCGCCGTTTCAAGGTCACCGGCTGGCGGCGCTGGATTTTCGAGATTCTGGGCGAAACCGCCACTTTGGGCGCCGTCGGAACGGTCGTTCTCCTGACGCTCGCCATGCCGGCTTTCGAAGAGACCGGTAAGGACTGGCGCGCCCAGGACGATTTCGCTGTCACGTTCCTTGACCGGTATGGCGAGGAAATCGGCCAGCGCGGCATCATCCAGCGCGACTCCGTGCCGGTGGACGAGCTGCCCGACCACGTGATCAAGGCGGTGCTCGCCACCGAGGACCGGCGTTTCTTCGAACACTGGGGCATCGATTTCCTCGGACTTTTCCGCGCCATGTCGGAGAACGTGCGCGCCAATTCCGTCGTTCAGGGCGGCTCCACCCTCACCCAGCAGCTCGCCAAGAACCTGTTCCTCACCAATGAGCGCACGGTCGAACGCAAGGTGAAGGAGGCATTTCTGGCGGTTTGGCTGGAAATGAACCTGTCCAAGAAGGAGATCCTGCAGCTCTATCTCGACCGCGGCTACATGGGCGGCGGCACGTTCGGCATCGCCGCGGCGGCCGATTTCTATTTTGGCAAGGGCGTGAAGGAATTGAACCTCGCGGAGGCGGCTATGCTCGCCGGCCTGTTCAAGGCGCCCGCCAAATACGCCCCGCACATCAACCTGCCCGCTGCGCGCGCCCGCGCCAACACGGTGCTCACCAACATGGTCGAATCCGGCTTCATGACCGAAGGTCAGGTGCTCACCGCCCGGCTGCATCCGGCCGACGTGGTCGACCGCGGCAACAAGAAGAGCCCGGACTACTTCCTCGACTGGGCGTTCGAGGAAGTGAAGAAAATCGCGCAGAGCAAGCACATCAACAATCACGCTTTCGTCGCGCGCACCACCATCGACCTCAATCTGCAGCGTGCGGCTGAGGATTCCGTCGACTTCCACCTGAAGCAGTACGGCAAGGATTATGGCGTCACCGAAGGCGCCATGGTGGTGATCGAGAACAACGGCGCGGTGCGCGCCGTGGTCGGCGGCCTCGACTACGGCACCAGCCAGTTCAACCGCGCCACGAAGGCGCTGCGCCAGACCGGCTCGTCCTTCAAGCCGTATGTCTACGCGACGGCGATGGAGAACGGCTTCACGCCGGAATCGGTGATCTCCGACGGGCCGATCTCGTGGGGCAAATGGTCGCCGAAGAACTATACGCGCGGCTATTCGGGCCGCATGACGCTGACCACCGCGCTGGTGAAATCGATCAACACCGTGCCGGTGCGCCTGGCCAAGGACCATCTCGGCATCGAACCGATCCGCCAGATGGCGGCGCACATGGGCGTGGAATCGGTGCTGTCGGAGCACAAGACCATGGTGCTTGGCATTTCCGGCATGACGGTCATGGACCAGGCGACCGGTTACAGCGTCTTCGCGCAAGGCGGCATGACGGGCTCGCGCCACGGCATCACGCAATTGCTCACCCACTCGGGCGATGTGCTTTACGATTTCGCGCGCGACGCGCCGAAACCGCACCGCGTGCTCTCGGTCGAGGCCACCAAGTCGATGAATGAGATCATGGTTCAGGTGCCGGAAGTAGGCACCGGCAGGCGCGCCGCGCTCCCCAACATCCGCTCGGCCGGCAAGACGGGCACGACGCAAGCCTACCGCGACGCGTGGTATGTCGGCTACACGGGCAACTACACGGCCGCCGTCTGGCTCGGCAATGACGACTTCCGCCCGACCCGCAACATGACCGGCGGCTCCCTGCCGGCGATGACCTGGGAACGCGTCATGGAGTTCGCGCATCAGAACATCGATCTGAAGCCGATCCCCTATATCGAGAAGCCATTCGTCGACGAGGTTGTCGCAGCGAAAGCGGAAGAAGCGGCCAAGGAAGAAGCCGCGAACCCCGCCGTCGATGCCGAGCGTCCGCCGGTTCTGTCCAGCCGCACGACGCAGCTTCTGCGCGATATGTCGGAAGCCTTCCGCACCGCGCCTGTGCTCGACACGCCGCCGGAGCCGAACACGCTCTCGGCGCTGTAGCCGGACGGGCGCGCTCATGGCGCTCGCATTTCCCCCGCACCAACGCATGACGGCAGTCAGATCACCTGGAAGTCGAAGCGCGTCAGTGTCGGCTCATTGGTGAGCGTCGCGAAGAGAACTGGAGCGACGGCTCCGGAGCCGTCGGCATCGTAGAAGACCTGTCCGGTTGCCTTGTTGTAGATGATGCGGTCGTCGGCATCCTTGGTTTGCGTCGACAGCTTGAACGCAGCGGCCTTCAACACGCCCACTGCACCGATCTTGGTGAACATGGCATTCTCGAGCCGCATCGTGTCGTTGCCGTTGGCGTTGAAGTCGTCGATCACATCGCGGTTCGCGGCGGCCACTTTGACATTGAAGACGAAGAAGTCGTTGCCGCCGCCGCCGGTCAGCTTGTCGATGCCGAAACCGCCATTGATGATATCGCTGCCGCTGCCGCCGCTGAACGTGTTGGCTTCCTTGCCACCAAGGATCGTGTCTTTTCCGTCGTGGCCGTTGACCGTGCCGACCACCCTCCCAAGCCGGCCGTCGTAAAGATCATCGCCGGTGTTAAGCCCCACGGTTCCGACCATAAGGCCCGTATTGGTCACTCGGTCCACCAGGCTTCCGCCGCCGAAGCTGTATATTTCGCCCTTGATTGTGCCGGAATTGGTAAGTGTCAGTCTCTCCTCGAGATTGCCGCCGATGGCATAAACCCCTTCGATCCGGCCGGAGTTCGTGATCGTGCTCGTCGTGCTTGTATTGTTGCCACTCACATATATGCCGTATCCTGTTCCGTAGATGAGGCCGGCATTCTCGAATCTGACGTCGTAGGAACTTAACGAAACAGCGGTGGCGCCAACCACCTCCGCGCCGACGCGGATCGTGGCTGTGTGACTGTTGGAGGTCGACCCGTTGACGCCAAGCCTGACGCCCGTCCCGTCGGCGACAACTCGTCCGGCGACGATGACATTATAGCCGTCCCCCGTCCCCCGGATAACATCGGCGTCGGTTGATCCGACCGTGATCCCGGGAGCGACATAAGCGGTATCGAAGTCGTTCGCCATAACAGCGATGTGGCCGCTGCTGACGAAGTTGGTCGTGAATATGTGCGCCGTCATGGATTTCTCCTTGCCTGAAACAACGCGGACCACCCGGCGCCGCAAAAGCGCTCGGCCTCAATCCGTTTTCCTTTGTGAAGACGGGTGATTGTCGCTAAAACTTTGTCCTAGCGAACGGGCTTGCGTGAAGGCGCCGGATTTTTCGCGATTTCAGGAGGATGGACATTTCACGATGCGTGAATTTCACCTCTCCCCGAGGTTGCGGCGGATCCTGATCGTCGACTCGCTGATCATCGTGCTGATGACCGTGACCGGGCCGTTCGGCACCTATAACGAGCTTTCCGCGCCGGTCCGGTTCGCCTATTGGGCCGCGGCGATCGGCGGCTGCGGCCTTCTCTTTCACATCACCGCCAATTATCTGCTCGGCGCCGCCTGGCTGGCGAACTGGCCGCGCTTGCCGCGTCTTGGTCTAGCCGCGATCCTCGCGGCTATCCCGGCCGCCGGACTGATCGGACTGATCGAGGTGACATTGCGCGGCGCGGCCGCCCCCGACCACTACCACCTGATCTGGTTCTGGCTCTGCATCACGCTGATCTACCTGCCGCTGGGCATCGTCCATTTCGTGATCTTCGAGCCGCCGCATTCTGCGCCCGCAGCCGGCGCCGAAGAGCGGCCAGCCGACTCGCCATTCCTCGATCGCCTGCCGCGCGAGCTCGGGCGAGAGCTGATCTCCCTTTCGATGCAGGACCATTATGCGCTCGCGACAACGGCCCGCGGGTCGGCGATGATCCTCATCCGGTTTGCCGATGCGGTGCGCGAACTCGCGAGTTATCCCGGCGCGCAGATCCATCGCTCGCATTGGGTCGCACGCGGCTATGCGGTGCGGATCGCCCGCGACGGAAAGCGGACGCTGATCGAGCTCACCGACGGGCGACGTCTGCCGGTCAGCCGTCCGTATCTCGAAGACGCAAGAACGCTGATTTCGGAGCGGCCGGCGACGGCATCGCCTGGCAGCACCGCGCGCGCCGCACCGGGCGGATCGCTGCGCACCGCCGAAACGCCGTCCAATCCGGTTTGAAACTAAGCCCTCGCCCGCTTGCCCTTCCCTTCCTTGCCGGGCTATCCGGTAGCCGACTTCTGGGCCTCGCATGCTTCGCACCGTTTTTCTTGTCCTCCTCGCCGCCACAGTCGCCATCGCCGGCGGGGCGGGAAGCGTGTGGTACGCCCTGGGCTCGCAGGAAGGCATCGGCGCGGTCAACATCGGCGGCTGGACTGCGTTCCCCAACATCGGCACGCCCGACGCCGACCCCTATTCCAAAGCACGCGTGGCGCGCGAAGGTGTGCTGGCGCTCGGGCGCGCCGAAGGCCTCACCTTTATCGCGCAGCGCGATTCCGCGGGTGCGCGCCTGACCCGCACCTGTTCGTATGTCGTGCAGGGCGCCACGCCGCCCGCGCGCTTCTGGACGCTCTATGCCGCGGACGACAATCTTGTCGAGCTCGACACGCGGAGGAAGCGCAAGCCGGCCGTCAATTCGATCGGGCTTTTGCGCGCCGCCGACAACGCCTTCGCCATCGCCATCAGTCCGAGCGCCACGCCGGGCAACTGGCTGGGCATCGACGGCGCTGGAAACTTCACCGTCGTGCTGACGCTCTACGACACGCCGATCGCGTCGAGCTCCGGCATCGACGCCGTCGAACTGCCTGAGGTGCTGAAGGTCGGCTGCGATGTCTAGGCTGCTCTACGCGCTCGCCGTCGGCCTCGTCGGAGCGGGCATCGTCCACATCGCGATCCTGTTCCTGATTCCCGCCTATTCGGAGCGCGACGCGTGGTCCCGGCTGACCGAAATGGCCGACCTTTACGGCGTCACGCCGCTCGAGGTTCCTGCCGGCGAGAAGCCGCTGATCCGCTCCGCCGATCCGTTCTTCAAGGCGATCGCCTGCCGCTTCGATCTTGCCGACGGCATCGCCCACGTCGGTGGAACCGGAGAAGTGCCCTTCTGGTCGGTGTCGGTCTATGACCGCAACGGCCAGAACGTCTATTCCTTCAATGATCACACGCAGGAAGGTACGACGCTCGATTTCGCGGTGATGACGCCCGCGCAGATCGTCGAGGTGCGCAAGGAACTACCCGCCGCGCTCGAGCGGTCGGTGTTCGTCGAAGCCAATATCGGTGAGGGCATCGTCGTGATCCGCGCCTTCGCGCCGGATGACAGCTATGCCGCGATCGTCTCGACGTTTCTGAAGAGCGTCAGCTGCGGGGTGGTGTAGTCCCCGCGCGAGCATGCACGAGGGTCTAGCTCGTTCTCGTCTTCCTTGCGCGCGCGGTCCTGCCGGCGCTCGCCGTGCCGCCAGGGCGGTCCGGCGTCGGGCGTTCGTAACGCACGCCCGGAAAGATGATGATCGACGCACCGCCAGTCGGCGGTTTGCTCGGTCTTGCGGTTCCCTGCCGCGTAAACGTGAGTAGCGTGCCCATATTCCCCTCGGCCCGTCGGAGCAGTACGCAACGCCTCCCACGGCAATAACGCGCAGCATAGGGTTAACGCCTTCCTAACGGTTCCGCGCTAAATTGAAGGGTGTGCCGGCGCTGCATCACCTCGCGAAATGCCGGCGTGTTCAATCGTATTGCGTCAGGCGTATTCAGTGTCTTCCAGCGACTTCCGTCAGATTGCCGCCAAAACCGAAACCGGCCGCTCCGAGCGTCTCTTCCGTGCCGCCGTTTCCGCCTTCTGTTCGCTCACGCGACCGACACGCAACGAAATCTCGCAGCTCGAAGATCTGGTCATGCCGCTGTTCGACAGCGTGTCGAAGGACTCGCTCCGCTACGTCGCCGCCGCGCTGTCCGAAACCGATTTCGCACCGGCCGCGCTGGTCAACAAGCTTGCCGATCAGCCGCTGCATATCGCTGCGCCGCTGCTGCTGCGCTCCAAGGTTCTGACCGACGTTGAACTCATCGCGCTGGTCGGCCGCCATGGCATCCTGCACGCGCGCGTCATCGCCAAGCGCGACGGGCTGAACCCGGTCATCGCCGACCTGATCCGGGCCTTGACCGCCAGCGCCGAGCGCGAGGCGAAACCGGAACGGAAGCCGGTCGCGGTGGTCGAGCCGGAAGGCGCGGTAGACGATGAACCGCTGGAGGTGCTGGAGCTGCGCCAGCTTTTCGCGCTCGCGGCAATGGCGGAAGAGAACCAGGAGACGACCGTGCAGACCCACACGCCTGCGGCGAACGACCCGGTGCCAGCCTCGCCCGCGCCGGCGAGGAGTTTCGGCAAGGCTGAGGCCGTGCGTGAACAACTGCGCGCCATGATGCTGCCGCCGGACAGACCGGAAGAGTTCAACGCCGTTCTGGAACTGCCCCCGCTGCTGACGCCGGCCGCGCTGAAACGGCTTCGCGACACAGCACTCACGGGCCATCCCGCCTTCTTCGAGACAGCGCTGGCCGACGCGCTTCATATCGACTACGCGCAGGCGCGGCTGATCTGCGGTGCGACTGGTTATGCCGATCTGCTCCACGCGCTGAAATCGCTCGACGTTCCCGAAGACTCGGCGTTCCTCATCGTGGCGGCGAACTATCCGACTGCCTTCGGCCACGCAGAAGCGATCCGCCTTTTCCTGGAGCGCTATCACCTCTGCCATCCTGAAGCGGCGCGTGAAAAAGCCCGTGGCTGGAAGACTGAATCGATCGCGACCGCCGTCCGCCGTGTCAGGCCAACGGCGCCGACGCTCGACGTCGCCAATTCCGATGAGCGGAAAGAGATCCGGCAGGCGTCGTAAAGCCTTACGGCTCCGAGATCGACAGCAATTCTTCGACGCCGGTTTTTCCAGGCTCCAGTTCAACCACCCAGAAGTCCGGATCGAACCGCGCCTCCTTCTGCAGGCGCGTCTCGACCTGGTCCATCTCGACGCCGGCGGCCAGTTGCGAAAACTGCCGATCTTCCGGCCGGCCGCTGTCATAGCTCGTCTGCGGCGCGGGACCGTAGAGCGTCGCCCTGCCCTCGCGGTCGCGGATCACGATGAAGGCAGCGCCCGCCTCCGACGCACCCCTGCGCATCACGGCCGCGAAACCGCCCTCGCCAAAGACGCGGCGCATCAGGGCGGCGATCCAGAGATCGGTGGTAAGACGCATGGCGGGCTTGTCGCGCGGCGCGTGGCCGAGCGCAAGTTAGTTCACGAGGCCCTCTTTCCGCATTTTCGCGTAGAGCGCCTCATTCGGCTCACCCGTCACCGGCATGCCGAACAGCGTCTGGAACTCCTTGATGGCGGCCTTTGTCTTGGAGCCGAGCACGCCGTCGATTTCCATCGCCTCGTGACCGAAGGCCTTCAGGCCGGCCTGAACTTTCATCACCAGCGGATCGCCTTCTGTGGCGGCTGGCTTTTCCGCAGGCGTCACGTCGGCAGCGTCGGAATTTTCGATTGCCGAGGCCGGAGTCGCAATCGCAACCTCGCGCGGCGCCGGTCTCGGCGTCACGGCGGAGGTGGTGTCGCGGGCGCCAAGATGGTCGAGCAGTTGATCGTCGATTTCGCCGGACGCCGGCAGACCGACCTTGGAGCGGTAGGCCTCGATCGCGGTTCGGGTGTTCGGGCCAATCAGGCCGTCCACATCGCCGGCATAAAAATCGAGATCGCTCAAAATCGACTGCACGCGTTCGACGATCGGATCGCCGGGCTGTGGCGCCACTTCGGGCGTCGGTATCGTCTCGACCTCCGGCTCGCGCTCGATCACGATCGTCGTCTCGGATGGCTCGTCGATCGCCGGCTTCGACAGGTCGGCGACGTCGCGCGTGGCGAAGAACGCACCATTGTGGAAATGCGGCTGGTACCACACCGCATTGGCGGAAACGTAGAAGAAGGCGACGAGGAAGGCGGTGGTGCCGCCGACGGCGACAGGATTGCGCCCGATCGCGGCGCCGATCGCGGACGCGCCTTCGCGGAGCGGATTGAATTCTTCGTAGTCGTCAACCGGCTTTGCGGATCGCGGCATTGCTCTCACCATCCTCTTGACCGAAAGGCACCTTCACCGGCCTGCCATCGCTGCGCTTTGGGCCGAACACAGGCACGCTGATCGATACGGTCGTCCCCTCGCCCAGCGCGCTTTCGACCGACATCGTGCCGTCATGCAGCGCGACGAGCCCCTTCACCACCGATAGGCCGAGCCCCGTGCCCTCATATTGGCGCGTATAGTCGTTCTGCACCTGCATGAACGGCTCGCCCAGCCGCTCCATGTCGGCTTCCGAAATGCCGATGCCGGTATCGCTGACCCAGAAGTGAAGGCGCGTGCCGAGGCGCTTCGCGCCGATCGTCACTTCGCCGCCGGCCGGGGTGAACTTCACGGCATTCGAGACCAGATTGATCAGGATCTGATGCATGGCGCGGCGGTCGGCGTGAAGCTCGCCGAGATTGGCGCCGAGCCGTTCGTGGATCGCGATCGACTTCTGCCGGGCCTGAAGCGCCATCATCGCCGATGACATCGCAACCGCATCGGCGAAACGGAACGGCTCCGTTTGGATCGGATAGGCGCCAGACTCGATCTTCGACACGTCGAGGATCGAGTTCACCACATCGAGCAGGTGCGTTCCGGATTCGCGAATAAGGGTAACGTATTCCCGCTGCTTCATATCCGTCAGCGGACACGCGACCTCGTGTAGCAGCATGTCGGAAAAGCCGATGATCGAATTGAGCGGCGTGCGCAGTTCGTGGCTGACGGCGGCGAGGAAGCGGCCCTTCACCACCTCGACCTCCGCAGCCTTCTCGCGTGCTTCGGCAAGCTCCCCGCGCAAGGCTCCGACAAGTCCATTGTCGCGGAAGATAGCGGTCACACTCTCGGGGGCGCCGTGGAACTCGGCAAGAAACGTACGGAAGTGATCCGCAGGCGCCTCGCCCGGCACGCGAACACGCAGTTCCACTGGATTGGTCTTTCCCTCACGCGCATCGGCCAGTGCACACAGGAAATGCACACGGTCCGCCACATGCACGCGGTCGAACAGTCCTGTCGCGTAGAGCAAGTTCTTTGACAGCCCGAACAGACCTTCGACATTGCCCTGTACGTTCGAGACGTCGCCGGCCTTGTCGAGCTCGAAGCAGATTGCCGATTTGAGGAACAGCCCTTCCACCGCCCTGGGTTCATCCTTCGTGTCGCGCACCGGCAGATTGAGGGCGCGCAGCCCCATCGACCCTGCATAGGCGATCGGCAGGAGCCATTGCGCGAGGCCCGGTTCGCCGGCGCCGAACACGCTTGCAAGCAAGAGTGCGGCCAGCATCGCGCCGCCGCCGAGTGCGGCCGCGCGACTCGTTCTGTACACCCACACTATCTCGAGAAGCAGCGCTGCCGATAACAGCGCCATGGGCGACGCGAGCCCGCCTGAGCCGGCAATAACCGTCGCAGTCAGCACCGTGGCGACGGCGAGCGCTATGCCGGCCGCGAGCACGTCTCTGCCGGTTGAGGCGACAGCCAGTGCGCCGAGCCACGCAGCGCCGAAACATGCGCTGACCGCGGCAAGGGTTCCGCTGATGCCGAGCATCGTGGAAAGGCTTTGCGCGATGCCGGCGCCAATGAAGAACGGCGCGGCCAGCAGCACGCCGATCAGTCGGCGTTGGATCTCGCGGGTCTGTTCATCGGCGACAGCCGGATGCACGAGCCGGTCCAGGACCTCGCCGGTGCGCCAGTTGTTCGATCTGGTGGCAAAAGCACTCAACGCAACGCACCCGTACACCGTCCGCCATGCGGCTCTTTTGGTTGTGAACGAACTTTTCACGACGCGCTTAAAGAAAGGATAAGTCATACGGATTTGACGCACGAGCCGGGCGGATTGTTGGAGGAAATCAGCGAAAATCCTCGCCCACCTGCTTCCATGGTAAACGGTTGGTAAGCCTCCACCGAGCGCAACAAAGGGTGGCGGAGCACGCCATCTAAACAGGCTAACCCAGAAATTGCGGCGAAATTTCAGTGCCTTATATGGTAAAGTGAAGGTAAACACGGCGGTTAAAAACAAACTCAAACTTGCGAAGAGTTTTATCCTCTCGAATTCGAATCGTTTTTGACGAAAAAGCCTCCTTGTCGTTCAAGCGCTCCTTCGCTCGGCGATGCCAATGTCGCGCGCAATGAGATGAAGTCCGTGAGGCTTCGTCCGGGGGTAAGAGGGTGAGGCAATGTTCTTTCTGATCCGCACGGCGTTCTGGTTTTCGCTCGTGCTTTTGTTCCTGCCGCTCGGCGGCACCGATGGCCAGCAGGTCGGCCCGCTTCAGGCGTTCGTGGCGGCACGCGCCGCGATCACGGATTTCTCCGGCTTCTGCGAGCGCCAGCCCGATGCCTGCGCGACCGGCAGCGCCGCGATCCAGACGATCGGCGTGCGCGCGCAGGAGAGTGTGCGCATCGCCTCGGAATTGATGGGCAATGACGATGCGGATGTCTCCGAGATCGATCCGACCGCGATCGTGGAAGCAGCCCATGCCGACGCCGGCCTCGCCGCAACCATTCCCGACACAACCATTCTGACCGGCACCGTTCCGACGCCGAGCCCCAAGCCGGCCGTCAGGTAGCTGGCGAGCAAATTTCGCCGTCTTAGGCGCACGTCGCGTACCGAGCCTCCCGGTGCGCGACGTTTTTCTTTTCCCCGTGACGTTGGGGTCGCGCGCGCCTATATGACAGGCAGAATGGCCACGACGATCGACAGCATCTACGACGATTTCGCCCTCCTGGACGACTGGGAGGACCGTTATCGTTACGTGATCGAGCTCGGCCAGGATCTCGGGCCGTTTCCGGACAGTCAGAAGACCGACCAGTACAAGGTGCAGGGCTGCGTCAGCCAGGTCTGGCTGGTGACGAAGCGGGCAGACGGGTCCGACCCGGTTTTGAGTTTCACCGGCGATTCCGATGCGCACATCGTACGTGGACTCGTCGCGATCATGCTCACGCTATTCTCTGGCAAGCACGCCAGCGAGATCGTGAAAATCGATGCCGAGGCAGTCATGAAAAAACTCGGCCTCGACGAGCATCTGACGCCGCAGCGGTCCAACGGACTGCGTTCCATGGTGAGGCGCATCAAGCGCGACGCCGAGACCGCGCTGGCGGCGCAGGCCGTCTAGCGATTTAGCGGTCGCCGAGAAACTCGAACCCTTCGTCGAAGAAGACATTGTAGTCGCAGGTGAGCTCCTCGCCGGCCGCGATGTCCCTGAGCGCGTACGCGACATCACCGTTGGAGAAATCGCAGTTGGGCTGGTCGGCGTGATTCATATAGCGCGCATCGTCGGCCTCGAAGACCACAAAGCGCGGGTCGTTGCGGCGCGGATAACAATAGCGGTCGAGGTAATCTCTCACCGGTCCCGACTGCGCGTTGCAGACGTCCAGCTCCAGCAGCCGGTCGAACCGCTCGTCGAGTTTCCAGACGATCGCGCCCTTCGCGATGCTGTCCTTGGCGTAGACGCCGATGCCCTGGATGAGTGACTTGTCGAGATAGGTTCGGATGAGGAGCATCGGGAATTCCATGCGTTCTGCTGCTTTACGGCCGAACGCGCTACCGGTTTCTCCGGCAAATTGCGAGCGGAATGATCGTCCGTCCCACCTGATTTTTCAGACCGCTGATTTCAGACCGCGGCCTTGCCCACGATCTTCAGCGCGAAGGCGTAGACGTAGGCGATCTCCTCGAGCCGCGAGAAGCGCCCCGAGGCGCCTGCATGGCCGGCGTCCATGTTGATCTTGAACAGCACGGCATTGTCGTCCGTCTTCCTGTCCCTCAACTTCGCCACCCATTTCGCCGACTCCCAGTAGGTGACGCGCGGGTCGGTCAATCCGGCCACGGCGAGGATCGGCGGATAGGCGTGTGCACCGACATTGTCATAGGGCGAGTAGGCGGCGATCGTCTCATAATCCGCTTCCGATGCGATCGGATTGCCCCACTCCGGCCATTCCGGCGGCGTCAGCGGTAAGGTGTCATCCAGCATGGTGTTGAGCACGTCGACGAAGGGGACTTCCGCGACGATGCCGCCAAAGGCGTCGGGCGCCATGTTGACGACCGCGCCTACCAGCATGCCACCGGCCGAACCGCCCTGCGCCACGATGCGGTCGTGCGATGTATAGCACTCGGCGACCAGGTGGTTCGCCGCCGCGATGAAGTCGCGAAACGTGTTCTCCTTCTTCGCCCGCTTGCCGTCGTCATACCAGGAATAACCCTTGTCCTTGCCGCCGCGGATATGCGCGATCGCATAGACGAAGCCGCGGTCGACCAGCGACAGGCAGTTGGTGTTGAAGGCCGCCGGCACGGTGATGCCGTAGGAGCCGTAGCCGTAGAGCAGGCAAGGCGCCGAACCGTCGAGCTTGGTGTCGCGATGATAGAGCAGCGAGATCGGCACCAGTTCGCCATCTTCAGCCGGCGCCATCAGGCGGCGCGTCACATAGTTTTCCGGATCGTGGCCGGACGGAACTTCCTGAGTCTTTAGAAGGACCCGCTCGCGCGTCCTCATATTGTAGTCGAACTGCTGCGCCGGCGTCGTCATCGACGAATAGGTGAAGCGCATCCACTCGGTGTCGTATTCGTAGGAGCCCGAGAGGCCGAGCGAATAGGCTTCCTCGTCGAACGCGATCACATGCTCCTCGCCGCTGGCGCGATCGCGCACGACGATACGCGGCAAGCCGTCCTTGCGCTCCAGCCGCACGAGGAAACCCTCGAAGGCGAGAATGGAGAGGATCAGCACGCCAGGATTGTGCGGCACGAGGTCCGTCCAGTTTTCGCGGCCGGGTGAAGTGACCGGTGCGGTCATCACCTTGAAGTCCTTCGCGCCGTCGGCATTGGTGAGCACGAAGAAGACGTCTCCCCCCTGCTCTATCCCGTACTGCACTTCGCGCTCGCGCGCTGCGACCAGTCGCGGCTGGGCAAACGGATCGTCGGCCGGCAGGACGTGGTATTCCGACGTCTCGTGATCGCTGATCGCGATGAATACCCACTTGCCGTCGCGCGTGCCGTCGACATCCATGAAGAAGCCTGGGTCGGCCTCCTCGAAAATCAGCCGGTCATTCGCCGCGTCCTCGCCGATCTTGTGGAAGTAGATGCGCGAAGGCCGATGGTTGGCGTCGAGCCGCGTATAGAAGAAGCCGCTGTTCTCCGCTGCCCAGACGCCCGAGCCGCCGGTGTCCGGAACCTCGTCGGAAATATCAGTCCCGGAGGCGATGTCGCGCACCTTCAGCGTATAGAATTCCGAACCCTTGTCGTCATAGGCCCAGAGCAGCCGCGTGTGATCCGACGCATGATCGACGTCGCCGATGCGGAAATAGGTCTTGCCCTCGGCTTCATGATCGCCGTCGAGCACGATCTCCTCCGCGCCGCCGTCACGCGGCGTGCGGAAATAGCGTGGCTGTTCGCCGCCCTTCTTGTAGGAGGAGCCGTAGGCAAACGGGCCATCCTTCATCGGCACCGAGGAATCGTCCTCCTTGATGCGGCCCTTCATCTCCGCAAAGAGTGTCTTCCGCAGCCCTTCGGTGTCGGCCATCAGTTCGGCCTGGTATTCGTTCTCCGCCGTCAGGTGCGCGCGGATCGCGGGATCGAGCACGGACGGATCCTTGAACACCTCCTGCCA
Organism: Rhizobiaceae bacterium; assembly: GCA_035503715.1. Lineage (GTDB taxonomy): Bacteria > Pseudomonadota > Alphaproteobacteria > Rhizobiales > Rhizobiaceae > OAS926. The sequence goes on along the minus strand of DATJTE010000071.1, from coordinate 4,089 downwards.
GTTGTCGGCGCGCAGCCAGGCATAATCATCCGTGCGCGTGATGCCGTGGCGTGTGTCCGAGACAAGGCGCTTCTCGGGCAGCGGCGGGGTCTTCAAGGGAAAAACAGGTTTCTTGGTCATTGCGTCCATAGTCGTGTTGGTTCTTGAATGTGAAATGAATACGCCGATCAGCAGAGGTTCAAGGCGTTGAAGGTTAGTGTCGCCATCCGCTTTATTCAGGCATCCGGAGGAAAGACATGATCAGGACCATCACCAACACGACCATCGCGCTTGCCATCGCTTCGACCGTCGCCTTCATGGCCGGCCAGGCGCGCGCCGCGGCCTTCGTGGCCTGGGAAGTCTCCAATGTTCCGTGGGGCGACGTGCTCAATGTGCGCAAATTTCCGTCAAGCACGTCGCAAAAACAGGCTGCCTATCCGAACGGCGCCGTCCTGTCGATGACGGGCAAATGCACCGGCGGCGTCGACCTCTTCAATATTGCCGGGCTGCCGGCTCACCAGCAGGCGCAGATCGTCCGCTATAAATGGTGTCAGGTCTGGCACGATCCAGCGCAAAACGGCAATTTCGTCGCCGGCTGGGTTTATGGCCGTTACATCACACCGCACTGAGGTCGTTGCGACAGCCACTCCCGGCAAGGATATGCGGCGCGGCGAAAGCAACACCTGATTGCAAAACGCCGCGCGTTTTCAAGAACGCCCTGCTTCCTTTTGCGCAAGCCAAAACATAGGGTGGGATTATTCCGACTGAACTGCACGCTATCTCAATCGACGTTTTATTGCTCTCTGAGCAGCGCAAATTCGATTATTCACACGATGCTTAAGTTAACCTTGCAGGAAAACCTTTTAAATCATCACGTTCTAATTCGGGACAGGTGAACAAATTTCAACAAACTGTGTGATTACACTCTTTTTTACGTCCGCAGTCGAGATACAGAATTGACTTGAACTAGCCGCGCGTCCATTAGAAGAGCCGGTACGAATCGTCGCGTATGCAAGCCGTACGGACACGTTCCCGCCCGATAACCAGAACATAAGTGGCGCAATTGGGAAGTTAAAACTTAAGTTGGGGCCCGAAAAATATGGACGTCGCAGAAGCACCTGCAAAAAACCACGAAATGCTTATCGAACTGACAGCCGACGTTGTGGCGGCCTATGTCAGCAACAATCCAGTGCCTGCCGCTGAACTTCCAAACCTGATCGCCGACGTTCATGCCGCGCTCGGTCGTGTCGGCGGCACTGGCGACCTGGTCGCCGCCGAGAAACCGAAACCGGCGGTCAATCCGAAGAAGTCCATCCACGACGACTACATCATCTGTCTCGAGGACGGGAAGAAGTTCAAGTCGCTGAAGCGACACCTGATGACCCACTACAGCCTCACCCCGGACCAGTATCGCGAGAAGTGGGGCCTCGACGCTTCCTACCCGATGGTCGCCCCGAACTACGCAGCGGCGCGTTCGCAGCTCGCGAAGAAGATGGGCCTCGGTCGCAAGCGCAAGGGACGATAAAAACGCTGCAGAAGCGATCATCAAACGGCGCCTCTGGCGCCGTTTTGTTTTTTCGGCCGCTGCCGATGGCGCTTGCCAGGCTTACGTTCTTCGCCGCGGCGGCCGTCGATCCTGTCGAGCGCCTGCTTCAAGGCGATATGACGGTTGAGGTCATAGCTCCAGTGTCGGCGCAGGCCCTTTAGTCTCTCCCGTTCGATCAGGCGCTTCAGCTTCGCGACCAGTATCTCCTTTTTCTCGCCGGCCGCGCTCAAGCCGTCGTCGAGATCGATCCCTGTCGCCAGCCGGAAGGCGGCCAGCCGACCCGCTGCCGCCATCTCCTCCGCCTTTCGCGCTTTGAAGGCGCGTATTTCCTCTGAAAAATCCCGCATGACGACGTTCTCCGATTGATGCCGGAGAGCGCCTGCTCTCCGTTGCGGAGAGTTTCGAAGCATCGCGGAGGGGCGTGGACAGACTCCCCGTTGGGAACGAGGAAAAAACTTTGCCGATTTCAGCAAATACAACGGCTTGCGCGAAAGATGTCAGTAGTCTCGTTCTTTTTTTGTTCACCCCCTTTCTGACTCCAGCAATAAGAACTTATTCCTATATCTCGAGGAGGATAAGTTCGTGCCGGCCGCATCGCTCAAATCCATCGCCGTCCATGCCCCACCGCCGGTCAAGCCGCGCGTGCAAAGTCTCCACGGGCGGCACCGTCTCGCGCGTGAGGAGCACATCTTCGCGCTTTGCGACGGAACCATCGACCTCGCCTCCGCCTATTTTGGCGTCAGCTCTCGCGAAGTGCGCTGGCTGGGCCGCTCGGGCAGCGCAGACATCGCGCGCGTGCGGCAGATCGCGATGTATGTCGTCCATGTCGTGCTCGGCCTCTCGATGGCCGAGGTGGCGCGAGGCTTTGGCAAGGATCGCACCACGGTCCTCCACGCCTGTCACCTGATCGAGGATCTGCGCGATCATCCGGAATTCGATCGCGTCGTGCAGACGGTCGAAAGGATCGTCAGCGTTTCTCTCCGGCCCAGGGAGAGCTTCTGATGAACCGCGATCCCGACATCAAAGCGATCCTGCGGCTCGCGCGCTTCCTTGCAGCGGGACAGGTTGAGACGCGCCCCGCGTCAAGTGCCGGCAAGCTGCTGCTCGACGCCGGCGAGCGTGGAACGGTGTCCGCCTCCGCGAGCGACCTCAAGCATATGGCGAGCCTCGGCATCCTTGCCCGTGACGGCGCGCGGCTCGCATTGACCGATGCGGGACATTCCTTCCTGCGCCGCCAGACGCCGGACGGACTGCTCGACCAGCATCGCGACCTCGAGCAGCGGCAGATCGAGCTGCCCGGCGGGCGTCAGATCGCGACGGTCAACCTGGCGGAATCGCCGCTCGGCCAGCTCTTCCGGCGCAAGGACAGGAACGGAAAACCGTTCCTGTCGGAGCGCGAGTTTCGCGCCGGCGAGCGATTGCGGGCGGACTACACGCGCGGCCAGATCATGCCGCGGCTTGGCGCCAACTGGATCGCCTCGGTCGCGTCCGGCCGCCGTGACGGTGCCGGCGGCATGGCCGATCTCACCGACGCAGCACTCGCCGCGCGCCAGCGGGTCGAGCAGGCGATCGATGCCGTCGGACCCGAGCTCGACGGCGTGCTGATCGACATCTGCTGTTTCCTCAAAGGGTTCGAACAGGTCGAAGCTGAACGTGGGTGGCCCGTGCGCTCGGCCAAGGTCGTGCTCAAGACCGCGCTGGGTTCGCTGTCGCGTCACTACGAACCGGAAAGCGTCGCCCGCACACGCCGCCGCGTCCTGCACTGGGGAAGCGAGGATTACCGGCCGAGGATGGATGGGTGATGGCGGCAGCGCGCTGGCGCCTCTTCCTTCTCCCCGTTCACGGGGAGAGCTGACCAGCTTCGACCTCGCCGCGAACATGCCAAGGCCAGCGATCACGCTACGCTGACGCCCCCCTCTCCGTCTCGCCGACGGCGGCTTTGCCGCCGTTTCGGGCTCGCCACCTCTCCCCCATTTCATGGGGGCGAGGAACCCAAGCTGGAAAAGCGCCGACGCATCAGAATTTAGGTTCCTCGCCCCTGCGAAGCGGGGGAGAGGTGGCGCGCGAAGCGCGACGGAGAGGGGGCGGCTTCAGGCAGTTTCAGGCCAAACTGTCAGGAGCTGTCAGCAGTCTTCATCCACGTCCCTCCGCGCCCACGCGATAATGTTCGCGTGGAAAGGAGGCAGCGATGCCTGTGGACTGGAATGCGGTGATCGAGGGAAATCATGGAGTGCTGAAGCGCGTCCTTGCCGAGCTCGTCGCCATGGCCGACGCAGCGGTCTTCACCTCCCCCCAAGGGTCTAAATCCGGGGGAGGTCGACGCGAAGCGTCGGGTGGGGGTGGCGACGCGGCAGATACCCCCACCCGGCGGTCTGACGACCGCCGACCTCCCCTCAAGGGGGAGGTGGAACCCGCGCCCACCCTGCCCCGCCATCTCCACACCGCCATCCTCCGCCTGCTGCGTCCGGCAGAAGCAGCAGTGCGGCGGCTGATCGTCGTTATGGCGCGCGGGATTGTGGTGACGCTGCCGCCGTTTCGTCCGCGCCCGCCGGCAAAGACGTCGC
>DATJTE010000070.1:0-3318 GCA_035503715.1 Rhizobiaceae bacterium | reverse complement strand
GATCGACGAGCGCAGCCATCAGCCCGTCGCAGTCGCGGTTGTCGGCGCCGCCATCAAGGATGACAAGGCATGGCCGCGAGGAGACCAGCTTCTGGGCGGTTTCTTCGGGAATGGCCGATTCACATTTGAGGCCCGATCGTTCGACGATCTTGGCGACAACGACGCGGTTGATCTGCGACTTACCGACGATCAGAACCTTCGAGAGATCGCTCTCCTTAAGTCCCGTTTGGTCAGCAAGATTCCGGTCCTCGTCACTGTCGGACGGGGAGTCAAAGCTCGAATTCGGCATGGAAAGGGGCGATCCGGCGAGCAAGAAGTGAACGTGTTGCCGAATGTCGTTTCTTCGAGGCGAAAGTCAAGCAGAAGTTGAAACCCGCAGAAAATCAGCGGGTTTCAACTGAAGCAAAGATTAATTCTTGAGACGCAATGCGCAATTGGCTTACGCCGCAGGCTGCGTGACGACAACCGGAATGAGCAGGTCGCCCCAGTTGCCGGTACCGCCATGATGGCGCGCCGAGCGCACCAGTTCGACCGACACGCCGGCGTCGACCGCTTTCATCACCGACTGGTTCAGGCGATGCAGATCGTTGGCGAGCATGCGGATCGCGGCCTGCTGATCGACATTCATCGCCGAGGCCTGTTCCTCGGCGCGTTCCTTGACGCGGGTCTTGGGGGCCATGGGTGTCTCCTTTGTTGCCCGTTGGGCGTTTCCTCAAACGTTATTCGGCAGCCCTACTCAGCCGCTGGCCGGAACTGCGCGTGCTCGGTCGATTCATGCATGGCGGTGGTCGACGACTTGCCGCCGCTGATCGCCATCGACACGGCGTCGAAATAGCCGGTGCCGACCTCGCGCTGGTGCTTGGTGGCGGTGTAGCCATTGGCTTCCGCAGCGAATTCAGCTTCCTGCAGCTCGGAGTAGGCGGCCATCTGCCGGTCCTTGTAGCCGCGCGCCAGCTCGAACATGCCGTAGTTCAACTGATGGAAGCCAGCCAGCGTGATGAACTGGAACTTGTAACCCATCGCGCCGAGCTCGCGCTGGAACTTGCCGATCGTGGCGTCGTCCAGGTTCTTCTTCCAGTTGAACGACGGCGAGCAATTATAGGCGAGCAGCTTCTCCGGATGGTGCTTGCGCACCGCTTCGGCAAACCGCTTTGCCTGCGCCAGATCGGGCTTGGAAGTCTCCATCCAGATCAGGTCGGCGTAAGGCGCATAGGCGATGGCGCGGGCAATGCACGGCTCGATGCCGTTCTTGACCTGGTAGAAGCCCTCGACCGTGCGGCCTGCATCATGGTCGACGAAAGGCTGATCGCGTTCGTCGATGTCGGAGGTAAGCAGCTTGGCGGCTTCCGCGTCGGTGCGCGCGACGATCAGCGTCGGCGTTCCCATCATGTCGGCCGCGAGCCGCGCAGCGGTCAGGTTGCGGATGTGGGCCGCGGTCGGGATCAGCACCTTGCCCCCGAGATGGCCGCACTTCTTCTCCGATGCGAGCTGGTCTTCGTAATGAACGCCGGCAGCGCCCGCCTCGATGAAGGCCTTCATGATCTCGAAGGCGTTGAGCGGCCCGCCGAAACCGGCCTCGGCGTCGGCGACGATCGGCGCGAACCAGGTGTCGACCGAAAGCCCATTGCCTTCCGACGTCTCGATCTGGTCGGCGCGCTGCAAGGTGCGGTTGATGCGCTTGACCAGTTCTGGGGCGGCGTTGGCCGGATAGAGCGACTGGTCGGGATACATGGCGGAAGCCGTGTTGGCGTCGGCAGCGACCTGCCAGCCCGAGAGGTAGATCGCCTTCAGGCCGGCGCGGACCATCTGCATGGCCTGGTTGCCCGAGAGCGCGCCGAGCGCATTGACGAAATCTTCCTCGTGAATGAGCTGCCAGAGTCGGTTCGCACCCATTTCGGCGAGCGACTGCCTGATCTGCACGGAACCGCGCAACCGCTTCACATCCTCCGGCGAATAGGGGCGGTCGATGCCGTCGAAACGGCCTTCGGGGGCGGACGGGACGAGGTTGTAAAAATCGGTCATTTCAGTGCGGCTCCAGCATTCCTATCTTGCGATAACTTGCGACGTTGATGTGACTTCATTTACAATGCAACGCAAAAAGAGCGAGCTAAGATCGCATGAAGGCTGGAAAATAAGGGAAAACCGGTGTAAGGTTTGACAGAGGGTGGCTGTAAATCTGTCAATATTGTAAAAGCAAATACGCGGTCGAGATTTGTAAAGATCGGTGAATTCGCATGCCTGAGCAGAAAATCTTCGCCGGTCCGCGCATTCGCCGAATCCGCACCGCCAAGGGGCTGACCCAGACCGCGATGGCGGAAGGGCTCGGCATTTCGCCGTCCTACCTGAACCTGATCGAACGCAACCAGCGGCCGCTGACGGTCCAGCTCATCCTGAAGCTGGCGTCGGTCTACAAGGTCGAACCGGAAGAGTTGCACAGCGAGGCGCGCGGCTCGGTCGCGGCGCTGAAAGAGGTGTTTTCCGATCCGCTGCTGGCGGGCGAGCTTCCGGGCGATCAGGAACTGATCGAAGTCGCCGAAGCGGCGCCGAACGCCGCCGCGGCGATGATCAAACTGTTCCGAGCCTATCGCGAGCAGGCAGAACGGCTCTCGGACCTGAACGAACTGCTTGCGCGCGAGGGCAGGGCGACGGCCTTGTCGGCCGCTCGCCTGCCGATCGACGAAGTACACGACGTCTTTGAGCGCCGGCCAAACTATTTTCCGGCGATCGAGGAGGAAGTGGAGGCGTTCACCGCGACACTCGATCCCGGCGAGGACCTGTTTGCTGCACTGAAAGCCTGGCTGAAGCGCGAATACGGGATCGTCGTGAAGGTGCTGCCGGTCGCGACGATGCCGAACTGGCGGCGGCGGTATGACCGGCATTCGCAGCGACTCTTTCTTTCGGAGCGCCTGTCGCCCTTCGACCAGTTGCGCGAGGTCGCGATGGAGGCATGCCTCATTCGCATGACGACCGCAGTGGCCGGCGAGATCCAGGCGCTGAAACTGTCATCCGACGAAGCGCGCCGTCTCGCGCGGTTCGAGCTCGGCCGTTATGCCGCCCACGCGCTGATGATGCCCTATCCGGCATTCCAATCGGCGGCGGTGCGCGCGCGCTACGATATCGACGTGCTGCGCTCGCGTTTCAGCGTGTCTTTCGAGCAGGCGGCGAACAGGCTCACCACGCTGCAGCGTCCGGGCGCCTCCGGCGTGCCCTTCTTCATGCTGGAGGTGGACAATGCGGGCAACCGCTTCCGCAAGGCGGGTGCGCAAGGGTTTCCGCAGAGCCGCTTCGGCGGAGGATGCCCGAAGCTGCCGGTGCATG
>DATJTE010000069.1:0-13550 GCA_035503715.1 Rhizobiaceae bacterium | reverse complement strand
AGGAGAGTAGGCCCGACGCACCCGAGAAAGTTGACGCTCTTCCCGAGATCGATGCCGAGCCCGTCACTCGGTCTGGTGATCTTTGGATACTCGGTCGCCACATGCTGTACTGCGGCGATGCCAAGGAGCCTGCCTCGTTCGATCGTTTGATGTGGGGTCAGAAGGCGGACGTCCTGTTCACGGATGCGCCTTACAACGAGGCAGCAGACTCGATATCCGGCCTTGGGAGGGTACGCCATGAGGACTTTATCGAAGCCGCCGGGGAAATGACCTCTGCCGAGTTTGTTCGCTTTCTCCAAACGACACTCGGCAATGCTGCTTTCTGCTGCCGAGACGGCGCGATCGCCTTCACCTTTATGGACTGGCGCCACATGTCCGAGATGCTGCAGGCGGGAATCCTACTCGCGAACGGCAGCGAGGAATGCCTTCGTGCGCTGCTCGGCCGGTTTGGTCAATATTTGCTCCGCGGAGCCGGACTCGACGATTCGTCCGCCGTCCATAAACACGATCCGATCGGCCACCTCCCGCGCAAAGCCGATCTCGTGAGTTACGACAATCATCGTGAGCCCACTCCTGGCGAGCTCTCGCATGACTTGTAGGACCTCACCGACGAGTTCGGGGTCAAGTGAAGACGTTGGCTCGTCAAAGAGGACCAGAGCAGGCGTCATCGCAAGGGCAACTCGCCCTATTGAAGTCTCTGAATGCTCAACTCGACGAATTGGTGACGCTCGAGGCGCAAGTCGACTGTGAAGAGTGGATCGCGTTGCGGGCGCGAGCCGTAGCTGCTGTTCATCATCACAACACGGTCCGCCGACGGCTGCGCGGCACGCTGTTGGCTATCGAAGCCGAGGAGACCGAAACACAGCGCTGCCGGAATGAGATCGATCGGATCAAAGCGGAGATGAGAGGTATCGAACTGGAGCGCGACGCGGCATTGTCCATTGAACGACAGGCCGTGCTGAAGCGTGACATTGAGCTTCTTGATCGAGACTGGGAAGATCTCCGTCGCCCGATCCCTGGCAAAGATGGCGCCGCCGCGGCCATCCGCAATCTTGGATTTCTGAAGCCCCTGGTCGATCTCGCCGAAAGTAGCTCACACATCTTCGATCTGATCGATGAGGCGAATCCCTTATTGCCATCGCCGCTTCATGCCGAGCTTCCAAGCAAACCGAAGCGGCTCGATGAAATCGCACGAGAACTTGTCGAAGCTATGCCGGCTTTGACTAGCGCGATCGAAAGTATACGACAGAGGCTTGTCAGGGAGGAAGCTGAGCTATCCGGACGCCACAAGCAACTCGGCGATCAGATCGCCGCCGCGAAGGAGGGGCGGCGGGTGCTGAGCCCTAACGTGCAAGCGATGATCGCCCGCCTGATGGCTGTCGGTATGAAACCACGCATTTTGGCCGAGATGGTGGATATCGCCGAGGAGCGATGGGCGAGCGCAGCTGAAGGTTTCCTCGGCGTGGATAGGGAAGCGATCTTCGTTGCGCCGGAACACTGCCATCCTGCCACCGACATTCTTGCGCGGGAGCGTGCTCAGTTCAGGCGCGTACGAATTGCTAACACCAGGAAGCTACGTTCGATGCGGCGACAAGTAGATCGAGGCACGCTTGCGTCCATTTTTCAAACGGCGGATCCCCTTGCTGAGGCCTTCCTGGTTTATCGAACCGGCAGCGTCCAACTAGCGGCGTCAAAAGCTGATTTCGACCGTCCGGGGCGTTGGATCCTTGATGACGGCACCTATGACGACGGAATCGTGATTGATGTCAAAGAACCTCAAGACGGACTAAAGTTGGGAGCGAAGGGCATCGTGTCCGGCGCTGCGATTGCCGCATCGGAATTCGCAGCGGTAGTCCGTCATCTGGAGGCAAAGCGAGAGGATCTCAGGGTATACGCGACCATAAGGTTGACGTGGTCGTCGTCTACAAGATCGACCGTCTGACCCGCTCGCTCATTGACTTCTCCAAAATCGTCGAGGTCTTCGATCAGAACGGGGTCTCCTTCGTCTCTGTTACCCAGCAGTTTAACACCACGACCTCGATGGGGCGGCTAACCTTGAATGTCCTGCTCTCCTTCGCCCAATTCGAGCGTGAGGTCACAGCCGAGCGCATCCGGGACAAGATCGCCGCGTCCAAGAAGAAGGGCATGTGGATGGGTGGCATCGTCCCGCTCGGATACCGTGTCGAGAGCCGCAAGCTGCTGGTCGACGTTGCCGAGGCCGAAACAGTTCGCTCGCTCTTCAATCGCTATCTGGAGTTGGGGTCCGTTCGTGCCCTGGTTGAAGACTCAGCGACGAGGGGACTGTCCGGCCGCGCGTCAACGCGGGTCAAAGATGGATCGACGGTGCTCCCCAAACCGTTCGGGCGCGGCAATCTCTATCACCTGCTCTCCAACCCGATCTATGTCGGCAAGATCCGACATGGCGAGAAGCTCTACGACGGCGAGCACCAGGGCATCATCGACACCGACACATTCGACCGTGTTCAGTCACTTCTGAAGCAGCAGACACCAGTACGGCGCAATGCCGCCAACGGGAACGATGTCCATCTCCTGACCGGCATCCTGTTCGACGAGACCGGCACAAAACTCCGCGCCACCCACGCCAATAAGATGGGCGTGCGATATCGCTACTATGTCTCCAAGGCGCTCATTGAGGAACGGCGGACGACTTCTGACGGTTGGCGCCTGCCTGCGCGCGAACTCGACACGATCGTCGAGACACAGCTGATTCGCATCCTGGAGAATCGCTCCCGGCTGATGGACTGGGTTCAGGAACTCGCGCCGGACCCTGATCTTGCTGCCGTCGGCGCGAGAGCCGACGAATGCATCGGCCGCTTCCGGGAAGCTGATGCTCAGATCAGACGCACCATAATCAGGTCCGTCTTCCCTCGTATCGTGCTCCAACCTGGTGAACTCACGCTCCATGTCGATCAAAACGCCGTTGTCTCGACGATAGCAACGAACGATATCCCGGCACGAGAAGGATCCCGCGCTTCCTTCCTGACAATCACAATCCCCATCTCGATGCGTCGGCGTGGTGTCGAGATGCGGTTTGTGATGGATGATGGGCAGGCCCGGCCACCAGCACCGGACAAGAACCTGATCGATCTCATGCTCCGCGCCCAGCGTTATCTGGCGCGTCTCACCGATGGCAACGAGGCAAGCCTCTCGTCCGTCGCAAAGGCCGAAGGCGTGCCTCTCTCTGAAGTCAGCCGCATCCTGCCATTGGCTTTCCTCTCCCCGCGTCTGGTGGAACAGATTATCGCGGGGCGGCAGCCGATCCAACTGACGGCAAAGCGCTTGTTGCGACTTCGCAACCTGCCAGCATCGTGGCTCCGGCAAGAGCAATTGCTGGCATAACCTTAAGCCCACACACTTTAACCGCTGCAGCATCCTACACCGGTCCACCGGACAGCGCGCTTCGCCTCTTCACGCCTATACATCACCCCGATGCATGCACCCAAACGTTTGGACGTGGAAGGGCCGCTGCAGAGACGCTCGACCGGAACAGCCCCCGAACTAACCAAGAAGAGACGGAAAGTTCCAACGTTAGGGTGGCTCTGCCCAAGCCTCGGAAAACGCGACATCATTATGAGGCGGCGGTTCCCAATTATGAGGCGGCGATTCCCACGTGGAATCGCAGCCGAACCGCAATCGGCGAGTAGCGCGAAATGGACCAACTCGTGTCAGCGAGTCAGCCCAGGATTGCGCTCACGGGGATTTGGCGACTTGTTCCATCTGTCACACATCAGGATTTCGGAGCGATAAAAACTCGGACCTTGAGATTGCCGCTATGGTTCTCCAGATCATGCTCAATCCCGGCTGGATTGCCTATGCGACCTTCTGGATCGTAAACAAAGCACACCAGCGTATCACAGTCGGGGTGATGTTCGTAGCGCGCTCGATCAATGATCAGTTCTTCGCCCAAATCTCCTGCTTTCATCGACGGTCTGCTCTTTTTTACTTCAACAACGATGCGCTCGTTTTTCAGAAGGAAATCGACGCGAGCCGAGCGGCCGGCATAGCTTGGCGTCCACTCTTCCGGACGAACGTCATCGAAATGCAGGCGGAGTAACGCGTGCAGAAGATCCTGTACGTCGTATTCGTCCTCAATCCTGATTGTCTCGCGGCCAGCATGTCGAGCTTGCAACTGTCTGGCAGCTCTGTGAAAGCGCAAACATATTCGCTCTATCAATGACAACTGATCCGGCACGCTGGCAGAACCAGCATCATCCAGTTCGTATTCTCGAACTTCATCGATCATTGACGCGAGGATCGCGTCAGCTTGAGACAATCCTCGCTGATAAGCAGCGTGAAATGCGCTATCCGGAGTGCCGCTTGATATCACGCTGAGGCTATAACTGACTCCTTTGAAATCAGTGATGTTCCGAGTTTGCGGACCGAAAACTCGCTCAATGGCGATCTCCGTGTCCCTGCGCCATTTTACAAACTCTGGACTTTTTGTACTCAGCTTCAAAAGCGCTTTTGACGCCTGTCTTTGCCGCTCTAGTATCTCGATCGCACGTACAGCCTGCATTGCCATGTCGTGAGCGTTGATCCTCCCACTGTCAACAGTACAGAGACGGCGGTAACTGGAGAGCATCTTCTGTCGGGCAATGCTATCGTTCAGACTTCAAGCTCGCGCCAATGGAAGCGGTAGCTGCTGACTGTGGGTGGAAACGATGCTCGTTTCGAAACACTTGGAAACGGAAATGGCGCTACAGAGACGGAGGCGCCAAAACGCCCGGAAATCACTCGAACAGAGACAGATTGCTCCAAGTGTCGTCGCTGGGGTGAGGCTAAGCCGCGGAATTTGCGGCACTATTTCAGCACAATACAGAGACGATAAAAAATACAATAATGCCAAGGACTGAATGGTGGGCCCGGAGGGACTCGAACCCCCAACCAAGCGGTTATGAGCCGCCGGCTCTAACCATTGAGCTACAGGCCCCACGGCGGCTGGCTTAGTGTTTTTTCAATTCCCGCACAAGACGTTCACCTGAAGCGCAAAATTCGCGCCCAAGGAATCGCCCGCCGCAATCATCTCACAATCGGGACGTACCCAACCGCCCGTGAGGCACTGCCCGATGGGCGTTTTTTCGAAATGGAGATTTTCATGAACCGCAGGATGTTTGCTCTGGCGCTGGCAGCGTCGGCCGCCCTCCCCGCCGCCGCCGTCGCGCAGACGTTGACGCCACCGCCCGCCGCGCCGCGCATCATGGTGATGGGCGAAGGCGAGGCGTCCGTTGCGCCCGACCTCGCGCTGCTTTCGCTCACCGTCATGGAGGAGGCCGCAACCGCGCGCGCCGCGATGGACGCCAACAATGCCGCGATGACGAGGGTCATTGCCGCGATGAAGGAGGCGGGCATCGCCGACCGCGACCTGCAGACGGCAGGCATCCAGATCATGCCGCGCTATGACTACACCAACAAGCCGGACGGCAGCCAGGAAGCGAAGCTTGTTGCCTACCAGGTGATGAACACGCTGTCGGTGCGTGTGCGCGACATCGCCAAGGTCGGCGAGGTGCTGGATAAGGCCGTGTCGATGGGCGTCAACCAGGGCGGTTCGATCACCTTCGGCAATGACGATCCTTCCACGATCGTCACCGAGGCACGCAAGAAGGCGGTCGCCGACGCGATGCAGAAGGCGAAGACTCTCGCTGAGGCCGCCGGCGTTCAGCTCGGCAAGATCATCGAGATGTCGGAGCTTTCCTTCTCCCAGCCGCCGATCCCGATCGAGGCGAAGGCCTTCGACCAGGCCGGGGCCGCACCCGCCGTGCCGGTGCAGGCCGGCGAGAATGCGTACAGGATCCAGGTAAACGTCACCTTCGAGATCAACTGACGTCCGAACATCCTCACAAACGAAAACGCCGGGAGCAAAACTCCCGGCGATTTTCTTTCTGGCCGGCTGATGGGCGTCAGCCGAGCGGCATTAGCCGACGACCGGGCAGCCCGGCGCGCGGGCAAAGGTCACGCGCACCCGATAGCCATTGTCGCGCCCGCGAATGGTAATCGTATTGCGGCCGACGTCGGTCACGCGCACGCGGTCGATGCCCATGCGGTAAGCCTTGTTTACGGCGCGTTCTGGCGAGCAACTCGACGCCTGGCGCCAGTGGCGGCGTTCATGACGACGCTCGTAGCGGTCGCGGTTCCAGTGGCGGCGCTCATAGCGGTCGCCGATGCCGACGCCGACATGGGCGCCGCGGTCGCCGAAGCTGAAATAGAGACTGTCGGCCTGGGCTGCGGGAACGGCGGCGAGCATGCCGGTTCCGATCACGGCCGAGATGGCGAGAGTCTTGAGGATCTTCAACATTGTTATTCTCCTTTGCGCGGGGTCCCTCTTATCGCCTGAGCGATGCGGGCAATTCTGCTCTCGTCACGCTGAACCGCCTGGGAACCCGCCGTTCATCCGGCGTTCATCTTCAAGCCACGCGAAGCTGGATGTCGCCGCCAAAACGCGATGTTCGGAATTTGGTTTTAGTCGCGGAAGTGACGGGGCGGGCTGGATCGCTGAAAGGCTCGTGGACGGGCCTTTACGGCTCGACCTCCATCAGATGGTCGAAATAGTCCTCGTCATCCGAAAGCTCGGTCTCAACCGCGGTGACACGGTGGCGGATCGAAATCCCCGCTTCATGCACCGTTTCGCGGCTTCCGGAGAGCAGATGGTGCCACCAGTAGAGATCCTTGCCTTCCGCGACGAGCCGGTAGCCGCAGGTCGACGGCAACCAGTCGATGGTGCGGACATTCTCCGGCGTAAGCTGGACGCAATCGGGCACACGTGCCTTGCGGTTTTCGTAGTCCTCGCAACGGCATGTGCCCGCGTCGAACAGCCGGCACGAGACGGTCGTCCAGTAAATCTCGTGCGTATCCTCGTCCTCGAGCTTCGCCAGGCAGCATTTGCCGCAGCCGTCGCAGAGCGCTTCCCACTCCGCGGCGTCCATCTCCTCCAGCGTCTTCGTTTTCCAGAACGGTTTTTTGGCCATTGGCCGGCATGTGAGCCTTGGCGGATCAAGGGTCAAGAGCGAATGCGGGCACTCGCCACGCTCGTGACCCGTTTCTGCCCGCTCGCCGCCGCATTCGGGACCCCGATCACCCCCGGGCGGAACCATTCCGGCATAAGCGGATTAGGCCCGCGTCGGGACAGTCGAATTTCCTTTGGGAGAAAATAACAGATGAAACGCCACTCCTGGATTCTGGCAGGCACTGCGCTTGGCCTGTTGATGGCCGCGCCGCTTGCCGCCGCACCCGCCCCGAACCTCTTCAAGAAAACCGAACCATTGGCGCGCGATGCCGAGACCGCGCCGCTGATCCTCGCCCAGGCGAGAGAGAACGAAGAAGAACTGCGCCCAAAACGTCGTGGGAAAAAGCAGGGCGAGGAGAGTGGCGAAGAAGCACCCGCCGCCGAGGAAGCTCCGGCAGAGCAGGCTCCAGCCGAGGCTGCCCCTGCCGAACCCGCCCCCGCACCGCGCGCCGAGGAACCGGCGCCTGAAGCCGCGCCGGAACCCGAAGCTCCGGCCGAGCGTGAAGCTCCCCGGGCTGAAGAGCCGCAAGCAGAAGAGCCTGCGCCTGCTGAGGAAGAGGCTCCTCGTCAGCGCGAAGCGCCGGCCGAGGAAGCTCCCGCCGAGCCTGAGGCGCCTGCAGCCCAGGAGCCGACCCGGGATGCACCGGCAGCCGACGAAGCTCCTGCCGACGAGGCAGCTCCAAAGGCAGAACGCGAGCGTCCAAAGAACCGGGAGAAGCCGGCCAAGCGCGGCGAGGAACCCGCAGCCGAGGAAGCCCCCGCTGAAGAGGCGCCTGCCGAACCTGAGGCACCTGCCGGGCGGGAAGCCCCCGTCAACAACGACGTGCCGGCCGACGTCGAGATGACCCCCGACGGAAGCGAGACCGCTCCGGCCGATCGTGAAACGGCACCCGCCGATGAATCGCGCGAAACGCGGCCGGAAGGGGAAGCTCCCGTTCTGGACAGTCAGAAGGAGACCGCCCCCGCCGCGAAGGATCGCGGTGGACGCAAAGACGCCGAGGCGCCGGCTGAAGGCGAAGCCGCGGGCCGGAAGAATCGCGAGACGCGCACAGACGCGCCCGCCGAGGCCGAAGTCGCGCCGCCTCCGGAGAACGATGCGGCCGCACAGCCCGAGGAGATTCGGCCAAGAGAGCTCGAGGCCGCAACCTCCGAGGAAGGTCGTCGCATCGAACGCCGGCCCGAGGATCCCGTTCGGGAACGGCCGGAAGGCACTGAGGTCTTGCGCGAGATCGGCGATCGCATCGTCGTCCAGTTCGGCGCCAACGTGTTCGTCGAATCGAACGACCGGCCGCGCATCGCCCGTGGCGCCCGCGAGGTCTATTACGAGGAGCTCCCGCGCGGCCGCGTTCGCGAGGTGATCATCCGCGAAAACGGCGTGCAGATCATCACGGTCCGCAACCGGTATGGCGACGTCATCCGCAGGACGCGCGTGGCGCCGGACGGGCGCGAATATGTGCTGGTCTATGTCGAAGAGGACAATTACGACCGCGTCGTCGACTGGCGCGATCCGGGCCTCGATCTGCCGCCGATGCGCCTCACCATCCCCGTCGAGGACTACATCCTCGAATCCGAGCGTGTCGACGATCCGGACGTCTACTATGCCTTCCTCGAGCAGCCGCCGGTGGAGCGCGTCGAGCGTCTCTACTCGATCGACGAGGTGAAGCGCTCGGCACGCATCCGCGACAAGACGCGCCGCATCGATCTCGATACGATCAATTTCGAGTTCGGTTCGGCCGAGATCGCCGACAGCGAGGTCGAAAAGCTCGCCGGCGTCGCCGATGCGATGCAGAGGCTGCTGGAGAAGAACCCGGCCGAGACCTTCCTCATCGAAGGCCACACCGACGCAGTCGGCTCGGACATGGCAAATCTCGCTCTGTCCGACCAGCGCGCCGAGGCCGTCGCCGCGGCACTCACCAACGTGTTCGAGATCCCGCCGGAGAACCTCGCTACCCAAGGGTATGGCGAGCAGTACCTCAAGGTGAACACGGAAAGCCAGGAGCGGGAGAACCGGCGCGTGGCGATGCGTCGCATCACCCCGCTCGTGGCGCCTGTCGCAAGCGCGAATTAGAACGGCGCGAATTCACGGTTTCGCGATCAGGAGCAGGCACTCTTGAATCGCGGAGCCGGTCTTCATACCTCCGCGGGTGACGAGCTTCCTTGTCTTCCACCCTCCGGAATTCAAGGATTTGACCCGGCCGGTTCCCTCCACCGGCCGGGTTTCGTTTTTGTATGCGACCCTCTTGCAAACGCCGCATTCTCTGGGCGACATGGGCGAACCGATTAACCGGCTTACTGGTCCATGAAGCGCCTCGAACTCGCCGTCGAATCCATCATCCTCGCCTCCCGCTGGCTGCTGGTCGTCTTTTATCTCGGCCTCGGCGTCGCGCTCGCCATCTATGCGCTCTCATTCGGCCTGAAACTGTGGAGCTTCGTTTCGACCGTCCTCACCCTGAACGAGACGGACACGATCCTGAAGATGCTGGGCCTGATTGACGCGGCACTTGTGGCGAGCCTGGTCGTGATGGTCATCATCTCCGGTTACGAGAATTTCGTCAGCCGCTTCGACGAGCACGAGGGCGAGGTTCACTGGTTGGGAACGATCGACGTCGGCTCGCTGAAGATCAAGGTCGCCTCGACCATCGTCGCGATCTCCTCAATCCATCTTCTGCAGGTCTTCCTGAACAGCGCCCAGTACACGGACCGGCAGCTCATGTGGCTGACCCTCATGCATATGGCTTTTGTCGTATCGGCGCTGCTTCTCGCGTGGATCGACCGCATCACCTTTGGCAAGGCCAGCAAAAAAGGGACTGAGGACGGCCCCAGCCTTTAGAGCTACCCGAACGCTTTCGCCACCTTCGTATCCGTCTTGGCGAACACCTCGTCCGGCACGAAGAAGTCGGCGCCGAGCGGACCCTTGGCGTCGGGCGCATACTTCGAGAAGTCAGTGACGCCTGCCTCGCGCAGCACCAGCTCGTCAATGTAGAAATTCCCGGTCGCCTCCCGCGACGGCTTGGTCAGGATTGCGTGCGCGGCATCAGCCATGATCTCCGGTGAACGGCTCATCGCCGCGAGTGCTGCGCCGCCGAGCAGGTTGCGCACCGCCGCCGTGTCGATCGCCGTCAGCGGCCAGAGCGAATTTACTGCGATCCCGTCCTTTCGGAACTCCGCGCTCATGCCTAGCGTGCACATCGACATGCCGAACTTCGCCATCGTGTAGGCGACGTGGTTCTTGAACCACTTCGCCTGCATGTCGAGTGGCGGTGCGAGGTTGAGGATGTGCGGGTTCGACGCCTTCTTCAGATGCGGGATACAAATCTTCGAAACCAGGAACGTGCCGCGCGTGTTGATCTGGTGCATCAGGTCGTAGCGCTTCATGTCGGTTTCCAGCGTGCCGGTGAGTTGGATCGCGCTGGCATTGTTGATGCAGATGTCGACGCCGCCGAAGGCACTGACCGTTTTCGCGACCGCGTCGTCCACCTGCGCCTCGTCACGGATATCGCAAACGACCGGAAGCGCCTGCCCACCGGCGGCCTCGATGTCCTTCGCCGCCGTATAGATCGTGCCGGGCAGTTTCGGATGCGGTTCCGTCGTCTTGGCCGCGATGGTCACATTTGCTCCGTCGACGGCGGCACGCAGCGCGATCGCTAGCCCGATTCCACGCGAGCCGCCCGAGATGAACAGTGTTTTTCCCTTCAGCGACATCGCTCCTCTCCTCGATTTTTTCGCAATCTCGCGCGACAGGCGAAACCTTGCAAGCGCCCACCGGAATTGCAGCAACTTTCCCGTGCATTTGCTGTCTGGCGCGAACAATTGCGTCAAATTTGACAACAAATCTTAGATTTAGCCGCTGTTAATGCCCGCACTGTATCCTGATCCGATAAGTAAAAAGCATGCCGCTGCGTCAAAGAGTTGGGTTGGCGCGCAAGAACAAAAGGTTGGCCAGAAACGCCGAATGGGTCCGTCGGCGGGGAACGGATCGAAAGAACAGGAATGAAGCCCATTCTGACACGCGGCCGCTTGAGGCTGCTTGGGCTTGTGTGGCCATTTCTCGCGGTTGTGCTTGCGCAGGCCGTAATTGCGAGCGTCAGCATCTACACGCTTTCCGCGGTACGCGCTTACGTCGGCGGCGAGAGCTTCTGGTCGAAGGGCCAGAAGGACGCGATCTATTTCTTGAGCCGTTACGCTGAGACCGGCCAGGAATCCTATTTTCAGCGCTATTCCGTCGCCGTCGCGATCCCGCTTGCCGATCGTGAGGGACGACTCGCTCTCGACGCCGATCAGCCCGATCCCGCGCGCGCGGCGGAGGGTTTTCTTGGCGGCAACAATCACCCGGACGACATCAACGGTCTGATTTGGCTGTTCACCAATTTCCGCAGTTTCATCTATCTCGACCGTGCCGTCGACCATTGGAGCGAAGGCGACGCCGTCATCGCTGACCTCACGATTCTGGCCGACTCCATCTACGCCGCCCGTCAGAACCCGGTGCCCTATGAGCGTATCCGCGGCTGGCAAATGGAGATCCACGAGATCAATGCTCGCATCGCGCCGTTGTCCGAAGCCTTCGCGCGCACGCTTGGCGAGGGCTCGCGCGTCATCACCAATCTGCTGCTCGGCTTGAACATCCTGACCGCAGCCCTGCTGATCGTGCTTGCCATCTGGCGCACGCGCAAACTGCTGGCGCAGCGCGAAGCGTTCGAGCAGGCGCTAGCCGCGGAGCGCGAGCGCGCCGGCATCACGCTGGCCGCCCTCGACGAGGCGGTGATCAGCACAGACCTCAACGGCCGCGTCGACTATATCAATCCGGCCGCCGAACGCCTCATCGGCCACACCGACAAATCCTCGCGCGATCTTCCGCTGACCGCGCTTTTCCGCTTGCTGAACAAGGACACCGGGGCAAGTGACACCGGTCTCGTTGGCCGCATTCTCGCCGGCCGGCCGGCAGATGGCGGAATGGCCACTCACGCGCTCGTCCGCCACGATGCGACGGCCGTTACCGTCTCCTTGAGCGGCGCTCCGCTGCAAGTCTACGGCCAACCCGCCGGTACGGTCATCGTGCTGCACGATATGACGCGCGAGCAGGATTACATCGAGCGGCTGTCCTGGCAGGCGTCGCACGACGAGTTGACGGGTCTTGCCAACCGCCGCGAATTCGAGCGGCGGCTGGAACGCGCCATTGCCCAGCAGCCCGGTGAGGATGAAGAGTGGCCGGCGCTGATGTATCTCGATCTCGATCAGTTCAAGATCGTCAACGACACCTCGGGTCACGCCGCCGGCGATCAACTCTTGAAGCAGGTGTCCGCCCTGCTCCTCGAAAATATTCGCCCCGGCGATCTTGTGGCCCGCCTCGGCGGCGACGAGTTCGGCATCCTTCTCGCCAACTGCAATCTGGAAGACGCCACCGTCGTGGCCGAGCGGCTTCGTCACGCCATTAATGACCTGCAGTTTGTCTGGACCGGGCGCTATTTCTCGATCAGCGCAAGCATCGGTCTGGTTCACCTGAGCCAGCCGGGCATCACGCTGGAAGAAACGATGCGCGCCGCGGACATCGCCTGCTACATGGCCAAGGAAAAGGGCCGCAACCGCGTCCAGATCCATCATCCGAGCGATATCGAACTCTTGCAGCGGTTCGGCGAAATGGCCTGGGTGCAGCGCCTGCACGAGGCACTGGAGCAGGACCGGTTCGTGCTCTACGCTCAGGAGATCGCGCCACTCGGCAAGTCGCAGGAGGGCGCGCATATCGAGGTGCTGGTGCGGCTGCGCGACGAGCACGGCAACACCGTGCCGCCCGGCAGTTTCATCCCCGCCGCCGAGCGTTATGGCCTGATGCCGCAGATCGACCGATGGGTGGTGCGGAACACCTTTGATATTCTGGCGCAGCGAAACGCCTCGGCTGGAACGGCCGCGATCCACACTTGTGCTATCAACCTGTCAGGCGCCACGTTCTCGGATGCAACGTTCGCAGCTTTCTTGCGCGAGCAGTTTGCGAAGCATGACATCGAGCCCTGCTCCATCTGCTTTGAAATCACAGAGACCAGCGCTATCGGCGATCTGCCGAGCGCCACGCGCTTCATCACGGAGCTCAAGGGCCTCGGCTGCCGCTTCGCGCTCGACGATTTCGGTTCCGGCATGTCCTCCTTCTCCTATTTGAAGCACCTGCCGGTCGACTATCTGAAGATCGACGGCAGCTTTGTGAAGGACATGCTGGATGACCCGATCGACCGCGCCATGGTCGAGATGTTCAACCGCATCGGCAAGCTGACAGGCAAGAGAACGATCGCCGAGTTCGTCGAGAACGAGGAGATCGCCAACGCATTGCGCGACATCGGCGTCGATTACGCGCAAGGGTTTGGCATTGCGCGCCCCCGCCGATTCGACGCGCGCTCCGGCCTTGCCGGCGACCAGACACTCCGCGTTGTCGCCTAGATCAGGATAAGCCCTTCACGCATTGCCGTCGCGATGGCATCGGTTCTGTTGGCCGCGCCGAGTTTTGCCAGGATCGACGCGACGTGGAACTTCGCAGTGTGAACCG
>DATJTE010000068.1:0-20931 GCA_035503715.1 Rhizobiaceae bacterium | reverse complement strand
ACCTTCGTCTTCCTGTCGTTCCGGGATTCCGCACCCAACCAGCCGGGCGTCGTCGGCAATGGCGGCTTCGTTGCCGATCAGGGCCTTGGCAAGCGCGACATCATCACCGACTTCGTCTCCGGCGTCGACAGGATCGACCTGTCGGCGATCGACGCCAACACGCACATTGCCGGGAATCAGAAATTCGGTTGGAAAGGCGCGGCCGGTTTCAGCTTCTCCGCCGGAGAACTCGTCTACAAGACGTTCAACTTCGCCGGCACCGCCAACGACCAGACGATCATCTATGGCGACATCGACGGCAATGGCGCCGCCGATTTCCAGATCCAGCTCAAGGGGATCAAGACACTCAGCGCAGCCGACTTTGTTTTGTAGGATGTCTCTTCCGCGAAAGCGGCTCGATCCGGAGTCTCGGCGAATTCAGCCGGCGAGCCGCTGTTCGCTCTCGCGATGGACCAGCGTTTCCACCGTCCGCTCGAACTGGTTGAGGAAATAGGCGGCGAGATCGATCTCGTTCAGCGGCCGCGCGAAGTAGAAGCCCTGCAACTGGTTGCAGGCGATGTCGCGCAGGAACTCAACCTGCTCCTGCGTTTCGACGCCCTCCGCCGTGATCCTGATCTTGAGCGTTTTGCCGAGCGAGGCGATCGAGCGCAGAATATCGCGCGCGACGGCGTCTTCGCTCGAAGCGGTGACGAACGACTTGTCGATCTTGATCTTGTCGAACGGGAATTTCAGCAGATAGGACAGGCTTGAATAGCCGGTGCCGAAATCGTCCATGGCGATGGTCACGCCGAGCGCCTTGATTTCCTGCAATTTGCCGATCACGTCGTCCGGGCGCTCGATCAGCAGGCTTTCGGTGATCTCGAGCTCCAGGCGATGCGGCGCGAGCCCGGATTCCGACAGCGCGCTGCGCACGACTTCGGCGATGTCGGATATCTGGAAGTGCTTGGCGGACAGATTGACGGCGACGACGAGATCCTCTGGCCAGCGCGCCGCGGCCAGGCATGCCTCACGGATCGTCCAGTCGCCGATCTGCTTGATCATGCCGGTCTGTTCGGCGATCGGGATGAACTCCGCCGGCGGCACCACGCCGCGGATCGGGTGGTTCCACCGCACCAGCGCCTCGAAGCCGCTCGGCTTGTTGTCGTCGGCCGACACCAGCGGCTGATAGTGCAACACGAACTCGCGGTCCTTCAACGCCTGGCGCAGTTCCAGCTCCAGCATGCGGCGTTCGCGTACGTCCGAATCCATCTGCGATTCGAAGAACCGGTAGGTGCCGCGCCCTTCCGCCTTGGCGCGATAGAGCGCCAGGTCGGCGTTGCGCAGGATCTGGTCGGGCCGCGTCCCGTTGATGGGCGCAACCGCGATGCCGATGCTTGCGCCGATGAGCACGATGTCGTCTTCGAATTCGTAGGGCTTGCCGACCACGTCCACGAGCCGGGCGGCGACGGTCGCAGTGTGCGTCGCGTCGCAATCGGCGTTCAGGATGATCGCGAACTCGTCGCCGCCGAGCCGGCACGCGAGGTCCGTGTCGCGCAGTGACGCGCGAATCCGCTTCGCGACCTGGACCAGCAGCTTGTCCCCGACCAGATGGCCGCGGCTGTCGTTCACCGCCTTGAACTGGTCGAGGTCGAGAAAGAGCACGGCGAAGGGCGAGCCGTAACGCTCGAGCCGGGCGACGTGTTGCTTCAGATGTTCGGTGAATTTCGTCCGGTTGAGCAGCCCGGTCAGCGAGTCGTTGTGCGCCAGGAAGTTGATCCGGCGTTCGGAGATCTTTTCCGCCGTCACGTCCGATGCCGTGCCGAGGTATCCGGCATAGACGCCGAATTCGTCATGCGCCGGCTTGCCGGTGATCCGCCAGTAGCGCTCATTGCCGGAAACCGTCACGCGCAGCTCGACCCCGCTGAACGTCGCGCGCGCCTCGATGTCCTGGGCGATCTCCTCGACGAGCGGATCGCCCTTGTCGCCGACCGAGCGCAGGAATGTCAGGAAATCCTGCCCGAGAAGCTGTTCTCCCGTTACGCCGGCCGCCGCCGCGAAACGGTCCGACGTGCGATGCAGCGTGCCGTTCCTGTCGAATTCCCACAGCCAGTCGGAGGACGCATCCTCGAACTCCTTGAGCAGGAGGCTGATGATATCCTTCTGCTCGCGGATCTTTGACTCGTTCTGAAGGTGCTGCACGACATTGCGCGCATAGCGGATGCAGACGGCGACCATCACGCCGGCATAGGCCACGAGCAGGCCGGTGAGTGCGAGCGCTTCCGCCGGATTCTTGAGGCGAAGCACCGAAAAGAACGTTCCAAGCAGCAACGGCACGCAGAAGCCGAGCGCCGCCTGTGGCAGGATGAGCATGGCGAAGCCCGCCGCGCAGAGCACGCCGGAAACGACGACGCCCGTCGCCACCTTGAGCACGATGTCCTCGCCGGGCAGGACGATGATCGGCAGCGCGCCCCAGATCGCGCCGATGACAATGGCATTCAACACTGCCGAGCGGATCGATGTGTTCGCGTGCGTTCGCTGTCCGTCATTGCGGGTTGCACGGCGCCAGCCCGCCATGGCGACGCCGAGCACGGCATAGAGGACGATGCTCCAGGCGCCGACGGCGAAGAAAAGTGGCTGGCCGTAGCTGAGTGCAAGAATGACGACCGATATCGCGACCGAGCCGACCGCGGTGATCGGCGTCATCTGGGCGATGCCTTGAATCTGCTCATGCACGAGCTGCGCGCGCATGGCCGGCTTCAACTGGTCGGCGCCAATCGCCCGATCCAGCCAGGCGTTCAATCGTCCAAGTACACTGCTTAACGGCACGTCCGACCCCCAATGCCCGCAGGCTTCCCCACGGATACAAGGAACAGATTAAGGTTGAGTATTCAGAACCTGCTTATGCAACCTATACGCAATGTTTCGAGAGTGCCGCCGCTTTTGGAACACGTCTTTCCCGGCTCAGGGTTAGCCAATGGTGAATCGCGGTGGCGGGGCGTGTGTTGCTGCTTGCACCATCGGGTAACGCATTGATCCAAATATCTTTATCCGGCAGCCCATAAAAATGACCGCCTGGCTTGCCGAGGTGGTCGGGCCGGTTTCGCTCACGCTTCATAAACCACGGCGATTAATCGCTCCTTCAACCCAAGAATGTATGGAGGTGGCTATAAGGCCGAAAATCCGGTCATGAAATTTGTGGGCAAGGGGGCTCCATGATCACCAATACGAACGGCGCGTCGAAGACCGCGCCCGCGATCCCGGAAGCAGCGCTGACGGGCAGTCTTCGCGACTATAAATCGCCGGCCGGCACTGACCTGCTCGGCCGCATCGAAGGCTTCTTCGGCTGGCAGGACGTGCGCCGCCAGCACAATCTCTGGCCTTACGCCAAGTCGACCGCGTCCGCGCCGAAAACGCATTGCGCGGCCAAGTCCGATGCGGGCCTCGAATTCTCCGGCGTCAATTTCGCCTCGCAGGACTACCTCAGCCTCTCGTCGCATCCGGCGGTGAAGCAGGCCGCGATCGACGCGGTCCACGAATATGGCGTCCACAGCGCCGGTTCGGCCGCGCTGCTTGGCAACACCAGGCATTCCCTCAAGCTGGAAAAGGCGATTTCGGATTTCATCCATGGCCGCGAGGTCGTGCTTTACCCGACCGGCTGGTCCGCCGGTTTCGCGGCGGTGCAGGGCATCGTGCGCCCGGCCGACCATGTCGTGATGGACGTGCTTGCGCATTCCTGCCTGCAGGAAGGCGCGCGCGCCGCGACCCAGAACATCCATTTCCACGGGCATCTCAACATTGACGGCCTCGCCCGCCGTCTGCAGCGCATTCGCGCCAACGATGCCGAGAACGGCATTCTCGTTGTGACCGAGAGCCTCTTCTCCATGCATTCCGATACGCCGGATATCGCGGCGCTGCGTGTCGTCTGCGACAAGTACAATGCCAAGCTGCTTGTCGACTGCGCGCACGATTTCGGCTGCATCGGCGACGACGGTCTCGGCCATCTCGGCCTGCAGAACATGGTGGACAAGGCCGATGTGATCATCGGCAGCTTCTCCAAGACCTTCGCGTCCAACGGCGGCTTCATCGCCGTGAAGTCGCGCGCGGTGGCGGAGTACATGAAGTATTACAGCGCCACGCAGACGTTCTCGAACGCGCTGTCGCCGGTTCAGGCGGCCGTCGTGCTCACCGCTCTCGACATCGTCCGCTCGGAGGAAGGCAAGGTTCGCCGCCGCAAGCTGATGGACAACATCCTCTACATGCGCAGCGAGATGACCAAGGTCGGCCTCGAAGCGCTCGGCGATCCGTCAGCCATCGTGCCGGTTCGCGTCGGCGCCGAAGGTCTTGCCCGCATCGCCTCGCGCGAGCTGGCTTCGCTCGGCGCCATCGCCAATCTGGTCGAGTACCCGGCCGTGCCGCAGGGCGGCGCGCGCTTCCGCGTCCAGGTCATGGCCGACCATACGCGCCAGGACGTCGATCAGCTTGTGAAGCTGAT
Organism: Rhizobiaceae bacterium; assembly: GCA_035503715.1. Lineage (GTDB taxonomy): Bacteria > Pseudomonadota > Alphaproteobacteria > Rhizobiales > Rhizobiaceae > OAS926. Next base: position 16,460 of record DATJTE010000068.1, on the reverse strand, counting down.
GGTCCAGGCGATGCGCACCGCCGACCTGGAGTTCCGTTCCTATCGCGAGGCCGACGGCGCCAACAACGTGCTGGCCCAGCAGTGGGAACTTTCGTCGAACGCCGCATAACGAGGTGAGCCGTGGAGACTGAGAACAAACGCACGCTTCGCCTGCTCGCGGTCGACGATGACGCCGCTTCGGCGGAGCTCATCGTGCGCGTCGCCGAGCGTTGCGGCTACGAGGCCTTCGCCACGTCCGACTCGCGCGGCGTGGTGAACCTCGCGGGAGCGCTCAGCCCCGACATCATGGCCGTCGATATCAACATGCCGAACATCGATGCGGCAGGGCTGTTTCAGCTTCTCGCCGCGGCGCAGTACAAAGGCCGGATCCTGATCGTCAGCGGCGAGGACGTCAGCGTTCTCGCCGAGACCCAGAAGAAGGCTGAGGCGCTTGGCCTCTCGGTGCCTTACGTCCAGCAGAAGCCGCTCGACTTCCAGAAGCTGCGCGCCATGCTGATGGCGCAGGACGTGCGCTCGGCCGCCTGACGTTTCACCACGGCGAAACAGCCCAAAATGCAGGAGCGTCTCTAGCTCCTATTTCTTCCTCGATCTGGTCTTCTGCGTAAGAGCTGATCCGGCAACCGACTTGACTGCCTTCGTGGTCTTCTTCGACCGCAGCAGCTTGCTCGCGATCTTGGCGACCCGCTTACTCGTGGTTTCGCTCTTCTTCGCCATGGTTGTGTGCCTCCAACTGCACAACCGATCCATAACGCGAGTCGGGGTCGTCGGGGGAGGGGTCTCTAGGTCGACCGGACCTGGGCCTCTCTAGCTGCCCGGGTGCCCCGGGCGCCTTTTTTAAGGTGCTGGAAAAGACTCAGGCCGCCAGGCTCTTCTCGATCTTGCCGAGCAGTCTGAGCAGGTCGACCGGCTTGGTGTCGAAGTCGATGCAGCCGGCGGCAAAACTCTTCTCGCGGTCCGTTTCGAAGGCGCTCGCCGTCAGCGCGATCACGGGGATTGCGGTCGTGTCGGGATCGGCCTTGATGCGGCGCGTCGCCTCCCAGCCGTCCATCTCGCCGAGGCCGATGTCCATCAGGATCACATCCGGCCTCAGTTCCTTGGCGGTCTTGACGCCGGACGGTCCGTCCTCGGCGAAGCGGATATTGTAGCCGCGCCGCTCGAGCCGGCGGCCGAGCACGTCCCGGTTGATCGGATTGTCCTCGACGATGAGCACGACAGTCATGTGCGGCCTCCTTGGCCTGGGAATGCGTTAGCCGGCCATGGCGAGCGGCGTCGCGATCTTTGCGATGGACGCGTCGCGCGCCGCTTTCAGCACGGCCTTGAGTTTTGCGGTGTCGAGCGGCTTAGTGACCAGCGTGGCGGCGCCGTTCTCGCGCGCAGTGCTCATGTCGTCCAGAACGCTCAGCATGACCACCGGGATCGCCGCGGTGACCGGATCGGACTTCAGCGACTTCAGCACCTGCCATCCATCGATGGTCGGCATCAGCACGTCGAGGAAGATCACCGACGGGCGCACCGTGCGCGCCACTTGAAGCGCCGATTCCGGCGCATCGGTCGAGATCGGGCTGTAGCCTTCCTTCAGCAGCAGCCGCTCGGCGAGTTCGAGGAAGTTGCGATCGTCGTCGACAAGCAGAACCTTCTCCAGCTTCTGGTGATCGGCCGCGTGCCCGGAAAGCCCTGCAAAGGCTTCGCGGCGTCCCTTGGCGTCAGCGGCCGCATCCTTCAACAGCGCCTCGTCGTCGGAAACGTCCGACGTCGCGCGTGCGGGAAGGTGGATCGTGAAGCAGGCGCCTTTGCCGGGTTCGCTCTCGACAGTGATGAAGCCGCCCATCAGCCGGCAGAGGTTCTGGCTGAGCGACAGGCCGAGGCCCGTCCCGCCAAATTTCGCGGCGATCGTCGGATTTGCCTGGGTGAAATTCGAGAACAGATTGGCCTGCTGTTCCCGGCTGATGCCGACGCCGGTATCGGCGACCGCGATCTTGATCCACTCGCCGCTCTTGCGCATCTCGCGCGCCACGGTGAACTTGATCTGGCCGTTCTGCGTGAACTTCGCCGCGTTGCTGAGCAGGTTGAAGATGGCTTGGCGCAGCTTCGTCGCGTCCGCTTTGATCGAACCCAGGTTTTCGTCGCGCTCGACGACGAAGCTGTTGGTATTCTTCGCCGCCAGCGGCCGGCTCGTGGCCTCCACCTCGTCGACCAGCCGGTCGAGGTCGACGGTCTCGAGGTTCAGATCCATCTTGCCGGCTTCGATCTTCGAGATGTCGAGAATGTCGTTGACCATGGCAAGCAGATGTTTGCCTGCGGCGCTGATCTTCTGCAGGTCGGCGATCTGTTCGCCCCTGCCTTCGAGTTCGGCGTCCTCGAGCAGGATCTCGCTATAGCCGAGCACCGCGTTCAGCGGCGTGCGCAGCTCATGGCTCATCTTTGCCAGGAAGTCGGACTTGGCGCCGTTGGCGCGTTCGGCGTCGTCCTTGGCGATGGTCAGCTTCTGCAGCGTGTCCTGGTGGCGGTCGATCTCCTTCAGCAGTTCCGACTGCGAGTCGACGACGCTCGAATAATAGCTCGCCATCAGGAACACGTAGGTGGCGGCGCAGAAGGCCGAGATGATGCCGATGCCGACCATTTCCTCGATCGGGATGTGCGACGGAAAACTGTCTTCCATCAGGAAGGCTGCGTAGAACGCCGCCAGGCCGAGCGCGATCTGAGCGAAGATGATGATGCGCGTCTTGTTGCTCGAGCCGAGGTAGAAGAAGGCGAGCAGCGGCATCACCAGGAACCACATCAGGAACGGCGAACTCGCGCCGCCATAGTGGTAGGAGCCCCAGAGAATCGCCGAGCTCAAATTCACGACCGAGATCAGCGCCAGCGCCGTATAGTGCTTCGGGAACAGCTTCAGCGCGAACGGAAACGCCCAGAAGATGCCGATCGACGCCGTCAGGATCGTCACATGCGGCCAGGGGCTGGGATCGTAGAGATAGAGGAACAGCGGGATCGGCGCGCCGAGGATCGGTCCGAACAAATGACTGATCAGGAACATGCGCACGCGCTTCTTGGTGTGCGGATCGTCCTTGACGTGGTCCGGCGTGAACCAGTCGATCACGGCGGTAAGCCGACGCATAAAATCCATGAGCTCAGACCCCAAACAGCATCCGTGATTGTCGTTTGGAGAATTTTAGAAGTTGTAAATATCCCCGCCGCGCTACCCTGCATATGTGTAGGGGGTTGCACGGCAGGACACCGGGCGCGGTTTGTCGCCGTCGCCGGTCCCGGATCGTACGGCCGGGCGGGTTCCGCGATCCGTTAACCGATGCGAAGCGCGGTTAAGCAATTAGCAACCATAAATCAATAAATTACGTCCGAACGCCCCTGTTCGCGGAGCATCCTTGATGCGCACTGTTATTGCCGGCCTCGTATTTCTTCTCTCCTCGAATGCCGCTGTTTTGGCGGCCGATCCCGAGATCATCACCGCTCCCGACATCAACGCGGCGCGCTTCGGCTGGGGCGGCTTCTACGCCGGCGCCTCACTGGGTTACGCCTGGCTGAACGATGTCGATTACCAGTTCCCTGTGCCGCTTGAGGATCGGGGTGAAGACTGGGTCTTCGGCGGCCATGTCGGCTACATGCACGGCTTCGGCAATTTCGTCGCCGGCGCGGAGTTCGAAGCCACCCGGCTCGACATCGACTACGAGGTCTTCAACTTCATCACCGTCGAGAATTCTTACACGGTAAAAGCGCGCGCCGGTTACGCCATCGACCGATTCCTGATCTCAGGCCATGTCGGCGGAACCTATGCCACGACGAATGTCGGCCTCGCTGACTGGGGTTGGACCGCTGGTGCCGGCCTCGACTACGCGATCACGGACAACATCACGGTCGGCGCGCAGTACACGCACCACGGCTTCAAGAGCTTCGACGGGACCATGATCGACGCGACGCTTGACGTCGTCACCGCACGAGTCGGCTTGAAGTTCTAACGTAACGATCCGGATATCCCGCGAACACCGCCTGGTTCGGCCGGCAGGGACAGCGCCGGCCGGCAAGTTTTGGCCCAGAGATCGTGGCTCCCTGCCCAAATCTTGGACTTATTGCCTCGGCGGATGCATTGGACCACAGCCACCCGCTTTTTGCATGGGTGATTTGCAAAACGCCTGCTTGTTTCAGCGGCAGGCCGCGCCCATATGTTGATCATTCGCGGCGCATTCTCCTCCCATTGGCGCTGCGAATGTTCCCCTCTGGAGGTTTCGCCCTAACGGGCACTTCCATCAAACTAGCCGGATCGCTTTTGATCCGGCTTTTTTTTGCCCACCGTTTGTGCTGCCTGCCGAACATGTGAACCGCGTAACGGTCACATGTAACAGGGGGTAACGTATAGTTTGCCGGTCGCTCACGTATGGTCCATCCCGGACGCGACGTTAGTCCGTTCGGGGATGGGGGCATCACCGAATCGACTGGGCTCAGCAACCGTCGCGTCCGCGACCTCCCAGTTCCCTTCGGATATCGTCGAGCAGTTTCCGGGCAGAAATCCGGTATCGCGCGGCGGACCTGCCGTTTTCCCCTCTGAGGGACACGGTCCGCGGAAACGGCGTCCGGTCTCATTCTCCCCCGGCGCCGTTTTTCCGTATCTGGCACACGTCGGGAAACAGAATCGGTTTTTCCTCAGGGTGATTCTGCGATCGCAGGCCGCGATGTTACGTCACATGTAGAGCTTTGCCGGATCCATGCCGGCGTAGAGCGACGCGACCTGGTCGCCATAGCCGTTGAAGAGCTGCGTCGGCACATAGGCGCCGGTGTGGAGCACACGCTCATTCGCCTGGCTCCAGCGCGGATGCGGCACCTCCGGGTTCACATTCGCCCAGAAGCCATATTCCGACGGCTGCAGCGTCTGCCACCAGTTCTCCGGCTCCTCCTCGACGAAATCGACCTTGACGATCGACTTGATCGATTTGAACCCATACTTCCACGGCAGTGCCAGCCGGATCGGCGCGCCGAACTGCTTGTGCAGCGGCTTGTCGTAGGCGCCGGTCACCATGAAGGCGAGATCGTTCATGGCTTCGGCCATGGTCACGCCCTCAATGTAAGGGAAGCTGTAGATGAAGGAGTTCTGCTCCGGCGCCATCTCGGGGTCGAAGAACGTTTCGAAGCGCAAATACTTTGCCGACGCCAGCGGCTTGGAAAACTCCACCAGCCTTGCTAGCGGAAATCCGGCCCACGGGATCGTCATCGACCAGGCCTCGACGCAGCGGTGACGGTAGAGCCGCGTCTCGATCGGGAATTTGCGAATGAGGTCGTCGATGGCGATCGTCTGCGGTTTCTCGACCAGCCCCCCGATCGCGACCTCCCACGGCCGCGTCCGCAACTGCTGCGCGTTTGCGGCGATCTCTTTGTAGGAACCGTATTCGTAGAAGTTGTTGTAGTTGGCGTTGATCTCTTCCGGCGTCAGCGGACGGTCGAGCCTGTACGCCTCGTTCTTTTTGGCGGGATAGAGATCGGCGGTCGGATCGGCCTCCCCGGCGCGCGCGCTGCGTGACTTCAGCATCGCTGCGGTGCCGAGCGCGCCAAGGCCCATGCCCTTCAGCAAGCTGCGGCGGTTGACAAACGCGTCCTCCGGCGTCGCGAGTGCTTCGGAAATCGCCCATGACGGGCGACGATGAATGGCAACCATGGCAAGCTCCTTCGCGGGCCGGAAGATGCTACCGGCACGAGGCGAATTCAATTCGCCCGCCTTCACATTCGCGTGGCGGCCTAAGGTTGTTACGCGTGGGAGCGGAGAAAGTTGCATTGGTCCTCCCCCGTTTACGGGGGAGGGGGACCGCCGAAGGCGGTGGAGGGGGCGGCTTTACGCTAAGCCGCTTTCCCCTGCTGGTTGACCACTTCGTCCGCCATGCGGCCGGTGAGCTCCTGCATATGGTCGAAGGTGGCGCGGTAGCTGGCCACGCCCGCCGTCGCCGAGCGCAGCTCGATGATCAGGTCGCCGATCTCCGACTGCGGCATCATCGCCTCGACCACGTCCCAGCCGTCCCAGGCAGGGCGCGCATCGTAGCCGAGGATCTGGCCACGCCGCTGCGGGATGAGTGCCGTGATCCTCGCCGTTGCGTCGTTCGGCGTGAAAATCTCGACCTTCATGATCGGCTCGAGCAGCACCGGCGCGCACTGCGCCATGCCCTCCTTCATGCCGATCTTCGCCGCCATCTGGAACGCCATGTCGGAGGAGTCGACGTCATGATACGAGCCGTCGGCGAGATTGACGTGGACATCCACGACCGGAAAACCGAGTGGCCCCGATTTCAGATAATCCGAGATGCCGTCTTCCACCGACGGTATGTACTGCTTCGGCACCACACCGCCGCTGATCGTGTCGGAGAACTTGAAGCCCGAGCCACGCGGCAGTGGCTTGATATCGAGCACAACGTCGCCGAATTGGCCGTGCCCGCCGGACTGCTTCTTGTGCCGCCCGCGCTGCGTGATCGATCGCTTGATCGTCTCGCGATAGGGCACGCGCGGCTTCTCGACGCTGACGGGAATATTGTTCCGCCCTTGCAGCTTCTCGACGATGATCCTCAAATGCATCTCGCCATGGCCTGACAGGATCGTCTCCGACGAATCCTGCTCATGCCTCAGGCCGATCGAAGGGTCCTCCTCGCCAAGCTTGTGCATCGCGGCCGAGAGTTTCACCTCGTCCTTGCGCTCCTTCGGCCTCAGCGCCACCACGGTCACCGGCTGCGGCGTCTCGAGCGAAACCAGCGGCGCCATGCCGCCCTTGGCCGAGGTCAGCGTGTCGCCTGTCTTGGCGTCGTCGATCTTGCCGAGCGCCACCGTGTCGCCGGCTTTCGCCGAAGGCAGCTTCGTCTGGCCGGCGCCGAACATCTTGTAGATGCCGGACACCTTGCCGCCCCTGTCGTCCGGCAGGTTCAGCTCCATGCCGTCCGTCACCTGGCCGGACAGGATGCGCGCGATCGAGAGCTTACCGCCATGCGAGGTATGGATCGTCTTCATCACCTGCGCGACCGTCGCATTGCCGTCCTTCAGGCCGAGCCGCTTCTTCGTCGCCTCGATATCGGGCGCGTCGTGGCGGATGGTTTTGAGCAGGCGCAGCACGCCATTGCCCTTTTCCGCCGTGCCGATCAGCACCGGCGTCACCGAGCCGTCGCGCAGATCGGCGGCCAGATCGTCGAAAACCTCATCCTTCGGTGGGTTCTTCTCCTCCAGCAATTGCTCCATCAGCTCGTCGTCATGGTCGGCGAGCGTTTCAAGCATGGAGAAGCGCGCCTCGATCTCGCGCGCTCTGTCGTCGTCGGGGATCGGCGCGATCTCGCTCTCGGCGAATTCGCGCCATATGTAGGCGCGCTCGAGCGCGAGATCGATCGAGCCGATCACCGCCTCGCCCTTGCGCAGCGGGATCTGGCGCAGCAGCAGCGGCTTCGTGCTGGTCGGCTGCAGCATCTTCAGCGTGTCGCGCACGCCGCCGGCCGACCGGTCGATCTTGTTCAGGAACAGCACGCGCGGGATGCCGATCTCGTCGAGCTTGCGCATGATCAACTGCAGTGCCGGCACTTTCTTCTCGTCGGCTTCCGCAACGACGATGGCAAGGTCGCAGGCGGCAAGCACCGGTTCCGCCTCGAAGGCGAATTCGATCGAGCCGGGGCAGTCGATGAAAGTCAGCGACTCGCCCATGAATTCCGTCGTGGCGATCGATGCTTCGATGCTCATCGCATGGGCCTTCGCTTCCGGCGAATGGTCGCCGATCGCGTTGCCGGATGTCACAGGATTTTGTTTGGGGATCGCGCCTGTTCGCGCGAGGATTGCTTCAAGAAGGGTAGTCTTGCCGCTGGCAAAGGGACCGACGATGGCTATGCACTTCGGTCCCGTACGTCGTTCTCCGGCGCGTTTTCCCATGATGGCTGGCCTCCTCCACAATGGCGCACGGCCTCGCGGAAAACGCCAGACCCATGCGCACCGTTGTTGTGCGGCGGCCGGCCTGAAAAATCCGGCCGTCGGGGTAGCTCTGGTAGCTCGTTTTGCTGGCTACCCGTAGCCATCGAAACACGGCAGCGTCGCGAGGGCAAGGGCGAACGCGCGCAGGGTGCAGTTGACGCAGATCGCGGCAACCTCGAAAATCGGCGAAATGATTATCACCGCACGACATTTCCCGATGAGAACCGTTGCGCTCCTGCTCGCAGCCGCGCTGCTTGCCGGCTGCGGCGCGGCCAAAACCGCGCGTCAGACCGGCCAGATGTTCGACAAGTATGGCTGCCTGGCGAAAGAACTGAAGGGCGAGCCGCCGTGCCCGCCGGCGGAATAGTCTCGGCGGGTTCCCGTATTGTGATCGACGCCCGCGATCCACGCGCGTAACAAAGCCGCGCGTCGCGGCGAAGAAGGGAGATGGTCCGGTGGAAGGCAAGGAAGAGGCCGAACTTGCACGGCTCTTCAAAGCCGCCCTCGCCGGAGACGAAAAGGCCTATGCGGAGTTCCTCCGCCGCGCGGCCGCGCTGGTGCGCGGCTTTGCCCGGCGGCGCGTCACGCAAGGCAGTGTCGATCCCGAGGATGTCGTGCAGGAAACATTGCTTGCCATCCATTTGAAGCGCCACACCTGGCGCGACGATCTGCCCGTCGGGCCATGGCTCTATGCGATCGCGCGCTTCAAACTGATCGATGCGTTCCGCAAGACAGGCCGCCGCATGGAGGTCGTGCTCGGTGACGATTTCGATGCGCCGGCGCCTGAGCCCGAGGATCACGCCAGCGAACGCGAGATTGGCCGGGCGCTGGACGCGCTCGCGCCCGGCCAGCGCGCCGTCGTCTCGTCGATCTCGGTCGATGGCCGCTCGATCGGCGAGACCGCGAAGGCGCTCGGCATGACCGAGGTTGCGGTGCGCGTCGCGCTGCATCGCGGCCTGGCGGCGATCGCCAAGAAATTTGGGACATCTTGAGATGGAAACGGAACGGCTGATCAGGACGCTTGCCGCCGATGGCGCCGAAACCGCCATGCCGATGCGCCGTGCCTGGCTTGTCGCCGCGCTGATGTCCGCACCCGTCGCGGCGGTCGTCTTTTTCGTCCTGCTCGGTCCGCGCGCCGACATAGCGGACGCGGCCGGCACGCTGCGCTTCCTGTTCAAATTTGTGCTCACGCTCACGTTGTTTGCCACCGCTTTCGCGACGCTCGCCGCGCTCGCCCGTCCCGGCGCGTCGGTCCGCTCGGTGCTACCGATGCTTCTGCTGGCGCCCGGCCTGCTGCTGGTCTCCGTCGGGTTCGAACTGATGGTCATTCCGGCGGACCAGATTGCGCCGCGCTGGATCGGCACCAACGCGCTGACCTGTCTCGTTTCCATTCCGCTGATCGGCCTTGGGCCGCTGGCGATCTTCCTGTTCACGCTCCGCCACGGCGCAACCATGCAGCCCACGCTCGGTGGCGCGGTCGCCGGCCTCGTCGCCGGTGGGCTGGCGGCAACCTTCTACGCCGCGCACTGCCTCGACGACTCGCCGCTGTTCGTCGCCACCTGGTATCCGCTTGCGATCGCGATCCTGGCGCTTGCCGGTGCTGCCGCCGGCCGTTTCGTCGCCCGCTGGTAGAGTGCGGGCAAAAAATTCGCTGAAAACTTGAGCGACTTGATTGGCGTGTTCACAGCGCAAGTAATTCGTCTTTCTGTACTTTACGCAACGTAAGTGCTTTACTCCAATCCGGTGCGGCGGTGGGCATAGAAGTCCGCGCCAGATACGTTCCGGACTCTGTCTGCCGATCCTTCGAGCGGCGTCGAAGGCGGCGAGGGGAGGCGAAGCATGTCCGACACGAGCGCTGACTCTGGCGACGACCCTGCCGACGCAAAACCCGCCGACGCGGAGTCTGCTGAACCCGAGGCCGCGGAACCAAAAAAATCCGACAAGACGCTCTTCGAGGTTGTGTTCCCGTCGCAGGCGACGCTGATGATGATGATCGGCATCGTCATAGGACTGGTGCTCATCGGCGCGGGTTTTGCCGGAAAGGTTTTCCTCGAACAGACCGCCGTCCAGGCGAACGTCATCCTCGCCATCGGCGCCGGCGTGCTCCTCGCCGCTTTCGGTGGTCAGGCGAGCGCGCGCTTCGGGCCGTTTGTATTGGCCGGCGTTGTCGCCATCACCGCCTTCTTCATGTGGTGGCTCGACCGCACCGAACGTGGCATCGCCGAGCGCCAGGTGTCGGGCCGCATCGCGGATGTCGACCTGCGGCGCTTCGACGTGAAGATCAGGAATGAGGGCTATGCTTATGCGCGCAGCGAGCTCGATGCCTATGACTTCGTCTTCCTCGAGCGTGACCTCCGCCACGAGACGACATTCATCACCCTTGCCCACAAGCGCGGCGCGGAGAATTGCCCGGCCCATTTCGGTGGCGAGGATTGCCTGCTGACCTTGCGCGTGCCGAAGCAGGCATTTCTCGACGCACTCTCGGACGGCAAGGCCGTGGAATGGCGCTTCGACATCGCTGGCGGCAAGCTTGTCGATGGCGGCGGCGCGGACGTCTCCATCGTCAGCGCGCCGGTATCGCAGCCTGTGCAGGCAGCAGCGGCTGGCATAAGCCTTCCGAGCTTCGTCAGCCCTGCTCAGGCTCAGGACGAAGTCATCGAGGATCCCAGACGTCTCCAGCAGGCGCTGGCCGATCTCGTCAGCGACGATCTCGACACGCGGCGTCTCGCCCGCGACGTGCTCGGCGCCGGGCCGCTCTCATGGGTGAAACCGATCGCCGACCATCTGGTGGCCAATGACGGTAACTATCGCATCGAGCTTGGGTGTGTTGTTGCGCTGGCGCAGATGATGCGAACCGGCAAGCAAAGCGTATCTCAGATAGTTCAAAGCGAGGATCGGTCGTCCGACATGCGTGCCCGTTTGGCCGATCAGCACATCGCTGTGCTGGTCGGCGCCGCGGGTGACGCCGATCAGACGATGCGCATCTATGCAGCCGAGTTTCTCGTCGACCTCGCCGAGCCACGCGCCGTGATGCCGGCGCTCGATCTGGCGGCAGCGACCGAAGATCAGGATGCGCGCCTCGGCCTTCTTTTCGTCGTCGCCCGAAACATCATCCTGCTCGATGCGGGCGGCCGCCGGGCGGCGGTTGAAAAGCTGCTGGCGCTGAAGCCCCGCTCGAACCCCGCCGCCCAGGCGATGATCGACGAGGCGCTGAAGCTCGCCGGCTGAGCGCCTACAGGATGAAGTCGCCTTTGGCGAAGTTCACCACGACGTCGCTGATCACGGTGAAGTCGGCCTTGCCGTCGCCGTTCACGTCGGCGCTGACGATGCTGTCGGAACCGATTTTCTGGTAACGAAGCTCGCCGGCTACGCCCGAGAAGGCTTTAGTGCCTACGAAGCTGAATGCCTGATTGCCCGCCTTTGCCGTATTCGCGTCGATCGCCTTGAACTCGATCTTGTCGCCCTGCGCTCGGCTGAAATCGACGATCCTGTCGATGCCGCCCGCCGCGCGGCTTTCTGTCACCGAATTGAAGATGAAACGGTCGGCATGATTGCCGCCGGTCAGCGTATCCTTGCCTGCGCCACCGATCAGCTTGTCATTGCCATCCCCGCCCGACAGCGTGTCGTTGCCGGCCAGCCCGGTGAGCACATTGGCGATCGTGCCGTTGGCGGTGATCACATTGGCAAGTGCGTTGCCCGTGCCTGCGACCGCATTCGGGCCAAGCCCCAGATTTTCTATGTTGGCGCCGAGCGTATACGAAGAGGAAGAGGAGACTGTATCAATCCCCTGGCCGGACAGTTCGACAATCATATCGCCGGCGTCCAGCCAGTATTCATCATTGCCGCGACCGCCCTGCTGGTAATCGTTTCCAAAGCCGCCGATAAACACCTCATTGCCGTTACCGCCAAGCAGGCGGTCGTTGCCGTCTTCGCCGTGGATCTGGCCGCTGAACGTCCCGCCGCGCCCGTCATAAAGGTCGTCGCCACCGCCGAGCCGGATGTATCCCTTCATATTGCCGGTGTTGTAGAATTCGTCGATTGCGGTCCCGGTGCTCTGAAATATCGCATTGGTACCTGCATTGATCGTGCCGTGGTTGAAAACCTTCAGCAGCTCGGTGCTGTTCGTGTGCATGATTGCGAAGGCGGCATCGATCGTCCCTGTGTTCTCGATCACCGAGTAGCTGCCTGGGACGAGTTGTCCTCCTGTGAACTCGATACCGATCGTTGCACCGACCACTTTTCCTGCGTTCTTAATGGTATGGGACGACCCGGTCATCAGGATCGCGGCGGCCGACTCGTGCAGCGATCTGACATAGCCCGTCTCGCTGATCATCACGGAACTGAATCGATCCGCGCCATCATTACCCAGCGATATCGCTGTGCCACCGCCGAGCACACGGCCATCGATCTCGACGATGTGGTTCGACCCTATGCCCGAGACAGTGTAGTCGCCGGCGGCTGCAGCGTCCTCGCGGCCGACGGTGACGCCTTCTTCGACATACATGTCATCGGTGCCGAGGAGATCGGCCTGTACGCCGTTGCCAACCGTGTCGCTGGTAAAAATCTGAAAGCCCACTTTGAAGTCCTTGATGTTGATGAGTGTGGAAGACGCCCTTCAAGGCGTGCGCCATGGCACGCGCCTTGAAAGTCTCGCGAACGGAGCCGGCGCGGTCTGCGTCTAGAGGATGAAATCGCCCTTGACGAAGGTGACCGCGACATCGCTGATCACCGTGAAGTCGATCTTGCCGTCGCCATTGACGTCGGCTTGGATGTGGCTGTCGGTGCCGATCTTCTGGAAGCGCAGCTCGCCGGCTGCGCCAGAGAACGCCTTCGCGCCGATAAATTTGAACGCCTGATTGCCCGCCTTCGTCGTGTCGGCGTCGATCAGGTTGAGCTGGATCTTGTCGAGCTGGGCGCGCGAAAAATCCATGATCTTGTCGATGCCGCCCGCCGCGCGGCTTTCGGTAACGGCGTTGAAGATGAAGCGGTCGGCCTGGTTGTCGCCGGTCAGCGTATCCTTGCCGAGGCCGCCGATCAGTTTGTCATTGCCGTCCCCGCCACCCAGCGTGTCGTTGCCCGCAAGTCCGGCGAGCATGTTAGCGAGGTTATTGCCAGCAATTGAATTGGCAAGCGTGTTGCCCGTCCCGTTCTTGCCTGAACCGAAGAGGGCCAGGTCCTCGATATTGGCCGTCAGCGTGTAGGATATGGTCGCGGCGACCTGGTCGATGCCTTGGTTCGTTGCCTCGAAAACGATGTCACCGGCGTTATCGACGCTATACGAATCAGAGCCGCCGCCCGCGCGCATGGTGTCGGCGCCTTCTCCGCCATTGAAGGTATCGTCGTCCACGCCGCCGATCAGAAGGTCGTCGCCCGTGCCTGCGTCGACGAGGCCGTCATGGCGTCCTTTGCTTCCGTCATACCCATCCGTCCCGGCGCCAAGCAGAAGATGGCCACTGATCGTTCCGAAGTTGCCGATGAAGTCCGAGCCAGCGCCTCCGAGATAGGCTGTGCCTGCTACGATTTTGCCGGTATTCGTCACTGAGACGGTTTCTTCTCCGCCGACGATCGAGATAGCCGTAAGTTTGCCGTGGAGCGTTCCGCTGTTGACGATCTCGTTGAAACCGCTCGTGCTGGCGCTGGTGTTCATCGAGATCGCGATGTTGTTGGAGCGCACCTCGCCATCGTTCTCGAAATAGTTCGACGTGCCCGTGATGGAAAAAGTCGAGCCGCCGGAATGCAATGAGTTCAGATATCCGGTTTCGCCGACATGCACGCGGTTGTTGCTATCCGCGATGTCATCGCCGAGCTGCACGACGCCGCCCTGGCTGATGACCGTGCCGAGGATTTCCAGATCGTGGTTGCTTTCCACACCTGCGATGACGCGATGAGCAGCAAGTGTCGCATCGGTGCGGGAGACGGTAACGCCCGCCGCGATGAACAAATCGTCGCCGGCAGCGAGGGTGGCGCGCACGCCGGCATTGATGTCGTCCGCGAGTTTCATAACGATCGCCATGGAAGTCTCCGTCGGCTGCAAGGATTTTTTGTTGACGCGCTGCCTAACGGCGCTTGGAAACCGGCAAATGACGCTGCCGCAGCCGTTCCGTTGCAAAGCGGAAACATTTGCACACAAACGAAAGCGGCCGGGCTCTCCGCTGCCCGGCCGCCGCAAACGCTCTTCTGCCGAGGGCTACAGGATGAAGTCGCCCTTGCTGAAGGTCACCGCCACGTCGCTGATCACCGTGAAGTCGGCCTTGCCGTCGCCGTTGATATCCGCGGTGATGATGCTGTCGCTGCCGGCCTTCACATACCGCAGTTCGCCGGCTTTGCCGGTGAACGCTTTCGTGCCGATGAACTTGAACGCCTGGTTGCCGGCAATCGTACTGTTCGCGTCGATCGCGGTCAGCTCGATCTTGTCGCCCTCGGCGCGGCTGAAGTCGATGATCTTGTCGATACCGTTCCCCTTCCGGCTTTCCGCCGCCGAATTGAAGATGAAACGGTCGCCATCGGCGCCCCCGGCCAGCCTGTCCGCGCCGGTGCCGCCGGTCAGTTTGTCGGCGCCCGCCATGCCGAGCAGTTGGTCGTTGCCGGCGAGTCCCCGCAGATGGTTCGCGCCGTCACCGCCGGTGATGATATTGGCGACTGCATTGCCGGTGCCGTTGGCTGCGAGCACGGTGTCGAGCGTCAGCCGCTCGAAATTCGTCTTCAGGGTCAGCGTTACCTCCGAGATGACGGTGTCTGTGCCTTGGTTTGCGGCCTCGTTGATCGAGTCAGCGGCGATGTCGACGTAATACAAGTCGTTGCCCGTCCCGCCCTCCATCGTGTCCGTGCCGTCGCCGCCGTTGAGCTCATCTGCCCCCGCGCCTCCTGCCAGGGTGTCATTGTGGTTGGCGCCGAACAGCTCATCGTTGCCGCCGCCACCTTCTAGCGTGTCGTTCTGGTCGCCGCCGGTGAAAAAGTCTGCGCCGGCGCCGCCCGTAAGGATGTCCTCGCCGTCGGCACCGTAAACGACGCCTGAGATCGTGCCGCCGCTCCCCATGTAGCGGTCGTCGCCACCGCCGAGCAGAACATAACCGGTGATGTCGCCTGTGTTGGTGAACCAGTCCGTGGCGTCCCCGTCACTGTAGAAGGCGTTGAACGCCTTGATCGTGCCGCTGTTTTCGACGGTGACAGACTGCGTGCCGCCGGTTCTATGGATAGCTGTATCCGCTTCAATGGTACCGCTGTTGGTGATCCTGCTGCCGCCTGCCCCCGATACGAGGTCGAGGAAGATGCCGGTACCATTGGACCAGATCGAGCCATGATTTTCGACATTGGCTTCGCTACCCGTCGCATGGATGGCGGAACCAGAGCCAAGCAGCGCCTGCACCGAACCCGTCCCGCCGATCAGAACCTTGTTGCGGCTGTCGGTCAGGCCATTGCCAAGTTGAACGCCCGCGCCACCTACGATCGAGCCATCGATCTTGATCAGATGGTCGTCTTGCAATGCGACCACCGTGTAGTCCGTGTCACTGATCGCATCTTCGCGGCCGACGAGGACGCCTTCCATCACATAGATGCCGTCCCCTGAGACGTTCATCGTCTCGCGAACGCCGTTGCCGACCGAGTCGGCGTTGAAAATCTGCAGTGCCATTGTCGTATCCTCTTCGTGTTGCCTGAGCGTCGCTTCGCGCCCCGCGAGGCGTTAAGCTCGTCGTGCGGGCAATAGTCGGAAAGCCCCACACGAGTCCTTGAGAAGCGCTTGAGATTTTCTTGAGAAACGCTTGCTTTCGCCCACGGAGGGTGTTGGCAATGCCCTAGATGCCTGCCGCGATTTCGATGCGGCTACGCGACGAGCTTGAGTCTATCGAGCACGGATCGCAAGTGGGTCTGCTACGGTAAGCTCAGCCGCCAGCCTGCGCTGAAATGCGGACTGATCTTCGCATCCAAACGGATGCGGGGCAGCCTGCAAGGGGGCCGCCAAGGGAGAAGGAAGGCTGCAGTTCATTCTGTCGCGAGGAAAGCGCCGACCTCGGCCTGGAAGCGGGGCCAACCGGGATCGGTTTCGAGGATCAGGTGATTCCTGCCCTCGAGCCCGACGAAGCGGGCGCCAGGAATGTTGGCGGCGAGAAAACGTCCTTCCTCGAAAGGCTGCACGGCGTCATCGCGGCAATGGAGCACCAGCGTCGGCGCCATGACGCGCGGCAGGAGTTCGGCGACGTCCATGTAGTCGGAGACGAGGCGGATGCGCACGGCGTTTTCCGGCGAGGTCGTCTTGCGCTGCAACTCGTTGAACCAGTCCATCTGCTCCGAGGTCGCATCAGGGATGAAGAGCGAGGTGAACATCTGCCGGAAGGCCGGGTTCTGCTGGCCCCAGCCGGTGCGCATCAGCGTGGTCAGCGTCTCCGCCTGCTCGGTGTCGACAGATGTGCCGCGCACCCGGCGGCCGCGCGCGAAGCCGCCATAGAGCACGAGCTTGCTGACGCGCTCGGGATATTTCGCGGCATAGGCGACCGAGAAGGCGCAACCCTGCGAGGCGCCGAACATGGCAAAGC
>DATJTE010000067.1:0-13754 GCA_035503715.1 Rhizobiaceae bacterium | reverse complement strand
CAGAGCCGGCACGCGGGAATTCCTGAGACGCAACCGTTCTACGCGGCGAAGCGTACGGCCGGCACCGCCACTGGCCCAATTCGCATACACCAAGCTGTGCATGGTGTTTCCGTTTCGTTCACATTCCGGTGGCAAGGCTGCCGTGCGGCAACTAGGGTGGGGCATGGACGCGATTCGCATCATCGGCATCGATCCGGGGCTGAGGCGCACCGGCTGGGGCGTGGTCGAGACGCTCGGCAATTCGCTGCGCTTCATCGCGGCCGGCACGGTGAAGTCGGACGAGAAGGAGAGTCTGGCCGCGCGGCTCTGCCAGCTTCATGACGGGCTGGCCGAGGTGCTCAGCCGGCAAATGCCGAATGAGGCGGCGGTGGAGCAGACATTCGTCAACAAGGATGCCTCGGCGACGCTGAAGCTCGGGCAGGCGCGCGGGATCGCGATGCTGGTGCCGGCACTGGCGGGTCTGGCCGTGGCTGAATATGCGCCGAACGCGGTGAAGAAGGCGGTGGTGGGCGTCGGTCACGGTGAGAAGAAGCAAATCCATATGATGGTGAAGGTGCTGATGCCGAAGGCGTCGTTCGACAGCGACGATGCGGCCGACGCACTTGCCATCGCGATCTGCCATGCGCATCACCGCCAGAGCGTGACCGGACGGCTGGCGGCGCTCGCTACGGCTTGAATGCTTCCGGAGGGGGAATGATCGGCAAGCTGAAGGGCACGGTGGAGGAAATCGGCGAGGACTATGTGCTGGTCGATGTGCATGGCGTCGGCTATGTCGCCCATTGCTCGTCGCGCACACTGGCTGCGATCTCCGGTGTCGGAGAGGCCGTCGTGCTTTTCATCGAGACCTATGTGCGCGAGGACGTGATCCGGCTCTACGGTTTCCAGTCGGCGCTCGAACGCGAATGGTTCCGGCTGTTGCAAAGCAATGTCCAGGGCGTCGGCGCGAAGGTCGCGCTGGCGGTGCTTTCGACGCTGGCACCGTCCGATCTCGCCAATGCGATCGCGCTGCGCGACATCGCAACGGTGAGCCGCGCCCCGGGCGTCGGCAAGAAGGTGGCCGAGCGCATCGTCACGGAGCTGAAGAACAAGGCCCCGTCTTTCGCCGGCGCTGCCAGCGGCACGATCGGCCTGAGGCAGGAACTCGGCGAAGGTGTTGCGCCGGCGCCGATCACGGACGCCGTCTCGGCGCTCATCAATCTCGGCTATTCGCGCGACATGGCGGCAACCGCCGTTGCTGCCGCGCTGAAATCGGCCGGCGAAGGCGCGGATTCGGCAAAGCTCATCCGGCTCGGGCTGAAGGAGCTGGCGCGGTAGGTATTGCTGGAGTGCGCTTTTCTTACTATCTTAAGGCGGTAAGAAAATAATGCCAGAGTAAGAGCAATGGGCGCGATTACGACAATGACGTCCAAGGGTCAGTTGACCATTCCGAAGGATGTTCGCGACGAGCTTGGGCTGGCGCCGGGCACTCGTTTCTACGTGAGCGTCAAGAACGGCGAGGTCATCGCGAGACCGAAAAACAGGAAGCTTGCGGACCTAGCTGGCATGCTCGGACGGCCGCCAAACGGCCGTAGCCTCACAGTCGAGGAGATGAACGACGCTGTGGGTGATGTCGTTGCCGAGGAGTGGGACGAGTTCGAGCGCGATAACAGAGCTGATCGCCCATGATCGGCATCGATACCAATGTTCTCATCCGGTTTCTTGTCGACGACGATCCGCGTCAGAATCGATTGGCTCGCAAGCTGCTGTCTGGTCGAGGCTTAGACGATCCAGCCTTTGTCAGTGCCGTCACAATCGTTGAAACAGTCTGGGTCCTCAATCGAACCTTGGGCTATGCAATGCCGGATATCATAGCCATGCTTCGGACGCTGCTCGCCAGCGACGGGCTTGTTCTCGAGTTCGGGAGGGAACTCGGGCTTCTGCTTGGCGATGAGACTGCGTCCGAAGCCGATCTTGCAGACTACCTCATTGCCTGGGCCGGGCGCGTCGCCGGCTGCGAGAAGACAGTTACGTTCGACAAGAAATCGGCCACGACGATTCCCTCGATGGAACTGCTGGCATGAGCCTCGCGCCTCGCCTGATCACACCCGAAAAGCGCGGCGAGGACACCGACCAGACGCTGCGTCCGCAGTCGCTCGACGAGTTCGTCGGACAGGCGGCCGCGCGCACCAATCTGAAAGTGTTCGTGGAAGCCGCGCGCGGCCGCGGCGAAGCGCTCGACCATGTGCTCTTTGTCGGTCCGCCCGGTCTCGGCAAGACGACGTTGGCGCAGATCATGGCGCGCGAACTCGGCGTGAATTTCCGCTCGACATCAGGCCCCGTCATCGCCAAGGCCGGCGACCTCGCGGCGCTGCTCACAAACCTCGAAGACCGCGACGTGCTGTTCATCGACGAGATTCACCGGCTTAACCCAGCGGTGGAGGAGATCCTCTATCCGGCGATGGAGGACTATCAGCTCGACCTGATCATCGGCGAAGGGCCGGCGGCGCGTTCGGTGAAGATCGATCTGGCACGTTTCACCTTGGTCGCGGCGACGACGCGGCTCGGGCTGCTGACCAATCCGCTGCGCGACCGTTTCGGCATTCCCGTCCGGCTGAATTTCTATTCGGTCGAGGAGCTCGACCAGATCGTGCGGCGTGGCGCGCGCATTCTCGGGCTGCCACTTGGCGACGACGGTGCGCTGGAGATCGCGCGCCGGGCGCGTGGCACGCCGCGCATCGCCGGGCGGCTGCTGCGACGCGTCCGCGATTTCGCAACCGTCGCAGGTGCCGATCATGTCTCGCGCGCGATTGCCGACGAGGCGTTGTTACGGCTCGAGGTGGACGGTTTTGGACTCGACCAGCTCGACCGGCGCTACCTCACCATGATCGCGAGCAATTTTGGCGGCGGACCGGTGGGGATCGAAACGATCTCGGCGGGATTGTCGGAGCCGCGCGACGCGATCGAAGACATCGTCGAGCCTTATCTCATCCAGCAGGGCTTCATCCAGCGCACGCCGCGCGGGCGCGTGCTGACGGCGCGCGCCTGGAAACATCTCGGCATGGACGCGCCGGCCGATCTCGCCCAGCAGCAGATCAAACTGTTCCAGGAAGACGATTGACCCGTCTTTTCACGCGTCGAGGTTTTTTCCGCTTCGTAGGAGGCTCGCTTCTCGCGGCAACTGCCGCGGGCGCTTACGCAATAGGCATCGAGCCGATGCTGCTCGCGCGGGTGAGGCGGTACGCGCTGACGCCGCCAGGTTGGCCGCAGGATCTCAAAATCAAAATTGTCGCGCTTGCCGACATTCACGCTTGCAGGCCGTGGATGACACCGGAACGCATCCAATCGCTCGCCGATCGGGCGAACGAGCTTGAGCCTGATCTGATCGTGCTGCTTGGCGACTATGTCGCCGGCACGAGAATGGTGACGGATTGGGTCGATGCGGCTGAATGGGCGCCCGCGCTTTCCGGTTTGAGAGCGCCGCTCGGCGTCCATGCCATTCTCGGCAACCACGACTGGTGGGAAGACTTGACCGCGCAGCGCGATGGAAAAGGGCCGACCATCGCGCGCAGGGCGCTCGAGGCGGCGGGCATCCCGGTCCTGGAAAACAACTCCGTGCGATTGGAGAAGAATGGCCGCCCGTTCTGGATCGCGGGTCTTGGGGATCAGATCGGACTGCGTCCTGGTCGGGATTGGGGGCGCACCAGTTTCGCGGGCCTGGACGATCTCGATGGTACGTTGGCACAGATTGCCGAAGGCGAGCCCGTGATCCTGCTCGCGCATGAGCCGGACATTTTTCCGAAAGTGCCGTCACGCGTGTCGCTGACGTTATCGGGGCATACGCATGGTGGGCAGGTGCGATTGTTCGGCTACTCGCCGATCGTACCGTCACGCTTCGGCAATCGCTACGCCTACGGCCATATCGTCGAGGACGAGCGGAATCTCATCGTGTCCGGCGGCCTGGGTTTCAGCATTCTGCCGGTGCGCTTCGGTGTGCGGCCCGAAATCCTGTCTATCGAGCTAGGCGCGTAGCTCAAAACCACCGCCGCACCTTTTGCCGGTACTCGTCGTACTGTTCGCCGAAGGTGCGCTGCATGGCCGCCTCCTCGAACGGGATGTACCAGCGGTCGGCGATCAGCCAGAAAGACAGGCCGACGATCAGCGGGACAAGCGCGCCGAGCAGGATGCCGACGCCGGTCAGGAACAGCGCGAAGCCGAGATACATCGGGTTACGGCTGAAGCGGAACGGTCCGTCGGTGACCAGGATGGTCGGGTCGTTGAAGGTCCTGATGTTGGTGCGGCGCTCGCCGAAGAGGCGTGCCCCCGTGATCGTCAGCGCGGCGCCGCCGACGATCGGCACAAGACCGATCCAGTTCCAGGGTTCGGGAAAGATCACCGGTCCCGGCAGAAGGGTGAAGAACAAGCCCATCAGCACGAGCAGAAGCAACGCAAGAACAGGCGGCAGGAGACGCTGCATGAAGAACCTCCCTCACACCGGTCTTCCGGCGTGTCCGCTTGAATATGGGGAGCGATGATGCCATCCACCAAGGGTTATCGGAGGGATGCATGGACGACAAATCGGATCAGGATCTGCTTGCCGGCCTATCGGGCAAGCTCACGCCGTTCGGCCATAGCATCAAGGCGCGCGTCTATTTCGCCGACACCGATTTTTCCGGGGTCGTCTATCACGCCCGCTATCTTGAATTCTTCGAGCGCGGCCGGTCGGATTTTCTGAGGCTCGCCGGCGTCCATCACACCGAGCTTGCCGAGGGCAAACACGGCGAAAAGATCGTCTGGGTGGTGCGCAAGATGGAGATCGTCTTCCATGCGCCGGCCCGGATCGACGACATACTGACCATCGATACGCTGACGGAGAAGATTTCCGGTGCGCGCATCTTCATGGCGCAGCAGATCAAGCGCGACGACTTCCTGCTGGTCGAGGCCAAGGTCGAGGCGGCCATCATCGGCGAGATCGGCAAGCCGAGGCGCTTTCCAAAAGAATGGATCGACGTGTTCATGCCGAAGGGGCACGACAGGGACTAGAAATCGCAGCAATGTTCCTGTAATGTTCTCATCGGCGGGAATTGTTGTTTCGATGAGTGACGGACCCATTCACCTCGAGGAAGATGCCGACACTGGCGACCGCTTCCTCGTCTATGCGTCAGACAAGGGCTTGCGCCTCGATATCCGGTACGAGGGTGAGACCCTCTGGATGTCGCAGGCGCAGATCGCCGAACTGTTTGGACGGGATGTCGCGAACATATCGAGGCATATCGCGAACATCTTCGCCGAGGGCGAGCTTGATGAATCGACTTCTTTGCGAAAAACGCAAAGAAGTCTCGGCCGGCCAGCGGTTCTCTATAACCTTGATGTCGTGATTTCCGTCGGCTACCGCGTGTCGTCGGTTCAAGCGACGCAGTTCCGCCGTTGGGCGACGGCCGTGCTGGTTCAGTTCGCCCAGCGGGGATTCGTCATCGACGCCCCGCGCCTCAAGGAGCACGAAGCGGGCGACCGTCTCGCGGAACTGCGCGAAATCATTCGCGATATCCGTTCAGACGAGGCCAATGTCTATCGTGAACTGCGTCGCATCTGCGCGATGTGCCGCGATTATGACAGTGCGTCCGACGCGTCGCGGGCGTTCTACCAGCGCACGCAGGCCAAGCTGGTTCATGCAGTGACATCGCAGACGCCGTCGGAGATCATCGCGTCGCGCGCCGATCATGCGTCGCCCAATATGGGTTTGCAGACGTGGGCGAAGGACGGCATCCGCAAGCAGGACGTAACCGTCTCGAAGAATTATCTCGGCGAGCGCGAGATCAGGGAGCTGAACCGGCTGACCACCATCCTGCTCGACATTTTTGAAGACCAGCTCGATCTCGGCCGCATCGTCGTCATGCAGGATGCGCAGGATTTGCTCGACCGGCAGTTGGGCCAACTCGGCCGTACGGTTCTGCGAGACGGCGGAAGCGTGAAGGCAGAAGATGCCAGGCGGCGAGCCGAGAGCGAATACGAGAAGTTCGACCAGCAACGGAAGCTTGCGCGACACGCTGACGCGGATGAGGCGATTACCGCTTTGGCGGCGGAGGCGAAAAAGCTGCCGAAATCGCGACGTTGAAATGTCGATCGGCGTGGTTGCCAGCGGCGCTCCGCCGCATTTCCTAACCCATCCTTAACCATAACAGTCCATGAAGAAATCGAGGGGAGTTGTACGGATTCCGTGCGCCTTCCTTTCACCAAATTTAGCCCCGAAAAGGCCGCTTTGGCGCACCGGGGGCCGTTTCCGGACGCGGTTTCGCGGCCGGCCTAAAGGGGACGATGCGCGTGGGCCAGCCGCCGCCAGGCCCGTACACTCAAGGGACAAAACTATGGAAAACCTCAATCTCGCCGAGCCAGGCGCAGCGATTTCCGTCTGGGCACTGTTCTGGCAGGCGGGCTGGGTGGTCAAGGCGGTCATGATCGGTCTGCTCGGCGCCTCGATCTGGACCTGGGCCATCGTGGTCGACAAGCTGATCGCCTTCGCCCGCATGCGCGTTTCGCTCGGCCGCTTCGAGACGACCTTCTGGTCGGGCCAATCGCTGGAAGAACTCTATCGCAACCTCGCCGAGCGCAAGACCACCGGCATGGCCTCGATCTTCGTCGCGGCGATGCGCGAGTGGAAGAAGAGCTTCGAGAAGGGCGCCAAGTCGCCGCTCGGCCTGCAGACCCGCATCGACAAGGCGATGGACCTGGCGCTGACGCGCGAGATGGAGCGGCTGGAAGGCAAGCTCGGCTTCCTGGCCACCGTTGGGTCGGCGGCGCCCTTCATCGGCCTGTTCGGCACCGTGGTCGGCATCATGACCTCGTTCCAGGCGATCGCCGGCTCGAAGTCCACCAATCTCGCCGTCGTGGCGCCCGGCATCGCGGAAGCGCTGCTGGCAACCGCAATCGGCCTGCTTGCGGCTATCCCGGCTGTCGTCGCCTACAACAAACTGTCGTCGGATGCAGGCAAGCTCGGCGTGCGCATGGAGGGCTTCGCGGACGAGTTCTCCGCCATACTCTCGCGCCAAATCGATGAGAAGGTCGCACCGCGCGCGTAAGCCGCCGGGGCTTGAGGACAGATCATGGGAATGTCGATAGGACAAACCGGCGGGCGCGGAGCCAGGGGCCACAGGCGGCGCGGCCGCCATCACGGCCTGATATCGGAGATCAACGTCACGCCGTTCGTCGACGTGATGCTGGTGCTGCTGATCATCTTCATGGTCGCGGCGCCGCTGCTCACTGTCGGCGTGCCGATCGACCTGCCGGAGACGCAGGCGAAGGCGCTCAACTCGGAGACCCAGCCGATCACCATTTCCGTGAATGAGGGCGGGCAGATCTATCTGCAGGAAACGGAGATTCCGATCGAGGAGATCGTGCCGAAGCTCGAGGCGATCGCCAAGACCGGCTACGAAGAGCGCATCTATGTGCGCGGCGACAAAACCGCCGATTACGGCACGGTGATGCGGGTCATGGCGCGCGTGTCGGCGGCCGGCTTCCGCAATCTCGGCCTCGTGACGCTCCAGGAACAGGAAACTCAGTAAGAGCATGAAGGTCGGCCTGACCACATCGGTCATACTGCATGCTGCGCTGATCGGCTTCGGCCTGGTCTCGCTGTCGGCGCCGAGCGCCTTCGACGTCGCCGACGTCGAAGCGCTGCCGGTCGACATCATTCCGATGGAAGAGATCACGCAGATCCAGGAAGGCGACAAGAAGGCGACGATGAACGAACAGCCGGCGCCGACGCCGACCGAAAAGCCGAAGGTCGTGGTCGACGCGCAGCGGGTCGGCGACAATGATGTCGACACCGACAAGAAGCCGGTGCCGGATGCCAAGCCGCGCCCGACCGAAACGGCGGCCGCCTCAGAATCCGCGCCCGAGCCGACGCCGAAGCCGGAGGTGAAGGCCGATCCCAAGCCGGCGCCCGAGCCTGACACGAAGACGGCCGCCGTGCCGGCAACCGAGGTCGCGCCGGTTTCCACGCCGAAGCAGGAGGTGAAGCCGGACCCCGTCGCCGAGACGATCGTCGCCGAGCAGCCGGATGCCGAGAGCGTGGCGCTGCCGGAGACCGCGCCATCGCCGGCGGCACGCCCGAAGCCGCCGCAGGCTGCAACGGCCAAGGCGCCGGATCACAAGGAAACGGAAAAGCCGGAAAAGAAGACGGCTGAGAAGCCGAAGTCGGACGACAAGGACTTCAATCTCGATGACGTCGCCGCGCTCTTGAACAAGGAGAAGGCGGCCGGCGGCGGTGCGCGGCACTCGGAAGAGGTCGCTTCGCTCGGTGGCGAGAAGAAGACGACCGGCCAGAAGCTCACGCAGAGCGAGATGGACGCGTTGCGCGGGGCGATCCAGCGCTGCTGGAACGTGCCGGCCGGCGCGCTGGACGCGGAAAATCTGAAGGTGACGATCGCCTTCCGGCTTTCGCCCGCGGGCGAGATCGAAGGCGCGCCGGAGATCGTGTCGGGTGGCGGCGGCCAAGGCATCGAGCGGGCGGCGGCGGAATCGGCGCGGCGCGCCGTGCTGCAGTGCGCGCCCTACAATCTGCCGGCTGACAAGTATGAAGGCGGCTGGGATCAAGTCACCGTCAATTTCGATCCGAGCGACATGTTCTAGGCGCATTGCCCTGCTCGGGACATGTGAACGAAGAACCAACAAGGTTTAGCGAATGAGAAAACTGCTGAAATCGATCTTCGTCGCCGGTGCGCTCGCTTCTGGCTTTGCCGCCGCGATGCTGCCCGCACGCGCCGAGGTCGTGATCGACATCAACAAGGGCAATATCGAGCCGCTGCCGATCGCGATCACCGATTTCGTATCGGGCGATGCGATGGGGTCGGAGATCACCAGCATCGTCATCGCCGACCTGAAGCGCTCGGGCCTGTTCGCACCGATTGACAAGGGCGCCTTCATCGAGAAGATCGCCAATCCAGACCAGGCGCCGCGCTTCGACGACTGGAAGGTGATCAATGCGCAGGCGCTGGTGACGGGCCGCGTGACGCAGGAAGCGGACGGGCGCGTGCGCGCCGAGTTCCGCCTGTGGGATACGTTTGCCGGCCAGCAGCTGATCGGCGAGCAGTTTTTCGCCAACAAGGCCAATACGCGGCGTGTCGCGCACATCATCGCCGACGCGATCTACGAGCGGCTGACCGGCGAAAAAGGCTATTTCGATACGCGCGTCGTTTTCATCGACGAATCGGGACCGGCGGACAAGCGGCAGAAGCGGCTTGCCATCATGGATCAGGATGGCGCGGGATTGCGCTACCTCTCCGATGGGCGGGCGATCGCACTGACGCCGCGCTTCTCGCCGACGCGGCAGGAAATCACCTACATGTCCTATGAGAGCGGTCAGCCGCAGGTCTACCTGCTGCAGATCGAGACGGGGCAGCGCGAGCTCGTCGGCAACTTCCCCGGCATGACGTTCGCGCCGCGCTTTTCGCCCGACGGCGCCAAGGTGATCATGAGCCTGCTGCGCGAGGACGGAAACTCCAACATCTTCCTGATGGATCTGAGGAGCCGCACGACGACGCGGCTCACCAACTCCGCCGCCATCGACACGTCGCCCTCCTATTCGCCGGACGGAACCCAGGTCGTCTTCACGTCGGACCGCGGCGGCCGTGCGCAAATCTACGTGATGGGCGCGGACGGTTCGGGCCAGCGCCGCATCTCCTTCGGCGATGGCACCTATTCGACGCCGGTATGGTCGCCGCGCGGCGATCTGATCGCCTTCACCAAGCAGGTCGGCGGCGAGTTCCAGATCGGCGTCATGCGCACGGACGGCTCGGGCGAGCGCATCCTGTCTTCGTCCTTCCAGCAGGAAGGCCCGACCTGGGCGCCGAACGGACGGGTGCTCATGTTCTTCCGCCAAGCTTCGGGCGGCGGCGGACCGAGACTGCACACCGTCGATCTGACGGGTCGCAACGAGCAGGCGATCCCGACCGCCAACTTCGCATCGGACCCGGCCTGGTCGCCCCTGCTCGAATAGGTGGCAACAATCGGTTACCGCGGCGGCCGCCTCTGCTCAGCGCGGTCGGCCCGATCGCGACCAAATGTCCAAATGGGGCCGAAAGGCCTCATTTTTGCATTCCAGCCGCCTTTCGGCCCCATTTTGGCCAAGGGTGAGGACGCAAATCCCCTTGGGACTGTGGTCATGGCTTCGATAGCCGACAAAGGGGACCGCAACAGATCGTTAACCGCGTTTCTTGAGCGCTGATTAACCGCAACGTGGTTACTCATCGATCAACGAAATCGTTTGAATCCGAAGGAGAGGGCCGATGCGCCGCATCGCAGCCATAACAAGAAATCCCGCCGTCATCGCGCTTGTCGCAGCCCTTGCCATCGCAGGTTGCGCGTCCAAGAAGACCCCGAACAGCCCGGCCGACCTTGGCCTCGGCGGTGGCGCAGGTGCGCCAGGCTCGGCGCAGGAATTCACTGTCAGCGTCGGCGACCGCATCTTCTTCGACGTCGATTCCTCCGTGATCCGCGCCGATGCACAGGGTACGCTGACGAAGCAGGCCCGCTGGCTCACGCAATACGGCCAGTATTCGATCACGATCGAAGGCCATGCCGACGAGCGCGGCACCCGCGAATACAACCTCGCGCTTGGTGCACGCCGCGCTGCCGCGACCCGCGATTTCCTCGTCTCGCAGGGTGTGGCGGCAAATCGCCTGCGCACCATCTCGTACGGCAAGGAGCGTCCGGTCGCGGTGTGCGACGACATCTCCTGCTGGTCGCAGAACCGCCGCGCCGTCACCGTGCTGAACGGCGCCGGCAGCTAAGCGAGGCTCGAACTGGTTTTCGAACGGCGGCCGTTGGCCGCCGTTTGCGTTTGTGTTGCGACGTTGCAACACATGGTGGCCCATTGCGGCCCGAAACAAAATTTGGTCGAAGTCGCGTGCTTTGATGAGGTCAAATGAGCGGACGTGAAAAGCGCGTCATGACCTTGGTTTTCCTGGACGGGGATAGATGAAGTTTCGAGCAATCCTGAACGGCGCTTGTGCCGTTCTCATCATGACTGGAGCGGCCGCATTCAGCGGCCCGGCGATCGCGCAGGAGTCCGGCGGCCTGCTCGGGCGACTCGGCCTGCCTGGCGTGTTCGGCAGCAAGAATGAAGAGCCGGCCCGCGAAACTGTGCCCGCCAATCGGAACGTGCAGTTCGCGCAGGCGGGCGATCCGCGCATCACGGCGCTGGAAGAGCAGGTGCGCCAGCTCTCCGGCACGATCGAGGAACTCAACTTCCAGATCCTGCAGATGCAGGAACAGATGCGGAAGATGCAGGAGGACAACGAGTTCCGCTTCCAGGAACTCGAAAAGCGCGGTGACGGCGGCGGCAAGACCAACCGCACGGTGGCGCGCGCCCCCGACGCGACCGCCAGCGCCTCGGGCGGGACGGCGCTTCCGGATGGCGTCGAAGATGGCACAAAGCTGCCGACGCCGAGCCTCGGGAACATCACCGTTGCGCCCGATGGCACGGTGAAGAGCAGCGGCGGATCGATCATCCCGCCCGCCGATGGCGAACCGATGGACAGTCATGACGGCACCACGGTTGCTTCGCTTCCGTCGAGCGAGAACCCTGAAGAGCTCTATCGCAATTCCTACGAGTTCATCCTGTCGGGCGACTATTCGAACGCGGAGGCAGGCTTCCGCGACCATATCAACCGGTTCCCGTCCGATGCACGCACATCGGACGCGCATTTCTGGCTGGGTGAATCGCTGCTTGGCCAGCAGAAGTACCGCGATGCAGCGGAAGTATTCCTCGCCGCGAACAAGGATTACCCGGACTCCAAGAAGGCGCCGGATATGCTCTTCAAGCTCGGCGTTTCGCTGGCCGGGCTCAACCAGCGCGACGTCGCCTGCGCGACGTTTTCGGAGGTCGGCAAGCGTTATCCCGCCGCTTCGGGCTCGCTCAAGGAGCGCGTGAAGCAGGAACAGGCGGCAACCGGATGCTGAGCAGCCGGCCGGACCTCGATCCCGTCCGGCTTTTTTCCCCGATCGATTTTGCCTCCCGCAAAGCAGTCCTTGTCGCGGTTTCCGGCGGCGGCGATTCCACCGCACTTCTCCTCCTCCTGAAATCGTTTCTCGACCGCCGGCATCCTGATGTGAAGCTCGTCGCCGTCACCGTCGACCACGGCTTGCGTCCGGAGTCCGCCGCGGAAGCGCTGGAGGTTTCAAGGCTCTGTGCGATCCGCGGCATCTCGCATCGGGGGCTGCGATGGGACGGTGAAAAGCCGCGGACGGGGCTTTCGGCGGCCGGACGCGAGGCGCGCTACCGGCTGCTCGCGAACGCTGCACGGGATGCCGCAACAGACATCGTCTTCGTCGGTCACACGGAAGACGATCAGGTGGAAACCGTTTCGATGCGCGGCACGCGATCGGAAGGGCGTGGGACAGCAGCGATCGCGCCGGCGACGCTTCACGATAGCGTCTGGTACGTACGGCCGCTGCTCGACGTTTCGCGTGAAAATTTGCGTCACTTTCTCCGCGACGAAACCATCCGCTGGATCGAGGACCCAAGCAACGACAATCCCGCCTATGAACGCGTCCGTATCCGCAAGTCGATTGCCGAAGCGGGCGAAGGGGAACGCGCTCGGCTGGCGGCGCTCGCCCGCGAGGCGGCGAGGAAGCGCGCGGCCGACGGCGAGACGGCGGCCATGCTGATCGAGCGCTGCGCGGCCCTGGCTGCGCCGGGGCTGGTTCGCCTGGCGCCGGAGTTTGCCGAAGAGAGCGACGGCGCCGTGTATGCCCTGCGGATCCTGCTTGCGACGGTTGGCGGCCAGGAGCAGTTGCCGGATCTCGGCCGGACCGAGGCACTTTTCCGGAAACTTCAACCGGGTCTGCGTGCGACGCTGGCGCGGGCGGTTATCGACGTACGCAAGAGCGGTGTCTATCTGCGGCGCGAAGCGAGAGGCTTGCCTGACGTCCGTCGGGCGGGCGCCGGCGACATCTGGGACGGCCGGTTTCAGCTTGAACAGGCCGCCGACGGCATGACCGTCGCGGCTTTCGGCACCAGGTCCCCAAGGCAGGTCGAATTGCCAGGATCAAGCATTCCCCACAGCCTGGTCGGCGCGGCGCTGGCGTGCCAGCCAGCCTTGCTCTCGGCTAGTGGCAAGCCATTCTTGGCGGATCGTACGGAGGCGCTATTCAACCCGATCGTCTCGCCCTGGGCGCGCTTGCTGCCATATTTCGACATTGCGCCGGCCCGCGCCATTGCGTCGCTGATCGGCGCAAAGCCTTTTCCGACGCCGCCTTTTGCCAGCCACATTGCGGGCGAAGCTTAACCCAAAGGCCGGGTTTGGCTTGGCATTGGCGCCTGGTCTCCCTATGTTAACCGAAACCGCGCAGACTGGCGCGATTGCCAGCTTCCACGTCGACAGGACGCTTCATGAATCCGAACTATCGCAATCTCGCGCTGTGGGCGATCATCGCCGTCCTGCTGATCGCGCTCTTCAATCTGTTCCAGACCCCGCAGCAGCGCGGTGCGTCCCGTGAGATCGCCTATTCGGAATTCCTGACCGACCTCGATGCCGGCCGGGTCAAGACCGTCGTTATCACAGGCGACCGCATTACCGGCACCTATTCCGACAATTCCACCGGCTTCACGACCTATACGCCGGGCGATCCCGATCTCGTGAAGCGGCTTGAGGAGAAGGGGGTCACGATCACCGTGCGGCCCGAGACTGACGGGCAGAACACGATCTTCGGATACCTCCTATCCTGGCTACCGATGATATTGATCCTCGGCGTCTGGATATTCTTCATGCGCCAAATGC
>DATJTE010000066.1:0-4879 GCA_035503715.1 Rhizobiaceae bacterium | reverse complement strand
CAGACCGAGGTGACGCTCGATCTCATGAATGCGCGCGAGGCGGCTGGCCTCATCTCGGTCTACGAAGCCGACAAGGTCACCCCGATCGATTTCGACACCGATCATCCGCGCGTCACCTATGTCAAGGACGGCATCACGCATGAGATCGATTGCGACTTCATTGCCGGCTGCGACGGCTTCCACGGCATCAGCCGCGCCAGCGTCCGGCCCGACGTAATCCAGACCTACGAGCGCGTCTATCCGTTCGGCTGGCTCGGCATCCTCTCCGAGACGCCGCCGGTCTCGCATGAGCTGATCTATTCCAACCATGCGCGCGGTTTCGCGCTCTGCACCATGCGATCGACCCATCGCAGCCGCTATTATCTGCAGTGCCCGCTCGACGACAAGATCGAGCAATGGTCCGACGAGCGGTTCTGGGAGGAGCTGAAACGACGGCTCGACCAGAAGGCGGCCGACAGCCTCGTCACGGGCCCGTCGATCGAAAAGAGCATCGCGCCGCTACGCAGCTTCGTCGCCGAGCCCATGCGGTTCGGCCGGATGTTCCTGGCCGGCGATGCCGCCCACATCGTGCCGCCGACCGGCGCCAAGGGGCTCAACCTTGCCGCCAGCGACGCGCATTATCTGGCGGGCGCGTTCCGCGAATATTACGACGAGAAATCCT
This sequence comes from Rhizobiaceae bacterium, assembly GCA_035503715.1. Lineage (GTDB taxonomy): Bacteria > Pseudomonadota > Alphaproteobacteria > Rhizobiales > Rhizobiaceae > OAS926. The sequence goes on along the minus strand of DATJTE010000066.1, from coordinate 4,218 downwards.
CCGCCGGAATCGATCGTTATTCGCAAACGGCGCTGGCACGGGTCTGGAAGGCGGTGCGCTTCTCCTGGTGGATGACCTCGATGCTGCACCAGTTCCCCGACACCGGCGAGTTCGGCGCACGCATCCAGCTCGCCGAGCTCGATTATGTCACGCATTCCAAGGCTGCGATGACGTCGCTGTCGGAGAATTACGTGGGCTTGCCGTTTTAGCGTGCCACAAGGGTCGCCGCGCCCGGTAAGGCAAAGCGAAGCGTGCCTGCCGTCACGCGCAAGCACTTGAATGCCAGGCAAGGCGCCGCTCAAGCACCTACGATGCCGTCATTTTTCCTTTCGGCATCAGCACGGCCAGCACGATCGCCATGATGAGCAGCGCCGGCACGTCACCCATGAGATGGCCGTGCTCCATCGGGTCTTCGATCGCCTGCATCGCCATGATGCCGCTGTGCACCACGCTCGACCACACCGTAAACCAGATCAAGCTCCGGCTCGCGAGCGGGTCGCGCGAGGCGAGCAACAGGAACACGCCGAGCGTGGCATAGATGCCGACGATCATCAGGAAATAGTGCGAATGGTCGTGGCCCCAGGCCCAGCCCGACGGCCAGACCAGGAACATGGGATAAAGCCCAAAGATCGCGATCAGGCCGGCGGCGATCAGCGCAATGCGAAGCCAATAGAGGCGCGTCTCATCTGACATGGTGGGTTGGCTCCATCGCCGGTTTCCGTCCTTCTCGCTGGCTTTTCAATGGACGGCGGCGCGAGCCTAGCAGAAAGTAGCACCAAAGTCAGAAGGATTATATGATGTTCATCCTCTATTTTGCCCCGGGCTCGAGCTCCATGGCAGCGCACATCGGGCTGCATGAGATCGGTTGTTCCTTCGAGGGCCGGCCGATGTCGTTCAAGAAGAACGACATGCAGTCGCCGCATTTTCTGAAACTCAATCCGGACGGCAAGGTGCCCACCCTGCTGATCGACGGCCGCGTCCTGACCGAGGTTGCCGGCATCCTGTTCTATCTGGCGAAGCGTTTTCCGGAAGCGATGTTGCTGCCGCACGGCGATATCGAGGCCGAAGCGCAGGCCGTGTCGTGGATGTCGTTCATCGCTTCGACTTTGCATCCGGCGCGGCCGAAGGGCATCGATCATGTGCGCGTCGTTTGGAGCATCGCCGACAGGAAGCTCGGGAGCGGCTGGGCGCTGGGCGAGCGCTACTCCATCGCCGACATCCATCTGTTCCGGCTCTATTGGCGGCTGTTCAACTCGCTCAAGCCCGCACCCGGCACGTTTCCGAATCTCGACGCGCATTACGCTCGGATGATGGCGCGGCCGGCGGTGCAACGGACTATCGCCACGGAAGCTGCTCTTGGATACGAGTTGCCGGCGTGAGTGTGTTTTTTCAAACACCCGCGCAAATCGCGTTTAAAGCTTTGTAGGCGGTGCATTCGTCACGCATCTCGCCGACAATGCTCGCGAGCTTTTCAGTGTGCGAGCAGTGATGAACAGCGAAATTCCCCGAACCGATATCCCCGATGGCTTCGAGCCCCATTTCCGCAAGAGTCCCTTCACCGAGCCCTGGGAGCCGCTCTATTCCAGAACAAACGCGAAGTCCGTCAGCATGGGATTGCGGCTCGCCACGGCGCACACCAATGCGCGCGGGCTGATCCATGGCGGCCTGATCGCCTCGCTCGCCGACAACGCCATGGGCTATAGCTGCGCGCAGGCGACGGGCTGGATGACCTCCTACGTGACGGTGTCACTGTCCGTCGACTACGTCGGCAGCGCCGGGATCGGACAATGGCTCGAGGTCGACTGCGAGGTGATAAGGACCGGCAGCACGCTCTGCTTTGCGCAATGCCTCATCAAGGCCAACGACGCCGTGATCGCCCGCGCCAACGCCACGTTTCGGGTCGTGCCGAAGAAGGAATAGGGTCACCTCTCGTGTCCCGCACGCGCTGCAGCGCGGAGCAGCGCTGAGCCGGGACCCACTCTCGCGGCATGGGCCCCTGATCAGCAGCGCTGCCGCTGCGCGCTGCGCTGCTTCCGGTGCACGAGGACGTCATTCGAACCGCCAATCCGTCGTTTCCGTCACGAGGTCGATGAACGTCCGCACCTTGGCCGACAACAGCCGCGACGTCGCATAGACGATGTGGATCGGCAGCGCCGGCTGCTCGAAGTGTTCCAGCACGATCCTCAGCCGGCCGGCCTTGAGGCCGGCCGCCGCCTGATAGGCCAGCACGCGCGTCAGTCCACCACCCGTTTCCGCATATTGGATCGCAGCGTCCGCGCTATTGGTCGAAAGCCGCGGCGCGAGGCTGAAGCGGACCTCGCTGCCGTCTTCGACAAAGCGCCAGTCAGCCACTCCGGCGCTGGCGCCGAACTGGATGGTGTCGTGGGACGCAATGGCTTTCGGAGTCTTCGGCTCACCGCGCGCCTTCAGATAGGCGGGCGAGGCCACCACAATGCGCCGCATCTCACCGACATGACGCGCCACCAGCGAGGAATCGGCGAGATGGCCGATGCGAACCGCAAGATCGACGCCGTCTTCGACAAGGTTGACCAGGCGGTCTTCCAGACGCAGCTCGCCGGAAACCTCGGAATAGCGCTTCAGATAGGCCGACATCACGGGACTGACATGGAGCCGCCCGAAACCAACCGGCGACGAGACCACCAGCCGTCCACTTGGCCGCGAGCGTTCGCCCTCGACGGCATGCTCGGCCTCCTCGACATCGGCGAGGATGCGCCGCGCCCGTTCCAGATAGCGTGCGCCTGCGTCGGTCAGCGCGACCTGTCGCGTGGTCCGCTGCAGCAGCCGCGCACCGAGCTGTTCCTCCAGCGCCGCCACCAGCCGCGTGATCGCGGATGGCGACAATTTGAGCTTGCGGGCGGCCGGCGCAAAGCCGCTGAGGTCGGCCACCGCGACGAAAGCCTGCATGGCATCGATCCGGTCCATGTCATTATTTCATAATATGCAATTATGAAGTGTCAATCTGTCCAATTGTTCGATATTTCGGAAGGCATAAGTTGAGTGGCCAAGACGGAGGGGATTTCGATGTCAGACGCCCACACTTATTCCAGCGACGTCGCCTTCACGCCGGCTGTCAAGGCGATCCAGGCGCGCAAAGGTTCACGCGAAGCCTATGCCGAGGTCGAAGAGCATGGTGGCTGGCGTACCGGGATCGACGAACGGCTCGCCGGCGTTCTTGCCAACGCCAACAGCTTCTATCTGGCGACCGCGAGCGCGGATGGCCAGCCCTATATCCAGCATCGTGGCGGACCGAAGGGCTTCGTCAGGATGCTCGACAAGAACACGATTGCGTTTGCCGACTACCGCGGCAACCAGCAATTCATCACACAGGGAAACCTCTCGGAGAACCCGAAGGCGCATATCTTCATCATGGACTATGCGCATCGCCGGCGCGTGAAGATCTGGGGCGAGGCGCGCGTGGTCGAGGACGACCCGGCGCTGACGGCGTCGCTGATGCCGAAGGGCTATCGCGCGCGGCCCGAGCAGGTGATCCTGTTCAAGATCGCGGCATGGGACACCAATTGCCCGCAACACATCCCGCAGAAGTTCGATGCGGCCGACGTCGCCGCGGCGATGGCGGAAGCCAGCGCCAAGATCGAGCAGCGGGATGCGAAGATCGCGGAGCTGGAGGCGGAGCTGGCGAAGTTGAAGGCCGAACCCGCACCCCTAACCTAGGTCGACTCCCTCGCCTCGCCCTCGCGGGGAGCGGTAAGGGAGAAGTTCAGGCCGCCTCCGCCTCGCGCAGCGGCGTCCAGGCAAATTCCGGAAAATACTGCGCCATCATCCGATCGACATAGGCGGTGAGATTTCCGAACGTCTCGACTTTCGCGCGCAGCCCGGACGAGAAGAACGGCGTGAGGATTCCGGCGAGCGCACCGAACGCGGTGGCGTCGACGCCGACGGGCTTGTCGCCCATCAAATAGCGCTTGTCGCCAAGCTGCACCGACAACGCCAGGATCGAACGAAGTGCCAGATCCACGTCGTCATCCGGCGCGTGCCGCCCGAGCCCGCTCAACAGATAATTCTCCGCGACGCGGAACTGCGCATTCTCGCGCAGCTGTTCGCGGCGGTCGGCCGGCGCGCCGTCGAAGAAGTGCGCCGGTCCCTTGGCGAAATTTTCCGCGTCCACCCAGCGCGCGCCGACCAGCGCCCAGTAAACGTGATGCTCGATCATGCGTTCGAAGGCCCAGGCCTGCGCGC
>DATJTE010000065.1:0-28748 GCA_035503715.1 Rhizobiaceae bacterium | reverse complement strand
AGTCAACCTGTCGGCATCGGAGGAAGACGAGGGCCTTGGCTGGACCGAGCATATCAACCAGTCCATCGCCATGAAGGTCGAGGACATTCCGTTTCTCGACCCCGAGGGCGAACCCGAACTCGGCTGGACCGGTCACGGTCGCGGCTGCACGAAAGACGAACCGCGCGACGACCGCGAAGGCGACGACGAGCGCGACAACAACCTTGCCGGCGTCGGCACCGATCTGGAGGCCGACGAGGCCTACTACGATGGGCCGGGAACCATCGGCGGCGGTCATGACGGGTTCTTCCCGACGCATGCCCACGGCATGACCCCTCGCCCGCAGGTGAGTCGGCCGTCGTTCGGTTGCAGAGAACAGGCGCGCAAGCTGCCCGACGGCTCGGTCATTCGGACGGTCCTATTCGACGAGGATGCGCCTGTCGTTCGGAGGCCCGCTCACGATGACGACGAGGGCGACGTGCCGCTGTATTTCTGGAATGCAAGCGGACGGGGCAGCCTCCCGCCCGAGGCATTCGAGGACGGCATGCTGCCCGAGATAGACCCCATGAGAGCGATCTGGCGGACGTTGAACTGAACCCCGATCAAACCCCGGCCCAGTTTGGTGGCCGGACATCAGTAAGCAGGCAGTCTATAAGCAGTTGAATTTACGAGGCTTTTGGTGGTGAGCGCACTGGGACTCGAACCCAGGACCTACTGATTAAAAGTCAGTTGCTCTACCGGCTGAGCTATGCGCTCCCGAAAGCAGATGCGCCCTCGAAATTGCGGCGGAACATAGGGAGCGCGGGTGAACCGGTCAACCGGAAAAACCGCCCTCCAGCGCTGAGTCGGCACCGCCACCCAAACTATTGGCGCCATTCACAAATCTGGGATTCAAAGTGAATGTCCGGAACCATTCTCCGCCGCCTCCGTTCACACCACAAGGGACCTCAAACCCAAGTCATGACGAGGAGATATGCTATGAAAAAGGTTCTCACAGGCGTTTGTGCCGCGACACTCGCGGCCGCATTCGCCATGCCGCTGAACGCGGCGCCGATGTTCATTCCCGAGGCGCCGTCCGCGCCGTCGCTTCTTCACAACGCGCAGTTCTCCGTCGAGATTCGTGATCGCGAATATCGCAGGGACCGCAGAGATCGGCGCGAGATGCGTCGCGACTGGCGAGAGAACCGCCGTGACTGGCGGGAAGCACGGCGTGATGAGCGTCGTATGTACCGGGGCTATCGTGGATATCGCGATTGGCGCTCAGGCTATCGCCGCCACAGCGATGGTTTCTGGTATCCGGCGGCGGCATTTATTGCCGGCGCGATCATAACAGGTGCGATCACCAGCCAATCGCGTTCAAGCGGCAGCGCACATGTGGACTGGTGCTATGACCGGTATCGTTCGTACCGCGCTTCGGACAATACGTTCCAGCCGTATAACGGCCCGCGGCAGCAGTGTTATTCACCGTACAGATAAGCCAGAAATCATGAGCCCCGCCCTGGAGCGGGGCTCTTTTTTTGAACTCACGTAGGTCCGAGCAGATCGTCAACCAAAACCGCCAAATTGGCGCGATTCAGAAAATCCTCGTGCGCTCTTAGAAGATTCATTCGCAAGTTATTGAAAATATAATCATAATCATTGGTAAGAATGTCCTTGTGTATGGGCAGCGCATCAAACACGAACCTGGCGCAAGGATCCGGCATTTCACGCACCGGGCGCACAGCCGCTGCCTGCGTCGTCTCAAGCCGTTCCTCGACCAAGCCGACCGCGCGCTGCCAGAAATCTGCTTCAACGCCCACTGGCAGCGGGTATCTGGCAAATGTGGATTCAGCCGCTGCGCGCAATGCACCCGGCAGCCTGCGGCGCCGAAGCCCTGCAGTCTCTCGCAGCGCGCCTTCGACCATCTCGGCGATCATGGAAAACGTGGCGGGATAGCTGCGCCATCGCGATTTGGAGAGTTCGTCCTGAAACTGCTTCTCGCTGAAAAGCTTTTGCCAATAGACGCCGGACCTCACGCGGCAGAATTCGACCACGCATTTCTGGGCTAGAAATGCTGCGCGCGAATCCATGAATGCTGCCAACGCTGCTGTATCGTCGATTGGTCCGGTCTTAGCGCCGAACAGGCTCGCCGTGAGCTTGTCGAGAATACCTATGGTTTTGCCCTCCATCCAACGTCAGCGTAGCGTCGCGCGATTGACCACGCCAGCACTCCGGCAACTTGCCGACATATTCTAAAGTCGTATGAGCAAAGCCGAGCGACTAGTGTTACCAAACCGTGAACATCGCAAAATCGTGCGCGCAATGCGATTCGCGATGTCGCGGCATTAGCGTCCGCTCAAGGTCGCTGTGCGGCAAAACTGAACCGGGTTCGTCGAGGAGGATCGCGGACCCCTTGGGAGGAGGGAAACGCGATGGCTACGCCAGACCGCGTCAGCTACTGGAACAAAACCAAGAGCCTGATGTTCGTCATGTTGGGCCTGTGGGTGTTCTTCGGTTACATCATCCACATGTTCGTGGGCACACTCAACAACATCGTCATTCTGGGATTTCCGCTCGGCTTCTACATGGCCGCGCAAGGGTCTCTGATTGCCTTTGTCATCATGCTGTTCTGGTTCGCTCGCAAGCAGAACGCGATCGACGAAGAGCACGGCGTCGCAGAAGACTGATCGGAGGCAATCATGGCTACGACAACTGCTTCCGACAACAGCTTCACCGCGAGCCTTGGCCGCATCTACGGCATGTACACCGGCGGCTTCATCGCATTCATCATTCTGATGGCGATTCTCAGCGCCATCGGCGTTCCCGACCGTATCATCGGCTATCTGTTCATGGGCTTCACCATCGTTATCTACGCGGTGATCGGCATCATGAGCCGCACCATGCAGGTCGGCGAATATTACGTCGCCGGACGGCGCGTCCCCGCCCTCTACAACGGTATGGCGACAGGCGCAGACTGGATGTCCGCCGCATCGTTCATCGGCATGGCTGGTTCGCTTTACCTGCTCGGCTACGATGGCCTCGCCTTCGTGCTCGGCTGGACAGGCGGCTACGTGCTGGTCGCGATCCTGGTCGCGCCGTATCTGCGTAAGTTTGGCGCCTACACGGTTCCCGACTTCCTATCGGCCCGGTACGGCGGCAATCTCGCGCGGCTCATCGGCGTGATTGTGCTGTTTTCCTGCTCCTTCACCTATGTGGTGGCGCAGATCTTCGGCACGGGCATCATCTCGGCACGCTTCCTCGGCATCGACTTCAACATCGCCGTCTATATCGGTCTTGCAGGCATCCTGGTCTGCTCGATGCTGGGCGGCATGCGGGCGGTAACCTGGACGCAGGTCGCGCAGTATATCGTGCTGATCATCGCCTACCTGATCCCGGCGATCTGGATGTCAACGGTCAAGACCGGTGTGCCGATCCCGCAATTGATGTACGGTCAGGCCCTGCAAGGCATCGGAGCTCTCGAGGCTGCGCAGAGCATCGTCCCCGGCCACATTACGCCGTTCAGTCACGGTGGCTACAACGCGCTGAACTTCTTCCTGCTCATCCTCTGCCTGATGGTGGGCACCGCCTCGCTGCCGCACGTCCTGATGCGTTACTTCACCACCCCGTCGGTGCGCGAGGCGCGCGTCTCGGTCGCCTGGTCGCTGCTTTTCATCTTCATCCTCTATTTCACGGCGCCGGCTTACGCCGCGTTTGCGAAGTGGACGATGCTCGACCTGGTGGCCTCCGGTCTGACACCGGACAATATCGCGGAAAAAGCGTCGTGGATGTTCAGGTGGGCGGCAGCTGACAATGCGCTGGTGCAAATCTGCGGCAAGGCCGCCGTGGATGCCGCAGCTGTTGCCGCTGCCTGCGGTGAAGCAGGTGTGACCACCATCGGCTTTGCCAACATCAACCTCAACGCCGACATGATCGTGCTTGCAACGCCTGAGATGGCGGGCATGCCCTATGTCATATCGGGACTCGTCGCCGCCGGCGGTCTCGCCGCTGCGCTGTCGACCGCTGACGGTCTGCTGCTGGCAATCGCCAACGCGCTCAGCCACGACGTCTACTACAAGATGATCGACCAGAACGCTCCGACGGCCCGCCGTCTGATCGTGTCGCGCGTTTTGCTGGTGGTTGTTGCGGTGCTTGCCGCCTATGTCGCTTCGACAAAGCCTTCCGACATCCTGGCAATGGTGTCCTGGGCCTTCTCGCTCGCGGCAGCAGGCCTCTTCCCAGCGCTGGTGTTGGGCGTCTGGTGGAAGCGTGCGAACTCGGCCGGCGCAATTGCCGGCATGGTCGCGGGCTTCGGCATGTGCCTCTACTATCTGCTCGGCACACGTTATGGCGCAGTCGGCTTCGTCGAGATGTGGAGCGGGCTATCGACAGCCACCGCCGAGCAACTCGCCAAGTTCGAGGAGCTCAAGGCAGCCTACGCAGCCGCGACAGGCGATGCTCAAGCGGCCGCGTGGACCGCGCTCGACAAGCATGCGCAGGCAATCGCGAGCTGGGGCGGCGTGAAGAACCTGTCGGCAGCCGCATTCGGCCTGCCGGTCGGCTTCATCGTCATGTATGTCGTTTCGCTCATGACCAAGGAACCCTCGGAGGAAATGCAGCATTTCATCGAGGAAATCCGCATTCCGCGCGGCAACACGATCATGGAAGAGAAGACCGTCTGACGATCCTTGCATTAGTACAGAAGCGGGGTCCGGCAACGGACCCCGCTTTCATTTCGGGCAGCGACGGGCGATAAGCGCGGACATCTAAACCTCTGCAACGATGCCGATGAACGATTTCTGGTCCTTTTGGTATTTCCACATTCCGAACTTCGTCCTCGCAGCGGTGATGTACACCCTGCTTGGCCGCCTCGCGCTTGGGCTGTTCGTGCCTGAGGATTGGGATAACTACATCTGGCGCGCGTTCAAAGCGATCACCAATCCGTTCGTCCGGATCGTCCGCTTCCTCACCCCGAATATTCTGCCGCATCCCGCGGTGATGATTTTCGGTGTGCTCTGGCTGATGCTGCTGCGCGTCGGCTATCTGACCACGCTTCTCAATCTCGGCCTCGCGCCGAAGGTCGGCTGAACATGGAGCGCAACACGCTTGTGCCGGTCATGGCCGTCGCCATCGTCAACGGCATTTTTTCACCCTGGGTGCTGATTGTCTTTGTGCTCTATCCGGTCTGGTTTCCGGCCTGGGCGCCAGCCTGGACGCAGCTCGTCTACATGGCGAGCGCGCTGATCCTCTCGACGCTGACGCTGATGGTTTCCGGTGTTCCGGCGGCGCTGTATGAGCGGCTGTCGGGAAGCGCAAGGCCCGCAATATCGGGAGCGATCTGGCTTGCAGGCGCCGTCATCCTGACATTGCCGGCGATCCCTAACGCGCTGAAGGCATTGGGTTTCATCGGTTAGAGTCGCTCCAGCGCTTCGAGGAGGCGCACAGCCGACATGAAGTCACGCTGGCGCGCATTGCGGCGCGCGATGGCCTCGGAATCGGTCCCCCAATGATCTTCCTGCCAAGTCTCGTCGACATGGGCGGCCGACCAAGCGGCTTTCGCGTCCAGCGCGCCCGCCTCAACCGCTATTGCGAGCAGGGCCGATCCGGTTATCGACGTCATCACATGAAGCGCTGCCAGTCGCAGCGGCTCCTGCCGCGGCCGCAGATGGATGGCGATCGCACCGATTGCCTCACGCGGCTGCTCGACATGAACGATGCCCTCTGCCAACGAGAACCGCGCGCCGAGGCTGTTGCGTGCCCAGTCAAGGACAGGATCCCAGGCCTCCGCCTGTTTTTCCACGAGACCCGCGGGACTGTCCGCGCGATAACAAAGCAGGTCCGACGAGGCGAAACGCAGGATGTCCTCGAACACCGCCTCTGCCTCGGAGGCGACGCCATCGATCGCCGTGTTGACAAGGCGAACCGTCGGCATCGTTACTGCCTCGATGGTATCGCCTTGAGCATCGAACTCATCAGCGATCAGCTTTGCCGCCGTCTCGTTCGGCAATGTGAGAACCGTTCGCGCCGGCGTGCGGACTGGCTTGCCATCCAGATGAATCTCAAAACCTTCGACGGCCTTTTCGACGGTTACGAACTTGTAAAACCGCTTGGTCACGGCTGAGCGCATCTGGTTTTGCGCTCGCTTGACCGGGTCTGGATCGGAAAGCTGCTTGCCGGCCTCGAGGTCATTGAGAATATCGCGCATGGTCAGCTTCCCGTCACGGCACGCGTCGGCCGATTGACGATGATCAATCCCGCGGCGATCAGGGCCAGCGCCGCAAAAAGCTTGACCGATAGCGGCTCGCCAAGGAACAGGCCGCCGCACAGCACCCCAAACACAGGCGTGAGGAACGCAAAGCTCGAAAGTCCGGCGGCCGGATACCGACGCATGATCCAGAACCAGACGACATAGGTGAAAGCGACAATGTAGATCGCCTGGAAGAGAAGCGCCGCCGTCGGAATGGCGGCCCACTCCCGGATCGCCGCGCCGGCGAGCGGAATGAGCGGCGCTGTTAACAAGCAGCCGACGACAAGCTGGTAGAGCAAAAGCTTCTCGGGCGCCGCTGTCTGGAGCTTGCTTCGCTTGATGACGAGGGTCGTCAACGCCCAGGCAACGCCTGCGGCGATGCTCATGATGTCGCCGATGATTGCGTCAGGCCCAGGCAGGCTGAGCTTGTCGGAAAAGACCAGCGCCACGCCGCAGAAGGCGAGCGCCAGGCCACCAAACTTGGCGAGCGACATTTTTTCGCCAAGCAGAAAATGCGCACCGATCAGCACCCAGAACGGCATGGTGTTCACCATCAGCGTGCTGCGCGCGACACTGGTGAAATCGAGACCGACGAAGATCAGGATGAATTCGATGCCGAACAGCGCGCCGGCAATGATGCCGGGGATCAGTGTGCCGTCGCGCTCAAAAAGTTTGATGCCGCGATAGTGGCACCAGATAAATACGAGCACTCCGCCAATCGCCGAACGCGCCATGGAAACGAACAGCGGGTTGAAGCCCTGGTTCGAAAGTTTTGCAGCAACGCCGTTCAGACCCCACGAGAAGGTGAGCCACACCATGATCGCAGCCGCGGCGATGTCGACTGCAGCGCGGCGGTCAAGGGTCGGCGACTGGGTGCTCATTCGGCGTTTGCCTCATCGAAGCCGAGCAGGTTCCAGCTCTGGCGCATGTGGGCCGGCAGCGGCGCCGTCACATCGACCGAACCGCCGTCCGGATGTGGGATGACGATGCGCCGCGCGTGGAGATGCAGACGGTTCTGGATGCCGCCGGGAAAATCCCAGTTGATGTCGGCTTCGAAATATTTCGGATCGCCGATGATCGGATGACCGATGGAGGCAGCGTGCACACGAAGCTGGTGCGTGCGGCCGGTATAAGGCTCCATCTCGAGCCAGGCGAGATTCTGACCGGCCTGTTCGATCACACGGTAGTAGGACACGGCGTGGTCGGCGCCGGTTTCGCCATGTTTGGCGACGCGCATGCGGTCGCCGTCGATGGTCGGCTCCTTCACGAGCCAGGTGGAGATCTTGTCCTCGCGCTTCTTCGGAACGCCCTTGACCAGCGCCCAATAGGTTTTCTTCGTTTCGCGCGCGCGGAATGCCTCTGCGAGCTTCATAGCGGCAAGCCGGGTGCGCGCCACGACGAGAACGCCCGAGGTGTCGCGGTCGAGACGATGAACGAGGCGCGGTTTCTCGCCCTTCTTGTTCGTCCAGGCTTCCAGCATCTGATCGACGTTACGTGTGACGCCGGAGCCGCCCTGCACGGCCAGTCCGGCCGGCTTGTCGAAAACGAACACCTTCGGGTCTTCGTGGAGCAGCATTTGCGACAGAAGGTCAGCGTCGTCTTGACCGCGCATCGTGCGCGGCGTCAGCGGGCCGCCGCTTTTCTTGTCAACGTCGAGGGGCGGCACGCGCACCATCTGCCCCGGCTCGATGCGCGTGTCGGCTTTGGCGCGGCCGCCGTTGAGCCGGATCTGACCGGAGCGCAGCAGTTTCTGAAGATGGCCGAAGCCAAGGCCCGGAAAATGCGTCTTGAACCAGCGATCGAGCCGCATGCCCGCCTCGCCGTCTTGAACCTTGATTTGCTCTACACCTGACATGGGCGGCGAAATACCATCAGGATATGGCGCGGGCGAGCCACAAACCGGCAAATAGGGCCAGAATTGATAGGACCACGCTGCCGATTGCATAAAACAGGGCCGGCGCCACCTCGCCGCGCTGCCAGAGCAGCGCGAAATCCAGCGAAAACGCGGAAAACGTGGTGAAGCCGCCTAAAATGCCTGTCGCAACGAAAAGTCTGAGCTCGTTCGAGGCGTTGAAGCGGCGCGCCAGCAGCTCAACGAAGATACCCATCGCCAGCGAGCCGACGATGTTGATGGCCATGGTTCCCCAGGGAAAGTTGGAAGGGGCCAGGCGCAGGCTCGCGAGGTTCACGAAATGGCGTAACGAAGCGCCGATGGCGCCGCCAATGGCGACGAGGAGAACGTTCATCATAGCCGGTTCTGACCCTCGCCGACCCGGCGGTCAATCATCGTCGCCATCGTCGATCTCCGTTGGCAGGCTTAGCTCCTCCTGCTCAGCCAGTGGAACCGGCTTGCCAAGCCGGAACTCGAAGGCCGCGACACTGTCATGCGCCGGCGCGAGTTCGCAGTTGAATCGCAGATCGTACCAATCGTCGCCGCTGTGCACGACTGCGCCATTCGCGGCAATCACGTTGCCGGTGAGTTGCTCGCTCGATCGCGCATAGGCGATGACGAAGTCCGGGTCCAGTTTCTTGTCCCAACTGCCGATCTGCTGCATCGCCTCGATGTTGCAGAGCTGCACGATGCGTTCGCGCTCCGCGAGCGTGCGCATCTCTCGCCGTGCCCTGGCGCTTCTTGGATCGGCAAGCGCGGCCGCGGACATCAGCGTCGTTGCGCGCACATAGCCGGCCGTCACCGCGGGCGCGGGATCGATGGTCGGGACAGCCGGCGTTTCACGCGGCGCTGACAGCACAGGCTCGGGTGCTTGCGGAGCCATCTCAGGGACCTCGGGCGCAACCGGCACGAGTTCGATCGGGACCGTTACTTCCGGCGGCGAGAAATCGGGACCGACCGGCGACAAAAGGATGGCGATGAACAGCAATGCGTGGAACGCCAGCGACGCGCCGAAACCCCACCCGGCCTCCACGGGCCGTGAAGGCGCCGATCGGGTAGATATTGACGCATGATCGAGGGCGGGGATCATCATCGGCAGTGCTACTTCCGCCGCTCGGCCCGCAGCTTGTTCCAATAGTCGAGGCGCTTCCTGATCTCGCGCTCGAAACCGCGGTCCGGCGGATCGTAGAACGTCTGCCGGCCCATCTTCTCCGGGAAATAGTCCTGGCCTGAAAACGCGTCGGGCTCGTCATGGTCGTACTGATAGCCGGCGCCGTAGTTCTCGGACTTCATAAGCTTCGTCGGCGCGTTGAGAATGTGCTTTGGCGGCAAGAGCGAGCCGTGCTCTTTCGCGGCCGATGTCGCCGCCTTGAAGGCGGTATAGCTCGCGTTCGATTTCGGTGCAGTGGCCAGATAGATGCAGGCCTGCGCGAAAGCCAGTTCGCCCTCGGGAGAGCCGAGATAATCGTAGGCATCCTTGGCGGCATTGGCGATCACCAGCGCCTGCGGATCGGCGAGACCAATATCTTCCACTGCCATGCGTACCAGCCGGCGACCGAGATAGAGCGGATCCTCGCCGGCATCGAACATACGAGCGAGATAGTAGAGCGCCGCGTCGGGGTCGGAACCACGCACCGATTTGTGCAGGGCGGAGATCAAATTGTAATGGCCGTCCTGACCCTTGTCGTAGATCGGCGCGCGCCGCTGGACCACGCGCTGCAGGCCTTCGGCACCGAAGATCTCGCCCGGCCGTGCGGCACGCCAGACCTCTTCGGCCAGAGTCAGTGAAGCGCGGCCGTCGCCATCGGCCATACGAAGCAGCGACGCCCTCGCCTCGTCGTCCAATGGCAGCGGCCTGCCCTCTGTTTCTTCGGCGCGCACCAAAAGCCGCAGCAGGCTTTCTTCGCCGAGGGAATGGAAAACGAGCACACGAGCGCGCGACAGAAGCGCGGCGTTCAGCTCGAAGGACGGGTTCTCCGTTGTCGCCCCGACGAGAACGATCGTCCCGTCTTCCATCACCGGCAGGAACGAGTCCTGCTGGGCGCGATTGAAGCGATGAATCTCGTCCACGAAGAGCAAAGTCTGGCGACCATTGCTGCGCCGCAGACGCGCCGTCTCGAAGACTTTTTTCAGGTCGGCCACACCGGAGAAGATCGCGGATATCTGTTCGAAGGCAAGATCGGTCTCGCCGGCGAGCAGCCGGGCGACCGTCGTCTTGCCCGTGCCGGGTGGTCCCCAGAAGATCATCGAGCCGAGCGACTGCGAACGGATCATGCGCGTCAGCGCGCCGTCGTCTCCGGTCAGGTGCTCCTGCCCGACCACCTCCGCCAGGGTTTTGGGGCGCAGCCGGTCAGCCAGCGGACGTGCCGGCTGGGCTTTCTGCGGTTCATCGGCGGTAAAAAGGTCGGCCATGCCGTGAATATAGGATCAAACGCTCAGAAACGCAGTATCTGGCGCATCACACGTCCGTCGCGCTCGATGGTGAAGCGCCAGGTCCGGGTGCGGCTCTGTGCGATCTGCTGGAGCTGCTCGGCGGTGGTGACTTCCTCACCATTGACCTCGAGCAAGACATCGCGCGGGCGGAAGCCAAAACCGGCCGCCGGCGAGTTGGGATTGATATCGACGACGGCGACACCCCGGATGCCCGAGCGCAAGTTGAGGCGCTGGGCAAGCCGCGGTGAGACCTCGGCGACCTTGGCGCCCGCGAATGGGCTGCGGCCGCCGATCTCGACCTCAGTGCTGTTCGCGCCGGCAGGCACCTTTTCGAGCGTCACCTCTATGGGCGTCTCGGCTCCTTTGCGGAGGACATTAAATTTGGCGACGTGACCAACCTGCTGCACCGCCAGGCGATAACCGAGACCATCGACGGAATCGATGGCCGCGCCATCCATTGCCAGCAGAACGTCGCCCGGCTTCAGGCCACCCTTCGCGGCAGGCCCGCCCTCCTCGATGCGTGACACGAGCGCGCCGCTCGGCCGCGACATGCCGAGCGACTCGGCAATCTGCGCAGTCACATCATCGAAGCTCGCGCCGATATAGGGCCGTTCGAAGAAATCGTTGCCGGCCTGCGCCGAGGCGACGAAGGCTCTGACGATGTTCGATGGGATGGCGAAGCCGATGCCGATCGAGCCACCGCTCTGGCTGTAGATGGCGCTGTTGATGCCGACGAGTTCGCCGCGCATGTTGATCAGCGCGCCGCCTGAATTGCCCGGATTGATCGCCGCGTCCGTCTGAATGAAGTAGCCGAAATCGCCAATGCCGATATGCGAGCGCGCAAGCGCGGACACGATGCCGCTGGTGGTGGTCTGGCCAACGCCGAATGGATTGCCGATGGCAAGTACCAGGTCGCCGATTTCGAGCGCTTCGGAATCGCCGACGGGAATCGTCGGGAACTGTTCATTCGAGGTGATCTTCAGGATCGCCAGATCAAGTTGCTCGTCCTTCAGCGTCACCGTGCTTTCGAACTCGCGGCCGTCGGCGGTCGCAACCTTCACCTCATCGGCGCCGCGGATCACATGATAGTTCGTCACCACGATGCCGGTGGCGTCGACGAGAACGCCGGAGCCCAATGAGGACTGGACGCGCGGCGGCATCACCTGCCTGCCGAAAAATTGCTCGAAGAACGGATCGCCCATGAACGGCGACTGCACGTTCTGGGTGGACGATGCGTAGACATTCACGACGGCCGGCGCTGTGGCTTTCACCAGTGGCGCAAAGGAGAGCTCCATTTCGGCGCGGCCGAACGGCACTTTCCGGTCGAGCGGCGCCGCGTCGGAGGAGCCACGCAGCAGCTCATTCAGTATATCGCTGGAGATGGTTTTGCTGTCCTCCGCGGCCGCGGGAAGCGCCAAGCCAATGGCAAGCGTAAGGATCGGGGCAAGGCGGCGAAACTTCATCAATGCGACTCCAGCGCGAATGGCGGCATTGTGCCGAGGATTGTGCAAAATCAAAGACCGTCGCGGATGGGATACACGTTCCCGTTGCCACGCCCGGGTTTTCGCCGGCCTGGCCTTTGTGGCTCGAGACTGCTTCGGGGAACGCCAGCACGTCAGGAGGTGTCGGGAGCGCGGGGACATGGCGCGACAGCGTCGGACATGGCCGCGGCTTCTAATGACAATGGAAATGCGAGATAGATCAGCCAATTCGCGGCATGCGTGGCGTGACGCGCCAAGACGGCTAAAGCGCATGCAAGCGCGCGGAAAACTCCTGACAGCTGCAACTCATCGTTCTCGTCGGGCGCGGGCCATGAGCGGCAATCTATCGGCGCGTGCATCTTGCCGGCAAAGGCGCAAGCAACAGCCGCGGCGTGGCTCAGGACCGCCAACAGGACGAAGCGCCGCGACGCCGGGAGCGTGCCGGCCGCGACGGCCAGTGCGGCGAGCGAGAGCAAAAGCGCTACGATGTGCGCCAATGCCTGCCTGTCTTCGTCGCCGTGCCTGCCCACCGTCGCTCCTGTCTCAATTCGCGTGAGACAGTATGTGGGAGGTTAGAAGGGGGTGGATCGATTTGCGAAAGACTGCTGACAGCTCCTGACAGACGTGATCCCTCGTCCGGGTGGAATATGCGCGGCGGTAGCTACTTAATTCCGCGGCGAAAGAAGAGGCGTGCTCATCACCGGTTACCCCACGCGGCGCGGCGGCGGCGCTCATCTTACGCCGAGGAAACTCAGCGCTTTCCAGCCGCGATGCGCTCAGAGATTTCGGCAAAACCCCTCGCCTGCGCGTGCTGGAGCGGCGTCACGCCGTCGCGGTCCGGAATGTTCCTGGCGCCGGCATCAACGAGCAGTCCGACGATTTCTTGGTGGATCGGGCCGCCCTCGCTCAGCACCACCGCTTCGAGCAGCGCCGTCCAGCCGAGATTGTTGACATGGTCGATGTCGACGCCTGCCTCGATCAGCATGCGCACGGCCTCGGGATGCCCCTTCTCGGCCGCGGGAATGAGCGCCGTGCCGCCATAACGGTTGGTGTCCTTCAGGTCGGCTTTGCCGGTCGCCAGGATGGCCTTCAGGATCTCGATGCGGCCCTGCGCACCGGCGTAAAGATAGGGCGTGTCGCGAATGTCGTCCTTGGCGTTCACGTCGGCGCCGGCGGCGATCAAGGCGCGTGCAGCGTCGATATTGTTCGCCCGCGTGGCAATCAGCAGCGCGGTGCGTTTGGCCTCATCGCGCGCTTCGAGCGGGGCGCCCGACGCAATCAGGGATTCAACCTTCGCGGCATCTCCCGCCCTTGCAGCTTCAAGCAGCATCGTTCCGTTCTCCGTGGCGCTGGCGCCGGCTGTCATAACCAACAGGAGGAACGCGACGAACGCGTCCAACACTCGGCTTCTCATCGGCGGACTCCTCGTTGCGTGTTTGTCACGAGGTAGTGGCGACGCCAGAAAAGCAAAAGGGGCCGCGAGGGCCCCTGAAGCAGTTTCAAGAAAAGCAGAACGCTGGCGCGCCTTTTTTTGGCGCATGATCTTATCCGAAAAGTCTGCGACTTTTCGGGTAATGATTACGCCGCGGCTGCCTCTTCCTCGGAGACGCCTTCAGCCTCCACGCGGGCGCGGTCCTTGGCGCCCTTGGCCGAGGTGTCGCGATCGACGAACTCGATGACCGCGATCGCGGCGTTGTCGCCCTTACGGAAACCCGCCTTCATGATGCGGAGATACCCGCCATTGCGCTGCGCGTAACGCGGCGCGATCGTGTCGAACAGCCGCTTGACGACCGGCTCGTTGCCGATCTGCGCGATCACCTGACGGCGAGCGTGCAGATCGCCGCGCTTGCCGAGCGTGACCAGCTTCTCGACGATCGGACGCAGGTCCTTCGCCTTCTCAAGCGTGGTCACGATCTGCTCATGCTCGATCAGCGAGACGGCGAGGTTGGCAAACATCGACTTGCGATGGCTTACACTGCGGGCGAAGCGGCGGCCTTTGAAACCGTGGCGCATGTGTCTCTTCCTTCTTCAGTTGTTCAAGAGGCCACGGCCCCTGATGGTTTTCCGCATAGCCGTCGGGCCGAAGCCCTTGGTACTATGCTCGATGGTAGGCTCAGTACTGGTCTTCGTAACGCTTCGCGAGATCTTCGATGTTCTCCGGCGGCCAGTCCGGCACTTCCATACCGAGGTGCAGGCCCATGGCGGCCAGAACTTCCTTGATCTCGTTCAGCGACTTGCGGCCGAAGTTCGGGGTCCGGAGCATCTCCGCTTCCGTCTTCTGGATCAGGTCGCCGATGTAGACGATGTTGTCGTTCTTCAGGCAGTTGGCCGAACGGACCGACAGCTCCAGCTCGTCGACCTTCTTCAGCAGCGCGGGGTTGAAGGCGAGCTCGGTGACGGACTCTTCGGCGACCGCCTTCTGCGGCTCGTCGAAGTTGACGAAGAGCGCCAGCTGGTCCTGCAGGATGCGCGCCGCGAAAGCGACTGCGTCCTCGCCGGTGATCGAACCGTCAGTCTCGAGCGTCATGGTCAGCTTGTCATAGTCGAGAACTTGGCCCTCGCGGGTGTTTTCGACCTTGTAGGAGACCTTCTTGACCGGGGAGTAGAGCGAGTCGACCGGGATGAGGCCGATCGGCGCGTCTTCGGCGCGGTTGCGGTCGGCCGGTACGTAACCCTTGCCGGTGTCGACGGTGAACTCCATGCGGATCTCCGCGCCCTCGTCGAGGGTGCAGATGATGTGATCCGGATTGAGGATCTCGACATCGCCAACGGTCTGGATGTCGCCCGCAACAACGGTGCCCGGACCCTGTTTGCGCACGACCATGCGCTTGGGACCATCGCCTTCCATCTTGATGGCGATTTCCTTGATGTTGAGAACGATGTCGGTGACGTCCTCGCGCACGCCGGCGATCGAGGAGAATTCATGCAGCACGCCGTCGATCTGCACGGCGGTGACAGCCGCGCCGCGGAGCGACGACAGAAGCACGCGACGCAGCGCGTTGCCGAGGGTGAGGCCAAAACCACGCTCAAGCGGCTCGGCGACGAGGCTGGTGAGGGTCTTGCCCTTGGACGAGAACTCGATCTTGTTCGGCTTGATCAGTTCCTGCCAGTTTTTCTGGATCATTTTGATTTCCTTCCGTTCATCGCCACCATCCAATCGTGGCGAGTGATCTGGAAACATGAAGAAGCGCCGTCAGGCGCTCCTTGGATGAGATTTCGAATTAGACGCGACGCTTCTTGCGCGGCCGGCAGCCATTGTGCGGGATCGGGGTCACGTCACGAATGGATGTAATGGTGAAACCCGCCGCCTGCAAGGCACGCAGAGCCGACTCACGGCCGGAGCCGGGTCCGCAGACTTCAACTTCCAGCATGCGCATGCCGTGTTCCTGGGCCTTCTTGGCCACGTCCTCGGCAGCGACCTGTGCGGCGAACGGGGTCGACTTGCGCGAGCCCTTGAAGCCCTGAGCCCCCGCCGACGACCAGGCAATCGTGTTGCCCTGCGCGTCGGTGACGGTGATCATGGTGTTGTTGAAGGTCGAATTGACGTGGGCAACGCCCGACGAGATGTTTTTGCGTTCACGACGGCGAACGCGGCCGGCTTCCTTAGCCATTGATAGTCCTTATCTTCGATATCGACGCCGCCGTAATGCCAGCGGCTACACCAGAGACAGTCGGGCTTCGGCAGTCGGCAGTCGATTTGTTCCCGACTGCCTATTGCCGATTGGCGACTGCCGCCACTTACTTCTTCTTGCCTGCGATCGCCTTCGCCGGACCCTTGCGGGTGCGGGCGTTGGTGTGGGTGCGCTGGCCGCGGACGGGCAGCGAACGGCGGTGACGGAGGCCGCGGTACGAACCGAGGTCCATCAGGCGCTTGATGTTCATCGAGACTTCGCGGCGAAGATCGCCTTCAACCTGATAGTCACGGTCGATCGCCTCGCGGATGGCAAGCACTTCGGCGTCGGTAAGCTGGTTGACGCGGCGCTCGGCCGGAATGCCGACCTTGTCGACGATCTCCTGGGCGAACTTCTTGCCGATTCCGTGAATGTACTGGAGCGCGATCACAACGCGCTTGTTCGTCGGTATGTTGACGCCGGCTATACGAGCCATTCTGTTCTCCATATGGGCCGGAAATCCGGCGCTTGAGTTGATCCGCGTCCGGTGGAGCCCGGCCCTTGCGGTCTCTTCTGCTTGGAACAAAAGAAAAACCGCTCAACGGACTCACAGCCCGCCGAGAGGTGGGCGGGCAATAGACCAATGAAGCGGAGACGTCAACAGCGCTCGACCGGGAATCTCGCTATCGCAGCATTTTAGGGCATGATAACGTTAGGTAATGCCGACATATATCAAGGAGGGACGTCATGACCAATAAAACAGGCGTGTCAGGACAGGCGATCAAGCAGGCCCTGGAGGGACGGGACGGCAAGGCGCTGGCGAGCTTTTACACCGATGATGCCGTTATCACGATCATCGACCGCAACAACACGCCGAGCCGGCCGCTGGCGCTCACCGGCCGCGCCGCGATCTCCAACTACTGGGCCGACGTGTGCGGGCGCGACATGACGCACGCGGTCGATATCGCTGCCAGCGACGACACACGGATCGCGTTCACCGAATCGTGCGCCTATCCCGACGGCGTAAAGGTCTTCTGCGCGGCAGTGCTTGACCTCGACGGCGGACGCATCAAGCGGCAGACCACGATCCAGGCTTGGGACGAGTAGGCGAACAACCCCGAAGAAAAGGCGCCTATTTCTTGCCGCGCTTCGCCTTCTTGAGCAGCTTTTCGATCTGGTCGGTGACCTCGTCGATCGAGGCCATGCCGTCGACATTGGTCAGCAGCTTCTTGGCGTAATAATAGCCCGTCAGCGGCGCGGTCTTCTTGTAGTACTCGCGCAGGCGTTCCGGGAACACTTCCGGATCGTCATCCTTGCGCACCGGCTGGCCGGCGGCTTTCGCGTCGGCGGCGCGCTTGGCGATGCGCCCGACCAGCGCCTTATCGTCGACGATCAGTTCGATGACTGTGTCGAGCTTAAGCTTGCGCTTGGCGAGCATCTTGCCGACCGCGTCAGCCTGCGGGAGCGTGCGCGGGTAACCATCGAGGATAAAGCCCTTGCGGCAGTCCTTCTGGTCGATGCGCTCGGCGACGATCGCGTTGACGATCTCGTCCGACACGAGCTCGCCGGCGTCCATGACCGCTTTTGCCTTAAGGCCAACCGGCGTGCCTGCCTTGACGGCCGCGCGCAGCATGTCGCCCGTGGAGAGCTGAGGAATGCCGTGTTTCTCGACCAGTCGCTGTGCTTGCGTCCCCTTACCCGCTCCCGGCGGGCCAAGCAGTATCAGCCTCATCGTCCCCTCTTCCCTCCGCGGAGCTTCGACTTCTTGATCAGCCCTTCATACTGATGGGCGATGAGATGTCCTTGTACCTGCGCGACAGTGTCGAGCGTAACAGAGACAACGATCAGAAGCGAAGTGCCACCAAGGTAGAACGGCACGCCAGTCGCCGAAATCAGGAATTCCGGGATCATGCAGATGACGACGAGGTAGATCGCGCCGACCAGCGTGATGCGGGTCAGCACATAGTCGATGTATTCGGCCGTGCGCTCGCCCGGGCGGTAGCCCGGGATGAAGCCCGAATGCTTCTTCAACTGGTCGGCCGTGTCCTTCGGATTGAAGACGATCGCGGTGTAGAAGAAGGCGAAGAACATGATCATGCCGCCGTAGAGCAGCATGTAGAGCGGCTGGCCGTGGCCGAGCGCGGCCAGAATCGAGCTCGCCCAGCCGGGCAGAGTTTCCGCCGAGGAGAAGCCGGCCAGCGTCGCAGGCAGGAGCAGCAGCGACGAGGCGAAGATCGGCGGGATGACGCCGGCGGTGTTGAGCTTCAGCGGCAGGTGCGAGGTATCGCCCTGGAACATCCGGTTGCCGACCTGCCGTTTCGGATACTGGATGAGCAGCCGTCGCTGCGCACGCTCGAAGAAGACGATCACGGTGATCACGACGACCGCCAGCACGAGGATCGCGAGGATCAGGCCGGTCGACAGCGCGCCGGTGCGGCCGAGTTCGAGCGTCCCGCCAAGCGCGGACGGAAGGCCCGCGACGATACCGGCGAAGATGATCAGCGAAATGCCGTTACCGATGCCGCGCGCGGTGATCTGCTCGCCGAGCCACATCAGGAACATGGTGCCGCCGACCAGCGTGATGACGGCGGAGATGCGGAAGAACCAGCCCGGATCGGTGACGATGTTGGCGCCACTCTCCAGGCCGACCGAGATGCCGTAAGCCTGCACAAGGGCCAGCAGCACAGTGCCGTAACGGGTGTACTGGTTGATGATCTTGCGGCCCTGCTCGCCTTCCTTCTTCAGCGCTTCCAGCGTCGGGATGACCGACGTCATGAGCTGCATGATGATCGAAGCCGAGATGTAGGGCATGATGCCGAGCGCGAAGATCGCCATGCGCTCGACGGCGCCGCCGGCAAACATGTTGAACATGCCGAGCACGCCGCCGGATTGCTGCTGAAACGCCTGCGCAAAGGCGTCGGGATTGATGCCCGGCATCGGAATGTAGGTGCCGAGGCGATAGACAAGCAGCGCGCCCAACGTGAACCAGATGCGTTTCTTGAGATCCTCGGCCTTGGCGAAGGCTGCGAAATTGAGATTTGAGGCTAGTTGTTCGGCAGCCGATGCCATGCGCTGTTCTCCGCCTGGAGCGATGTGCTCAGTTCACGCTGGAGCCGCAAGGCGGAAAGCCCTGATCGGGCGGCGCGTGTCACCAAAGCCACGAGATAGGCTTCGGCCGCTGTAGTTGCAAGCGGCGGCCATCCCCTGCCGCCGCTCGCCGGAAGGCCCGTTATTCAGCCGCTGCCTTTTCAGGCAGCTTGACCGAACCCCCGGCCTTTTCGATCTTTGCGAGCGCAGCCTTGGAAGCGCCGGCAACGTCGAAGGACACTTTCGCCTTCAGTTCGCCGTCTGAGAGGAGACGCACGCCGTCCTTGGCGCGGCGGATGACACCCGCCTTCACCAGCGCTTCGGCGTTCACGACTTCCTTGGCGTCGAGCTTGTTGGCGTCGATCGCGGTCTGGACACGCGCCAGCGACACGGCGACGAAGTCCTTCGAGAAGATGTTCTTGAAGCCGCGCTTCGGCAGACGGCGGTAGAGCGGCATCTGGCCACCCTCGAAGCCGTTGATGGCGACGCCGGAGCGCGCCTTCTGACCCTTCACGCCACGGCCGCCAGTCTTGCCGGAGCCAGAACCGATGCCACGGCCAAGGCGCTTCTTGTAATGGGTCGCGCCTTCGTTGTCGCGAATCTCATTGAGTTTCATGGACGTTCTCCTCGCGCCTTACTTTTCGTCGACGACGCGAACGAGGTGCTGAACGGCCTTGATCATGCCGCGCACCGAGGGGGTGTCTTCCAGCGTCGACTTGCGGTGACGCTTGTTGAGGCCCAGGCCGATCAGCGTCGCGCGCTGCACGCCCGGGCGGCGGATCGGGCTACCGATCTGCTCGACCGTTACGGTCTTGTCTGCTTTCTTGGCCATGATCTTCGTCCTGGTCAGAAACTATTCGTCAGCCGTCACCGCGTTGCCGCGGCGAGCCTGAAGCGTGGAATACTTGATGCCGCGAGCCGAAGCGACATCCTTCGGATGCATCTGGCTCTTCAGCGCGTCGAACGTGGCGCGAACCATGTTGTACGGGTTCGAGGAACCCATCGACTTGGCGACGACGTCGTGCATGCCGAGCGTCTCGAAAACAGCGCGCATCGGACCGCCGGCGATGATGCCGGTACCCGGCTTGGCAGCGCGCAGCAGAACCTTGCCAGCGCCCCAGCGGCCTTCCACGTCGTGATGAAGCGTGCGGCCCGAACGCAGCGGCACGAAGATCAGATCGCGCTTGGCGCTCTCGGTCGCCTTGCGGATGGCCTCCGGCACTTCGCGCGCCTTGCCATGACCGAAGCCGACGCGGCCCTTCTGGTCGCCGACGACAACGAGCGCGGCGAAGCCGAAACGGCGGCCGCCCTTAACGACTTTTGCTACGCGGTTGATGTGAACGAGCTTGTCGACGAACTCGCTGTCGCGCTCTTCGCGATCCCGCTCGCGGCCGCGGCCGCGTTCTCTGGGTTCCTGTGCCATATCCTAGTCCTTGTTCTTTTCCGGAAGCACGGGTTGCTGTTTAGCCGGCGTCTCTTTGGATCACCGGCCGGCGAAATTAGAAGCTGAGCCCGCCCTCGCGAGCAGCGTCGGCCAGCGCCTTGACGCGGCCGTGATAGATGTAGGCGCCGCGGTCGAAGACAACTTCCTTGACGCCTGCCTTGGTTGCGCGCTCGGCGAGAAGCTTGCCGACGGCCGCCGCGGCTGCGGAATCCGCACCGGTCTTCAGGCCGCCCTTCATGTCCTTCTCGATGCTCGACGCGGCGGCCAGGGTGTGACCCTTCACGTCATCGATGATCTGCGCGTAGATGTGCTTCGACGAGCGATGCACCGAAAGACGCGGACGATCGCCCGAGACCTTCTTGATCTGGCGGCGAATGCGCTGCGCGCGCTTCTGAGTGACTTCCTTGTTGGCCATGGCCGATCTTCCTTGCCTTGATAAACGGCAGCGGCCGTGTGCGGTAAGCCGATAGGCGCTTCCCGCGGCCGCTCTCCGTGGCGTTGTTTCCTTACGAATGATCTTGTCCGAAAAGTCTGCAACTTTTCGGGATCATTCGCCTACTTCTTCTTGCCTTCCTTGCGCACGATGCGCTCGCCGGCGTAGCGAACACCCTTGCCCTTGTAGGGCTCGGGGCCACGGTATTCGCGGATTTCCGCGGCGACCTGGCCGACCTGCTGCTTGTCGATGCCCGACACCGTGATTTCCGTCGGCTTCGGCGTCGAAATCGTGATGCCCTTCGGCGTCTCGTAGACGACGTCGTGGCTGAAACCAAGCGCCAGCTGCAGGTTCTTGCCCTGCATCGTCGCGCGATAGCCGACGCCGGTGATCTCGAGCTTCCTCTCGTAGCCTTCCTTCACACCCTGCAGGATGTTCTGGATCTGCGTGCGCGACATGCCCCACTTCGAGCGCGAGGCTTTCGACTGATCGCGCGGCTCGACGGCGATCTCGTTGTTCTCCATCTTGACGAGAATATCGTCATTGACGACGAACTTGAGTTCGCCCTTCGGGCCCTTCGCCGTCACGGTCTGGCCGCTGATGGACGCGGAAACGCCCTGCGGGAGCGAAACGGCTTTCTTGCCAATACGAGACATTTCTTTGTCCTCGTTCTTCTCTTCTAGCGGTCCGGTTGAACTAGAATATCTGGCAGAGAATCTCTCCGCCGACATTCTGTTCGCGCGCCTCGTGGTCGGCCATCACGCCTTTCGGAGTCGAAAGGATCGAGATGCCGAGGCCGTTGGCGACCTGCGGGATCGACTTGACCGACACGTAAACGCGGCGGCCGGGTTTGGACACGCGGGCGATTTCGCGAATGACTGGATTGCCCTCGTAATACTTCAGCTCGATCTCGATCTCGGACTTGCCGTCCGCGTGGTCCGTCTGGCTGAAATCGCGGATGTAGCCTTCCGACTTCAGCACTTCGAGAACGCGCGAACGCAGGCGCGAGGCCGGCGTCGAAACCTTGTTCTTCTTACGTCCGTAAGCGTTACGGATGCGGGTGAGCATATCGCCCAAAGGATCATTCAGTGCCATTGGTGCGTCTCCTTACCAGCTCGACTTCACGAGGCCGGGGATAAGGCCGAAATTGCCAAGCTCGCGAAGCGCGATACGGCTCACCTTGAGCTTGCGGTAATAGGCGCGCGGGCGACCCGTCACTTCGCAGCGGTTGCGAATGCGAACCTTGGCGCCGTTGCGGGGCAGCGCGGCCAGCTTGAGCTGAGCCTGGAAGCGCTCTTCGAGCGGCTTCGACTGATCCATGACGATCGCCTTCAGCGCGGCGCGCTTGGGTGCGTACTGCGCGGCCAATTTGCGGCGGCGATTGTTCTTCTCGACTGAGCTGGTCTTTGCCATTCAGAAAGTTCCTTGTTCTCGCTGCCGTTACTGCCGGAACGGAAAGTTGAAAGCCTTGAGCAGAGCCCGGGCCTCATCATCCGTCTTGGCGGTCGTACAAACGACGATGTCCATTCCCCAGATCTGGTCGACCTTGTCGTAGTTGATCTCGGGAAACACGATGTGCTCCTTGATACCGATCGCGTAGTTGCCACGGCCGTCGAAGCTCTTGGGCGAGAGCCCGCGGAAGTCTCGAACGCGCGGCAGCGCGATGTTCACCAGGCGATCCAGGAACTCGTACATACGGTCCTGGCGGAGCGTCACCTTGGCGCCGATCGGCATGTTCTCGCGGACCTTGAAGGTCGCGATCGACTTGCGCGCGCGGGTCACGACGGCCTTCTGGCCGGCGATCATCGACAGGTCCTCGGCCGCGATGGACGGCTTCTTGGAATCGCCCGTCGACTCGCCAACGCCCATGTTCAGCACGATCTTGTCGAGACGCGGAACCTGCATCTCGTTCTCATAGTTGAACTGCTCGCGCAGCGCCTTGCGGATGGTCTCGTTGTAGACCTTCTTCAGACGCGGTTGATTGTTTTGAGCTGCCTTAGCCATTGATGACTTCTCCAGAGCGCTTGGCGACGCGCACCTTCGTGCCATCCTTCTGGATCTGGAAACCGACGCGGGTCGGCTTGCCATCCTTCGGGTCGGCGATCGCGATGTTCGACAGGTGGATCGGCGCTTCCTTGGTAATGATGCCGCCTTCCTGAGACTGCGACTGCTTCTGATGGCGGCGAACCTGGTTCACGCCACGCACGACGGCCTTGTCGTCCTTAGGCATGACGCGCAGCACCTCGCCGGTGCGGCCCTTGTCCTTGCCGGAAAGCACGACGACTTTGTCGCCCTTGCGGATTTTCTGCATTGTCCCGGCTCCTTACAGCACTTCAGGCGCGAGCGAGATGATCTTCATGTGGTTCTTGGCGCGAAGCTCGCGCGGAACCGGCCCGAAAATGCGCGTACCGACCGGCTCCGACTTGTTGTCGACCAGCACCGCCGCATTCTTGTCAAAACGGATCACGCTGCCATCCGGGCGACGGATGTCCTTGGCGGTGCGCACAACGACCGCCTTCATCACATCGCCCTTCTTCACGCGGCCGCGCGGAATGGCTTCCTTGATCGACACCACGATGATGTCGCCGACGGAAGCGTATTTCCGCTTCGAGCCGCCCAGCACCTTAATGCACATGACCCGACGGGCGCCGGAATTGTCCGCGACGTCGAGGTTTGTTTGCATCTGAATCATGACTGGCCGCCTTCTTCTTCTCTCATTCGGGAGGCGCTTGCGCCCTCCCCGGTCGGTTCAAAAATTCGGTTTAAGCCTCGGCGCCCGAGACGACGATCCAGCGCTTGTCCTTGGAGATCGGCTTCGATTCCTGGATGAACACCTGGTCGCCCACCTTGCAGGCATTGGTCTCGTCGTGCGCCTTGTACTTCTTGGTCATGCGGACCGTCTTCTTCATCACCGGATGCGTGAAGCGGCGCTCGACTTTCACGACCACCGTCTTCTCGTTCTTGTCGCTGACGACGGTGCCCTGCAATACGCGCTTTGGCATTGTCTTGTCCTTACGCCTTCTTGGCGGCTTTCTGGGCCGCAATGGTCTTGATGCGCGCAATGTCCCTGCGGACCTGCTTCACGCGCGCTGTCTTCTCGAGCTGACCCGTCGCTTTCTGGAAGCGCAGGTTGAACTGTTCCTTCTTCAGCGCGGCGAGGTCATCGCTGAGCTGGTCGGGCGTCTTGGTCCTTACGTCGGCGGCCTTCATGTCCAGCCCTTCCTCAATCTGCGATGCGCTGTACGAAGCGCGTCTTGACCGACAGCTTGGCGGCGCCGAGACGCAGCGCCTCGCGGGCGGTCTGTTCGTTGACGCCGTCGATCTCGAACATGATGCGGCCCGGCTTCACCTTGCACGCCCAGTAGTCGACAGCGCCCTTACCCTTACCCATGCGGACTTCGGTCGGCTTCGAGGTAACCGGCACGTCCGGGAACACGCGGATCCAGACACGGCCCTGGCGCTTCATCTCACGGGTGATCGCGCGGCGGGCCGCCTCGATCTCGCGCGCGGTGACGCGGTTCGGTTCCAACGCCTTCAGGCCAAAACCGCCGAAGTCGAGGTTCGTCCCGCCCTTCGCGGTGCCGTGGATGCGGCCCTTGAACTGCTTGCGGAACTTTGTGCGCTTTGGCTGCAGCATCTCAATTCACTCCAAATTCTCTCTGCGCCTCAAGCCGCGGCGTTTTCGCGACGGCGC
Source organism: Rhizobiaceae bacterium (assembly GCA_035503715.1). Classification (GTDB taxonomy): domain Bacteria; phylum Pseudomonadota; class Alphaproteobacteria; order Rhizobiales; family Rhizobiaceae; genus OAS926. The sequence goes on along the minus strand of DATJTE010000065.1, from coordinate 4,472 downwards.
TGACCGCCGCCACCGCCACCGTGCTGATCGCCCTCGGTCGCGCGACGCTCGGACGCCATCGGGTCGTGCTCGAGGATTTCGCCCTTGAACACCCACACCTTGACGCCGCAGATGCCGTAAGCGGTCTCGGCTTCGGCCGTGCCGTAATCAACGTCGGCGCGCAGCGTATGCAGCGGCACGCGACCTTCGCGGTACCATTCCATGCGCGCGATTTCCGAACCGCCGAGGCGGCCCGAGCAGTTGATGCGGATGCCCTCGGCGCCGAGGCGCATCGCCGACTGAACGGCGCGCTTCATGGCGCGACGGAACGCGATGCGGCGCTCGAGCTGCTGCGCGATCGACTGCGCGACCAGCGTCGCGTCGATTTCCGGCTTGCGGACCTCGACGATATTCAGGTGCGTCTCCGACTTGGTCATCTCGGTCAGCTTCTTGCGAAGCTTCTCGATGTCGGCGCCCTTCTTACCGATGATCAGGCCCGGACGCGCGGCGTGGATCGTGACGCGGCACTTCTTGTGCGGACGCTCGATCACGACCTTGGACACGGCCGCCTGCTTCAACTCCTTCATCAGGTAGTCGCGGATCTTGATGTCTTCATGCAGGAGCTGACCGTACTCGCCGGTGTTCGCGTACCAGCGCGAATCCCAGGTGCGGTTGACGCCGAGGCGGAGACCGATCGGATTGATTTTCTGGCCCATTAAGCGGCCTCCCCTTTCTCTTCGACTTCACGAACGACGATCGTGAGGTGCGAAAACGGCTTCTCGATCCGGCTCGCGCGGCCACGGCCGCGGCTATGGAACCGCTTCATAACGATCGACTTGCCGACATAGGCTTCGGCGACGACGAGCGCGTCGACGTCGAGATTGTGATTGTTCTCGGCGTTGGCGATCGCCGACTCCAGCGTCCGCTTGACGGTGTCGGAGATGCGCTTGCGCGAAAACTCGAGATCGTTCAGCGCGGTCGCGACCTTCTTGCCGCGGATCAGCGCGGCGACGAGGTTCAGCTTCTGCGGGCTGACACGGATCGTGCGCAGCACTGCGCGCGCTTCGTTGTCCGCGAGACGACGGGGGGCTTTTGGCTTGCCCATGTTATTTCCTCTTCGCCTTCTTGTCCGCGCCGTGACCGTAATAGTTGCGGGTCGGAGCGAACTCACCGAACTTGTGGCCCACCATCTCCTCGGACACCGAGACCGGGATATGCTTCTGGCCGTTGTAGACGCCGAAGGTGAGGCCGACGAACTGCGGCAGGATGGTGGAGCGGCGGCTCCACATCTTGATCACCTCGTTACGGCCGCCATCACGAACCTTGTCTGCCTTCTTCAGCAGATAGCCGTCGATGAACGGGCCTTTCCAAACTGAACGGGTCACGTCTGACTACCTCTTCTTAGCTCTTGCGCGCGTGGCGCGAGCGCATGATGAACTTGTCGGTCGACTTGTTGGACCGCGTCTTCTTGCCCTTGGTCGGCTTGCCCCACGGGGTGACCGGGTGGCGGCCACCAGAGGTGCGGCCTTCACCACCACCATGCGGGTGGTCGACCGGGTTCATGGCGACGCCGCGGTTGTGCGGGCGCTTGCCCTTCCACACGTTGCGGCCTGCCTTGCCGAGATTGACGTTGCCGTGGTCGGGGTTCGACACGGCGCCGACAGTGGCGAAGCACGAGCCCTGGACGAGGCGCTGCTCGCCCGAGTTCAGGCGCAGGATCGCCATGCCCTGGTCGCGGCCGACGAGCTGGGCATAACCGCCAGCAGAACGGGCGATCTGGCCGCCCTTGCCCGGCTTCAGCTCGACATTGTGGACGATCGTGCCGACCGGCATCGAACCCAGCGGCATCGCATTGCCCGGCTTCACGTCGATCCCGCTCTCGCCGGAAACGATCTTGTCGCCGACCGCAAGGCGCTGCGGCGCCAGGATGTAGGACAGCTCGCCGTCCTCATACTTGATGAGCGCTATGAACGCGGTGCGGTTCGGGTCGTATTCGATCCGCTCGACCGTCGCTGTCACATCAAGCTTGCGGCGCTTGAAGTCGATGATGCGATAGGCCTGCTTGTGACCGCCGCCGATGAAACGGGCGGTGATGCGGCCATAGTTGTTGCGTCCGCCGGACTTCTTCAAGCCTTCGGTCAGACCCTTGACGGGCTTGCCCTTGTAGAGGGCCGAGCGGTCGACGAGCACCAGCTGGCGGGTGCTTGGCGTGACCGGATTAAATTTCTTCAGTGCCATGTTCCTGTCCTCGCGCCCTGTCCTAGAGGCCCGTCGCGACGTCGATGGAGTGACCGTCGGCCAGCGTCACGATCGCCTTCTTGACGTCGCTCTGCATGCCGACCGTGCCGCGGAAGCGCTTGATCTTGCCCTTGCGCACCAGCGTGTTGACGGCAGTCACCTTGACGCCGAACAGCGCCTCGATGGCAGCCTTGATCTCCGGCTTCGATGCCTTCTTGGCGACGTTGAAGACGACCTGGTTGCGCTCGGAGGCAACCGTCGACTTCTCCGTAATGGCCGGGCTGACGATCACGTCGTAGTGTCGGAGATCGGTCATTTGAAGCGCTCCTCGAGAGCCTCGACGGCGGCCTTCGAAAGGACCAGCGTGCCGCGGCGCATGATGTCGTAGACGTTGATGCCCTGAATCGGCAGCACGTCGATGTTCGGGATGTTGATGGCAGCCCGCTGGAAGTTCTGATCGAGTTCGGCGCCGCCGATGACCAGAGCGTTCGTCAGGCCGAGCGTCGCGAAGTTTGCGACCAGAGCCTTTGTCTTGGCGTCCTTCAGGGTGAGTTCATCGACGACGATGATGTTCGAGCCCTTCGCCTTGGCCGAAAGCGCATGCTTCAGGCCGAGCGCGCGAACCTTCTTCGGCAGATCGTGCTCATGCGAGCGGACAACCGGGCCGTGAGCCTTGCCGCCGCCGCGGAACTGCGGCGCGCGCGCCGAATGGTGACGGGCGCGGCCGGTACCCTTCTGCTTGTACATCTTGGCGCCGGTGCGCGCGATCTCGGCGCGGCCCTTCGCCTTGTGCGTGCCCTGCTGCTGCTTGGCGAGCTGCCAGCGAACGACGCGCGCCAGGATGTCGTCGCGCGGCTCGAGGCCGAAAATCTCGTCCGAGAGCTTGACCTTGCCGGCATCCTTGCCGGCGAGCGTGGTGATCTTGATGTCCATTACTCAGCTCCCTTCTCGGTCTGAGAGCCAGCCTGGGCCGCGGTCTTGGCCGCGCCAGCGCGGATCGCAGCCGGCTTCGGCGCTTCCTTGGGCAGCGGAACCTTGGCCGCGTCGCGGACCAGGATCCAGGCGCCCTTCGTGCCCGGAACGGCGCCGCGGATCAGGATCAGGCCGCGATCTGTGTCGGTCGAGTGGATCTCGACGTTCTGCGTGGTCACGCGGGTCGCACCCATGTGGCCGGCCATCTTCTTGCCCTTGAACACCTTGCCCGGGTCCTGACGCTGACCGGTCGAACCGTGGGTACGGTGCGACACCGAGTTACCGTGGGTCGCGCGGCCGCCGCCAAAGTGGTGACGCTTGATGACGCCCTGGAAGCCCTTGCCGGTCGAGGTGCCCGTCACGTCGACCTTCTGGCCGGCGACGAAATGATCGACCGTGATTTCGGCGCCGACATCGAGAAGATTCTCGGGCGACACACGGAATTCAGCCACTTTCGACTTCGGCTCGACGCTAGCCGCGGCAAAGTGACCGCGCATCGCCTTCGACGTGTTCTTCACGCGCGCCAGACCGACACCGAGCTGAACCGCCGTATAGCCGTTCTTCTCCTGGGTCCGCTGCGCGACGACCTGGCAGTTCTCCATGCGGAGAACGGTGACCGGAACGTGCTCCCCGGCGTCGTTGTAGACGCGGGTCATTCCGACCTTCTGTGCAATCACTCCTGAACGCATCGGTTCATCTTCCTTCAGAGGAGCCTTGGGAGCGTCGTCCGGCCGGCTCATGGTCTTTGCTCTTCGAGTTCTTCGCCCTTAGAGCTTGATTTCGACGTCCACACCGGCCGCCAGGTCGAGCTTCATCAGCGCATCTACGGTCTGTGGGGTTGGGTCGACGATGTCGAGCAGACGCTTATGCGTCCGCATCTCGAACTGCTCGCGGCTCTTCTTGTCGATGTGCGGCGAGCGGTTGACCGTAAACTTCTCGATGCGCGTCGGCAGCGGGATTGGCCCGCGGACGTTGGCGCCCGTGCGCTTGGCGGTCGACACGATCTCGCGCGTCGAAGCATCGAGCACGCGGTGATCGAACGCTTTAAGTCGGATGCGGATATTTTGCCCGTTCATCTACTCTATTCCTTGTTCTGGCGCGGCGCGGGCTGTTCCCGCCCGCGTCAGATCGATCTTTTTCTTCTTAAGCGACGATGTTGGCGACGATGCCCGAGCCGACGGTGCGGCCGCCTTCGCGGATGGCGAAGCGCAGCTTCTCTTCCATGGCGATCGGCACGATCAGTTCCACATCGACCGACACGTTGTCGCCGGGCATCACCATCT